>CADABA010000228.1 GCA_902785985.1 uncultured Lachnospiraceae bacterium
ATCCTTTTCCGTAATCGTTATGGAGCAATCATTTCTGATAAGATGTCCCATAGATGCAATACAGTCAGGACCATAAGCAATCAGAGGAACACCACTTCCCAGACTGTCAGCGATTTTTGTGGATACAGAGTTTCTGACGAGTTCGATATAATCTTCCTTGAAGGATTCTGTATGGAGAAGAAAATCCGCATTGTGGAGTACTTCATCAAACTCTTTTCCGGACACAAACCCACACAAATGTACAGTTTTCACTTCTTCCAGTGTCTGTAGGATCTGCTTATCCTTTTCATTGGTGTAAACATTAATATAATAATCTGTTCCATTTGCCTTGTTGATTTCTTCTAAAGCTTTACCCATCTCAGCAATAGAATGGTATCGATCGTAACGAATGTTTCCGAGATATGTAATGGATATAGGAACATCCGTCTTGTGTATGTCTTTGGCAATCGGAAAACTTGATCCCGTCATCACCGTTGTCATGGGGCGATAGAACTGCTTCGTATATAACTCTTTAGTAAGCGTAAAACTTGATGTGTCTTATATAAATTCCATGTCCCTTCTATAATAATGTTGGCAACAGAAACACTTACTATAGAAGGAGCATACAATGGATCAGAAGGTAACTGAAATCCGATGCGAACAATGGCGCAGGATCGTGACTGAATGCATCAACCGGAACACAGAGATCTCGAAACGCCAGTGGTGCGAAGAGAATGGCATCAGATATCGAAGCCTCATGTACTGGCAGCGCAAGTTCCAGCAGGACATGCTTCAGCAGATGGACAGCAGCCATACCGCTTTGCCGGGGTCGGCTGTACAAGTCTATGCACCGGCGTTCGCCGATGTCACAGAAAAATATCAGGCAATGTCGGCGCATCCGGAAGTCCCCCCGCAGCCACAGGAGAACCATTCATTCATCCCCGAGCTGATGATCCAGGCCGGAACATACCGGGTCTATGTCAGCGGGTCCCTGCAGGCCGCCACGCTGGAGAAGGTTATGCAGGTGATCGGCCGTGCTTAAGGAAGGAATCGGTTTTTCCCGTGTCATTATCTGCTGCGGCCGCGTTGATCTCCGCAAAGGGATCCCAGGCCTTGCTGCCTATATCAGACTGAACTATGGCCTGAGCACGACAGAAAAAGGTACGCTGTTCCTCTTCTGCGGCAACCGTGCGGACCGCATAAAAGGCATCCTTTTCGAGGGGGACGGCATGCTCCTTTTGACTAAGGTCCTTTTTGGCGGCAACCGGTTCCAGTGGCCGCGTACCCCAGACGAGGCCAGGGAGCTCACCCCCGAACAGTTCCGTCGCCTTATGGACGGATTCGCCATAGAAGGCTCCATCAAGGAGGTTTTCACAAAACAGCAGCACACTGAAAACAGCATAGTGCAGGACCGGTCCGGCACAGTACCCGGCCCTCTGTGACATACAGACCCCTGTCTGTAAGTGAGCTTCTCTCAAAAAGTGACATTTTAAATTTATTTATATCACTTTGCTATTGACATTTAAAATAGCAAGTGATATAATAAAACCGTAAAGTGTAACGATGGAGGGAACGCAAATGGCTATCATCAAACAGTACCATAAGGATACGGATACGACTTACGTCTACGAGTCCATCAGCTACTGGGACGAAGAAAAAAAGCAGTCCCGTTCAAAACGCCGCGTGATCGGGAAACTGGATCCCGAAACGGGGGAGATCATTCCGACCGGGAGGCGCGGGCGCAGGCCCAAGGATTCCCCGGCCATGCCGGAAGGGGAGGACGCCGAACTGTCCCGGCTGTATAAAGAAGCCCGGGACCGGGTCAGGGAGCTCTCCCTCGCAGTCGATCAGAAAGACATCGAGATCTCTACGCTCAGGAATGAGATCCGGAGGCTGAAGGACGCGATGGGAAAGATCGACAGACAGCTGGCCCTGTGCAGGGATATCTGCACGGACCAGATATCCGGATCCTGAGGCGTATCCATGAGGCGGGAACTGGAAGAACTGAACAGCAGGATTGATTCCATGAGCAGGGAGGAGATGATCCTCTCCATTCGGCGTCTCATGGAAGAATGCTCGGAAAAAGATGCCATCCTGGAGATCAATTCCGCCGCGGCTACCGAGATGTCCATCCAGTTCCGGAAGATCAAAGACGAGAACACCGCCCTGAAAAAGGAGAACAAGGAGCTCCTGCGCCAGAACAGGAAGCTCTCCGACCAGCTCCGGATGAGGAATAAGGACCTGTTCGGGCGTAAGAGTGAAACATCTTCCGGGATTGCTGACGTGATCCTCGATGGCGATCCTGCCGACCCGATCGAGGAGATCCCGGACGGGCCTGGCCGGGAAGCGCCGGACGGGCAGGAAGGAACGACTGCCTCGGAACTGGAAAAGGCGCTGCATCCCCGCAGGTCCCGCAAGGCCGGCGGAAAAAAATCCTCCGGAAAACGGAAGGCGGATCTTGACAGGCTCCCTACCCGGACCGTCTACGACTTTGATGTTGATGAATTGAACAGCGCGTACGGTGAGGGGAACTGGAGGATCGCATTCTGGCGGCAGGAGGATACGATCGAATCCGTGCATACCGTCCAATACCATAAATGTACATTCCGCCCTGTCATATCTGTCGGGCTGGAACATGTCCTCGTGGCCCCCAATCCCTGTGGGAAGCTCCTCCCCGGCTCCCTGGCGAGTTCATCACTTGTCGCGGAAGTCATGTACCAGAAGGCCGTCCAGTGTGTCCCTTCCTATAGGATGGAAGCCGATTTCCTGAGGAGCGGTGTCCCGCTCTCCCGCCAGACGGTCACGAACTGGATCAACCGGTTCGGCAATGAACTCCTCGTGACTGTTGCGGAGCATATGGCCGCGCTCCTGTGCAGGCGGGAGTATAACCAGTGCGATGAGACCACCTTCGAAGTCATAATGGATGGCAGGAAAGCCGGGTCGAAGAGCTATGTCTGGGTCCATACGACGTCGGAACTGGATCCGGGCCATCCGGTCATTGTCTACCGCTTTGAACTGACCCGGGCAACGGAGCACCTGCGCCGGTTCTATGGGGACAGTGGTTTTGCCGGGAACATCACCAGTGATGCGTACTGTTCCTACGGTGTACTGGAGGAGGAGTATGCGGAGATCCATGGCTCAGGGTGCTTTATGCATGTAAGGCGCCGGTTCTTTTACGCGTCCCTTTTGATCAGCATCAGGGGAAAAGACCCGGAAGATCTCCAGGAGATCCCGGAGGTCAGGGCCCTGACCCTGGTAGATGAGATCTATGACGCGGAGCAGCCTTTGAAGGACTGTTCGCCGGAAGAACGCCTGAGAGGCCGGCAGTCTGCGGTAAAGGAAAAAGTGGATGCGTTCTTTAGCTATATCAAGGCCCTGGATATGGACGACCCGTCATACAGCGAAAAGTTCAGGGATGCGGTCCGGTACTCCCTGAACCAGGAGGAAAAACTCCGGCGGTTCCTGGATGACCCGGTGATCCCTGCGGATAACGGGTTTGTGGAGAGGTGCATAAAGCCCTTCGCCTGTTCCAGGCGCAACTGGCTGTTCAGTTATTCCATCGAAGGGGCTGAAGCTGCCACCGTCCTGTTCACGCTGACCGAAACGGCGAAAGCGAATGGCGCGCATCCTTATTACTACCTGAAATATCTGCTGGAGACGTTATCCACACAGAAGATCACGAAAGAGAGATCTTTCCTTGATGACTGTATGCCATGGTCGGAAGTATACCGGACTTATGAGGCCAGTGAAAAACATGCAGCTATGCAGGCCTTTGCTGATCAGATCCCACCAGAACGGCCACGAACTCCGCGAAAAAAGGATCACTGTGCATAACCGGCAGAATGGTGGGTATGAAGCAACTACAAAAAAGGAATACCTTTTTTGCAATGATGCAACAAGGGCAGATCTTCCATTTGAACTATACATTTATCAAAGTACAATACCCAAGCCCTGCTCCGGCTGATTTCACAGACAAGCTATCCACACTGCAGGTCTGGGCCGCTATTCAGGATCGCTGTAGCGGTGGAATGGTATACATAGTCATTATAGGCAATGGATTGCCCGAAAAATAGACACACCAAGTTTTACGCTTACAAATCCCTTAATGAGTTCACTGCAGTAATGATTCTATTTACCTAATTCTATAAGTTAGATTTAGTTCAAAATCTTTACTTCTGTGTCAGTAATGCCGCTGCCGAAATAAGCATATTCCCAAGCCCGTCTGTTATGCGGCACTGGAACTTCGTTCCGTCGTTCTTGCTGTTCGCCGTAATCACCAGGGCGGCCGTATTATAGCCTGTTACTGTAACTTTTTTCCAGCTTCCCTCCGGTCTCATATAGAACCACTGATAAGCCAGATCCTTACCGACCGCCTCTACGGCAAACGTCGTCTGCTCGCCAAGCTCAAGCTCCGCATCCTGTGGCTGACCGGTGATCGCGAAGACATTTGCCTTTCTCACATCCGATGTGACGCTGTTCCCCGATGCATCCGTCACGATGCAGCGGACCTCGATATTATCGTAAGAAGGTCTCAGCTTAAATACATAGTCAGCTGTCTTTGCGCTCGCCTGAGCAGGCGTTCTCCATTTGGATTCTCCGGCCAGCTTGTACTGCCACTGGAATGTCAGATTGCCCTGCCCTGCGGCATCGATATGGAAGGTGACGCTCTCTCCGTTTACGTCATAGGCATCTTCTGATATGCCTGTGATCCTGAGAGAGTTGTCTACTGTCAGGAGCGCGGCTGTTGAATTGATCTTATTTCCTGCTTCGTCTGTGATGACACAGCGGTAGGATGTGCCGTCATTTACTGTGCTGGCCGTAATCGGAAGGACCGCAGTTGTTGCTCCGGCCACTGTTGTCTTTTTCCACGTACTGTTCGGGCGTTTATAATACCACTGGTATGTGACATTGTTCCCGATTGCCGATACTTCAAAATTCACTGCTTCTCCTTCTGAAGCAATTGCATCAGCAGGCTGTGATGTGAATGCAAATACATTGGCCTTTCTGGTTTCCGAAATGACTTCATTTCCGGAATCATCCGAGACGATGCAGCGCACCTCAATATTGTCATAAGAAGTCTTCAGGTTAAATGTATAATCGGCTGTCTGCGCACTTGCCTGTGCAGGAGCTTTCCAGTCAGTCATCCCGGCTGTGCGGTACTGCCACTGATAGGTTATTCCAGTGCCCGCGGCTTCAACATGGAAGGATGCCGGGGTTCCGGTCTTGCCATAGCAATCATCGGAGATGCTCACGATCGCCAGACCGTTTGTTACGGTCAGTGTATACTCTGCGTTTCCGGCTTTGTAATTCGTACCTTCCGCAGCTTTGACCGTGATTGTCGTCGTACCCGCACTTTTAATCGTGACTCTGCCGCTGGATCTGTTTACAGTTGCTACACTCTTGTTGGTAGAATTGAATGTAATCGCTCCGTCCGTCTTTATGGTCAGCTCATTCGTAAAGGGTGTATCCAGTGTTGTTTTTGATACTTCACTGCTTGCGAATGTAAGCTTCGGCGCGGCCTGATTGATCGTGAA
>CADABA010000229.1 GCA_902785985.1 uncultured Lachnospiraceae bacterium
TATGCGTAACCCTCCGATTGTTAATTGATGAATGATAGAAAAACAGCCGTCGTAACGGGTAAAACAATACCTGGATATTGAAATGTAAGCCCTTACATTTCTAATTCTATTATTCCACGAATGGCGCCGGGAATCAAGGGGGGAAAGGGTTTTTTTGAAAAAATTCTGTAAACTGAGAAGCTTTCTGACTGTGCAACTCCGGCGGATTGCAGACGTGCGCAGCGGAAGGCGCTTACGCGCCGCGCACGCCGCAGCAAGAACGCTGAGGCGACCTTGAATCTCAGGTGCGCAGAATCTCCCCCTTGTGGTATAATTGAGGCGTTCCGGCAAAAACAGGAGAGAAATATGATACTTTTGCAGCAGATGCTCGCCATGCTGATCTTTATGCTGATCGGGTACGCCCTCCGGAAGTACGGCCATCTTGATCAGTCCGGCATGAACAGCCTTTCATTTATCATCGTAAATATAGGGAATCCCTGCATGCTGATTTCCGGGGCAATTTCGCGCGCGGAAGCTCCTTCCGGCAGAATGCTCCTCCTGACAGTCATCCTGTGCTTTTTTGTGTATGGGTTCCCGATCCTGTGCGGTCTTTTTGTTCCCCGGCTTCTGGGGACAGAGCCGGAGGACCGCGGTGTGTACAGGGTCATGCTGATCTTCTCCAATATCGGTTTTATGGGATTCCCGCTGATCCGTGCCATGTATGGCGCGGAAGCCCTCCTTTATGCGTCGCTCTTTACGATCCCATTCAATTTCCTTATTTACACGTACGGCTCGTCGATCCTGACGATCGCATGCGCGGTCACACTGTTCCTCTCCTTTGTCAAACTGCCTGTACCGGAATTTCTGGTGACCTGTGTGGACAGTCTCGGAGCGCTGCCAACGTCTCTCAGCATGCTCGTGATCGGTGCGTCTATGACGGAATTTCCAATTAGCGAGCTGTTCACGGATGTACGTCTGCTCGGATTTTCATTTATAAAAATGCTTGTGATCCCGATCGCCGGCATGCTGATCATCCGTCTCTTTGTGCATGACCCGGTCCTGGTCGGCGTGTCCATGGTCATGCTTGCTACGCCTGTAGGATCCCTGGTCGCAATGATCGCCCAGCAGAACGGAGCAGACTACACGCTGGCGTCCAAGGGGAATCTCTGACGCAGAATTCTCGTGATTTCATTCATGAGATGAATGCGCAAATTGAAACTTTTCTCTGACATGGGATACAAAGTAAGCGTCAGAGATTAAAGCCTCAGCTACACAATGCTCCACTGGAGCATTGTTACGCATGCTTAGGCACGGCGGATCGCAGCCGCGCAATTAGGAAGGTGCTTCGCACCTCGCGCGGCGCGGCAAGATAGGAAGGTGCTTCGCACCTCGCGCGGCGCGGCAAGAACGCCAAGGCGTTCTTGATTCTCTGACGCAGAATTCTCGTGATGTAAATCTATGATGAATGTGCAAAGTGAAACATGAAGAAAAGGAGTCGGAATGCAGAAATTCGGTCAATTCTATCTGGATAAGGAAAAGGATATTATTGTGGAGCTCTACAGCAAGGACGCTCAGCTCACCTATATTCTCCGGACGCCCTACCATAAGACCGGGAATCTGATCACGAACCTTGCCGCGCTCTGTAATCTGCCGATCAGTTTCGACGAGAGCGGTCTCAAAGTCATTCGGGGCGAGATTCCCTGCTATATAGACGGGGACAACCGGGAGGTCTATGTCTTCCGTCTGAATGATACGAAGGTGGCGAACATTTATCCGGACGGTGAAATTGAGAGAAAGGCTTACGTGCCGGCGATTGCCAAGACGCTCATGAGCCAGACAAAGGATTATCATCTGGATTTCCGCAAGACCCTCGTGAAGACTTACATCCGGCGGGAGCATAAGTTCCGGACGAATCTGCATACACATATGAATGCGAACCTGGATGCGGATATCCTCATAGCGCTGGGCATCCGTCATCAGATCCGCTACCCGCTGTACTATATAAAGAAGCTCGGGCTCATTCCGGAGGATCGATGACAATACGTTCATCAACTTTGCGGACTTCATTTTGAATAATCTGGAAAATGCTGACCATAATCTGCCCCGGATCCGCGCGTCGCTCACGATCCTGAAGGATGGTCAGGCTGTCTTTTCCAACCTCGAGAAGGTCTACCTTTACCGCTACGTCTTTGCAAAGGGAATCGAGTCGGAGAAGAAGATTCCTCTGACGAACGCAGAGAAGATCCCGGACAGGGAGATCACGGATGCCCTGCGGCAGATGGAGGCGGACCGACTGGATCCGAGATTTGCGGACTACACGCTGTACCAGAACAAGCTGCTTTGGATTGCCCGGGGCTGTAAGAAGAGAGGGATCGTCTACGCTGAGATCTCCGATACGAGTCTGGTCAAGCCGGCGGATGCTCCAAAAGTCCTTGCGTTCCTCCACGCGTCCATGCCGGATATCACGGCGGAGACCGGCGTTACCCTGCGTTTCCTTGCATCCTTCCGACGGATCCCTCTGACGATCGTCAAAGACAATGTCGAGTCCCAGCAGGTCCTGCGTGACCAGCTGAGGACGCTTCGTGCAACGGCCGCTGATCCCTATATCGCCGGCAGCGATATCATCGGGGAGGAGATCAATGATATCAGGGATCTCAAGCCCGTCCTTGCCGAACTGGTCAGCATTGCAGCGGATACCCCGGGCTTCGTGATCCGGATCCACGCGGGAGAAAATGACGGACTCAGGGACAACGTTGAAAAAAGCGTACAGTGCGTCCGGGAGGCGCTCCTGCCCGGCCAGAAAATGCCCCGTGTCCGGATCGGCCACGGTCTGTATACTCCTAATTTGAAGACGGAGAGAGGGAAGGAGCTTCTCCGCACACTCCGGTCGGACAGGGTCGTCCTGGAATTTCAGCTGACATCCAATGTCCGGCTCAACAACCTGAGCACGCTGAAACAGCATCCGTTAAAACAGTACCTGAAAGAAGATATTCTCTGTGTGCAGGGGACGGACGGAGGCGCGATCTACGGAACGGATTCCATCGATGAGCAGCTCGCCCTGGAGAGGATGTTATGGCCATGAAAAAGGCCGAGGATCTGGTCCTCCGGGACAGTCTGAACGTCTTTGAGGAAAAGAAGAAGAATTTTAGCCGCATAAATGGCGGGGAGGATGTGCGTCTTTTCTATGAGAGGAGAATCAGCGAAGAGAAGGGACCGGAGAGCTCGTACCAGACGCCTCCGGGCAAGGTCGAGAGCGCGGAAGTCCTTTCCGCACAGATCCGGGAGATGCCGACAGACGCCCTGCCGGTCGTTCTTCTCGGCGGAAGCTTCAACAACGATCATCACCATACGCGGGTAAAAGAGGAATTCAGGCTTTTCATTGAGGAGCTGGTAAAGAAGGCAGATCCTCAGAAAGTGTTCTTTGTCATCGGTCACAGGCTTCTCGGCTACGAGCGGGAGCTCGCGGATCTGGCCGGTGAAAAATTCAGGATCTTTGCGATCGTACCGACACAAATCACACATGCTGAGGCCGGACGGCTCCGCAGATATGACCTTGGTATCCGAATTTCCATCGAGCCGACGGGGCTCGGCCTTTATAAGAGCTTTTCCTACGAGATCTTCAAGCGGAGGCCATCCGTCGTGATTGCGATCGACGGAAATTCTTCCGCGATCAATGTTGTCCAGGAGGCAAGGAACGGGAAAAAGAAGGCCCAGATTTTTGTCAGTTCGCACGCCGGTCTGCTGACTTCCAAGGCGAAGATGCTTGAGGGGTATGCGAAGCTGATCGACGGGACTGAGAGCCCGGAGATTATCTCAGGAATCAGATAAGATCCTTAAAAAAGAGCAAATGCGAATTACTTCGAGGACCGGATGTAATTACTTCTGAAATCAAAGGGAACCAGATGACACATGAGAGAACCTCAGTTTTCGCCGACCGCAAAGGGAAGACCTTTTGCGCCTGGCGAAAGCTGAGGTTCTTATTTGCAGATATGTAATCATGTCACTTGCGGCCAAGTTTGCGTGCCTGCAGATGAAGATAAAGAGCAGTCAGAAGCAGGAACACAGTGAAGAGGAGTGTAGCGACCAGGATCCTGATATCCGGTTCTTCTGAGTTGATCGGGAAGGAGAGGACAATAAGAGCAACTCCCAGCGAGATCAAAGACTGCCCTCTGAGCTTTGCGTACTGTGCGGGATCTCTTATTTCATTTTCTTTATATCCGGGAAAAATGTCAGGCTTTTTTTTGAGCCATACATAGATTCCGATCGCAAGGGCAAGCAGTCCTATATAAAAACAGAAAGTGGCGACGTTTGCGTTTGAAGGTGTTCTGAAAAGAATCGGAAAGGAAACAGGCATGATATCTCTCCTTGTGAATCAACATGGATCAGGCGACTGCGAAACATTGCTCTTTATCGCGAAATTGTACTCACGATGAAACCATATTTCACTTTGAGCGCGGATCTCATGATCAAAATCACGAGTATTGCGCGATGAAGAATAAACGAGGCCGCAGCATCTAAAGAATATCCGCCATACAGTTTCTTCCGCAGAAGATCATATGGTACGCGGAATTTCATAAATGCGGCAGCCCCGTTCATTCTGCTCTCAGAGATCAGCTGAACTAATCAGCACATCTCGTGAATTGTCAGGCTTTTGCTTTGTAAAGTACATCACCGACTTTAACATCACCGGAATCCTTGACGATTTCTACTGATGAGTAATCCTCTGCGTTCGTCAGAAGGACCGGAGTGAACATCTTATATTCTTTCTTGATAGCGTTGATATCGAACTCCGCAAGGAGATCACCTTTCTTGACAGCCTGTCCGTCAGATACCTTCGGAGTGAAATACTTGCCGTTAAGCTTGACAGTATCGAGACCCATATGGATCAGCATTTCAGCGCCTGCGTCATTTACAAGCGTATAAGCGTGCTTCGTATCGAAAACACCGGCTACAGTGCCGTCGAACGGAGCGTAGAGTTTTCCTTCGGACGGGTCGATTGCGACACCAAGTCCGAGCATTCCGGAAGCAAATGCCTCATCCGGAACCTGTTCAAGTTTGACAGCCTTGCCGTTCATCGGCGAGTAGATGGTCGTGTCAGCAAGACCTGCATCTTCGTCTGCTGCCGCTCCATCATCTTCCGCTTCCGGAGGAATTTCGACCGGATCTTCGAATCCGATGAACTGTACAAAGATGAATGCAAGAACAACTGCCACAGCGGTTCCGATTAGAGCACCCCAGATACCTCTTGCCAAACTGGGATCTGCCGTTCCGAGCGCCTCGCAGGCTGCCTGAGCCTGTGCATCATAAATAGCACACGGAATCGTTGAGAATCCGACCATGCCCGGATACTTGAAATAACGGGTTCCGAAGAAGGATGCGATAATACCGCCGATTGCCGCAGCGCCGCAGCCGCACCAGAACGGCTTCTTCAGACGGAGCGTTACACCGTAGATAGCCGGCTCTGTAATACCGAAAAGTCCTGTGACACCGGCTGACAGAGCGGCACGTTTCATTTCGCTGTTCCTTGTCTTGAACCATACGCCGAAGCATGCGGATGCCTGAGCGCAGACAGCGATGGCTGCCATACAGAAGAAAATGGTGAAACCGGATGTCGCAAGTTCGGAAGTCGCAACAGGCGTGAAGCTGTGGTGGACACCGAAGATGACGAATACCTGCCAGAAGAATGCGACGATACCGTTTGCAAGCCACGGAACAAGGCCATAGAGGAACTGATATCCCTTGGCGACAGCATCGGCAACGATCGTTGTGACCGGACCGATCAGAAGGACTGTAAGCGGAACCATGATGATAACGCAGCATACCGGAAGGAACAGAGCTCTGAAGTCCTCGGGAAGGATCTTGTTGAGCTTCTTCTCAAGTAGCGCGAGAACAGCTACCATAACGATAGCGGGGATGACCGTACCGGAATAGGTAACGCCGGACATCGGGATAAAGAGGAATTTCAGCTTGGTTCCCTCGGCAATACTGTTCGCCATCTCCGTGAAGCCCGGGTTGATCAGCGTGCAGCAGCACCACAGAGCGATGAAAGGATTGCACTTAAAATGCTTGGATCCTGAGACAGCGATAAATGCCGGCATGAAGTTGAAAGGAGTCCATGAAATAATATTGTAGAGTGTGCCGAAGCCGCTGGCATCGAAAGCTGCTGAACCGCCCGGGGTCACTTTGTCGAGGATCAGACGGGTGATGATCAGAACACCCTGCAGAAGACCGCCGCCTGCAAGAACATACAGGAACGGGACCATCGAACCTGCGATCGTGGCAATGATCTTGTCGGCGATACCGACCTTTGCTGTCGGAGCATTCTCGTCGAAGGTCATGATCTTGCTGAGCTCTTCATAGACATCCTTCGCATGCATTCCGATGACGATCTGATACTGACCGCCCGCTTTCACGACCTGGATAACACCGGGCATGCTCTCGATCTTCTTAGTGATCTCGTCACTCGGATCTTCCTTGAGGAACAGACGCAATCGCGTCGCACAATGTGTTGCGCTGGTGATATTAGATTCGCCTATGGTATTTTTAATATCAGCAGCCAGTTTTCCATAATCACGTATTTTCGCCATGACTACCTCCCTTCGGCATTTTACAATAAAAAATTGGAAAAGCTTAAGCAAATATTAGCACTTTTAGATAGGCTTATCAAGAGTATAAAAGAAGTATAAACTGGTATAATGCTGAAGAAATTGAAAGAATTTGAAGCATTTTTTTACTCACGAGATAAGGCTGTCCGGTGTCCGATTTGCCGCGAAACAAGCATGATGCGTCTTAATAATTTGTACTATACATGTCTATTGACAAAATATGAATCTATAAAAATGATAAATTTTGTTGTGCTGTTTTTTGTAAAATGATAAATATTAATTATTGAAAAACTTTTTTTAGAGAAAAAAGATACAAATTAACGAAAGGGAAAAGGAGCAGAATGAGAAAAAGAATCATATCGTTTACAATTGTGATCGTGCTCATGCTCAGCCTGCTGATGACCGGCTGGGAGACTGAGATCCGCCTGCAGGATGATTATGCCGCGGCGGTCAACAAGGATTGGATCCTTGCTCACTCTGATGGGAGAGGAGCGTCCACTATGCTTGAAGTGCTCGCCAATGTACTGAAGAAAAAGCGTACCCTGCTTGAAGACACGACGGTGACCGGCAAGGGCATAGAAGAAGTACGAAAATATGCTGCTCTGCTTGAAGACATGGAGACCAGGGATCGACTTGGATGGGAACCGGTAAAAAAGTATTTTGACGGGATCGAGGCAATAAAAGATACGGAAAGTCTCTATGCATGGATTTGTGATCCGGCGATGAATCCGCTTGGAGCAGCGCCTCTCGTAATAGGCCAGTCGGGCCAGTCTTTCACGGATCCGACCGCTTATATGACCTTGCTTGAACACGGCGGTCTGTGTCTGCAGGATGACTTCTATTTTGATCTGAACGACGAAGCGCTGATGCAGGTAGAGATGCTCAATGAGGTGCTGTCCATTTTCCTTGAAGATCTGGGCTATGAAGCCTCCGATATCAAGAGGATCATTGATGAAAATTACAGCTTTGAGAAGGCAATGGCCAGAAACAGCAACATTCTGTCTCAGAATGAAGCCAGAAATCTCAGCTATAGCAGGGCTGATGTGCAGGAAGCGGCGAAGAATTATCCGATCCTTGCCTATCTGGATGCATGGGGATTCCAGGACGCTGCTCAGTATATGATGGATATCGGTTATGTCAATCAGTTGGATCAGCTCTGTGACGAGTCTCATATCTCTGAGATCAAATCTTACCTGATCGTGAGGTATCTCTTTGAGGTCGCCGATCTGGTGGGTTCCGATGCAATCGCAGTAATGGAAGAGATCAAAGGCTCTAATGTAAATCCGGAAAATCCACAGGACAAGTCTTTGAGTGATGAAGAAAGTGACGAGTATCGTTTCTTTGAAGAGATCAACAAACACACCGCGCTGATGGCTGCGATCAATCAGGCCTATGTTGACAGGTACATGGATCCGGCCAATATCGAACGCCTTGAGACAATGACGAAAAATCTGATCGATGCGTTCCGCGAAGTGATCATGGAAGAGTCCTGGCTGTCTGATGCGGGAAAACAGGCTGCTGTTGAAAAGCTTGATGCGATGTGTATTCATGTTATGTTCCCGAATAACGAGCTGCTCGATTTCAGCGATTTAAATATCGTGCCGGCTGAACAGGGGGGCAATCTGGTCGAGGCTTATTTTGAAGCGCGGAAAGCGTCTATGGCCGCAAGAGGAAAAAAGGTTGCAGGGAACTATGACCGGTCTGTCTGGGATCCTTATGATTCTATGACGAATACGCTGCAGACCAACGCGTTTTATTCGCCGCAGTATAACGGCATTTACATCTGTGCCGGCATTGTCGATGTGCCTGTCTTTTATGAAGGAATAACAGAGGAAGATCTTTACGGAGGTCTCGCTATTGTAGTAGGGCACGAGATCACCCACGGATTTGATGACGGCGGCGTCCGATATAATAAGGACGGAAGCGAACGGGAAGACGATCAGCAGGCGTTCAATGACAGGGCTGATAAAGTCTCGGCTTATTACTCGAGTATGTATCTGTTCTCCGGATCAGGAAGTTACGGAAGCGGGGCTGTAAATAAGGAGGCGATCGCGGATATGGGCGGTGTACGCATTGCTCTTAAAGCAGCAGAGAAGCTTCCCGGATTTAACTACGATGCCTTTTTCCGCAAATGGGCCCTCGTCTGGGCGACGCAGAGATCGACCGATGCGGAGATTTCTCTTGTGAAAGGAGATCCGCATCCGCTCGCTTACCTGAGGATAAACGTAACACTTCAGCAGTTCGAAAAATTCTATGAGACATATGATATAAAGACGGGTGATGGCATGTACCTTGAGCCGGATAAACGGATTTCTGTCTGGTAAATTTATCTTACCTATTATGGTTTGCACTGTTCTTTGAGGAAGGATTCATTATGGGAGAAGCAATTATTAAACTGGATCAGGTCGTAAAAAACTACGGGAGTCATCAGGTTCTCAAAAATGTCGATATGCAGGTCAACAAGGGAGACATCTATGGACTTGTCGGCAAGAACGGAGCGGGAAAGACAACGATTTTTAAAATGATTCTCGGACTCAGCGAGAGAAATTCGGGGAACGTATCGATCGCCGGCTCAAAAACAGAGAAGGAGCTGTATCAGAACCGCGGAAAAATCGGGTTCCTTGTAGGCACAAAGTTCTATGGATATATGAATGCCAGGAACAATCTGAAATACTTCGCTACCGTCAAGGGGATCCCTGCAAGGGAGATGAAGAAGGAAATCGACAGAGTCCTCACGATCGTCGGTCTTCAGAACGTAAAGACACCTTTCAAGGGATATTCTCTGGGTATGCAGCAGAGACTCGGAATCGCGAATGCGCTTCTTGGAAATCCGGAGATCCTGATCCTTGATGAGCCGACCAATGGCCTGGATCCCCAGGGAATTGCCGATGTCAGAAATATGATCAAGCGCTTCCGGGATGAGTTTGGTATGACTGTTATCGTATCTTCACATATTCTCGGTGAGCTGGAACACACAGCTGACAAGTTCGGCTTTGTCCACGAGGGGACGTTGCTGCGGGAGATCACACATGACGATCTGAAAGAAAAAGAGCCGGCAATCGAGATCAGGGTGGATGATCTCGAGAAAGCCCGCAAGCTCCTTTCGGACGGCGGTGTCAGGATTTTGAAAGAGGTGGAAGAGCAGTCTTCTCTGGAAGATTTCTACTTCGACCTTGTCGGAGGACGCACGGAATGAGAAATCTATTGAGAGCGGATCTTCGCAGGATACTGAAAAGAGTATCGATTTATGTCTGGCTTTTCCTGATTTTTGTTGTGTTCTTCTTAAGTGCGCTGAGTATGGAGTATACTGCTGACATTATCAATATGGAGCAGGGCGTGACATCGCTTCTGGGACCGATCCTTGTCTCGATTCCCGTCTTTCTCGGTGTATACGGGAGAGAGCTTCAGGCAGGATCCATGCAGTGTGTCATTGGCAGAGGGATGTCCAGAACTAAGCTTATTTTGACAAAATATCTGGAATGTGTCCTCATGTGTCTCTTCTTCTTCTTTTTCATATGGTTCGCATTTTTCCTCAGAAATAATGTGGGTGATGCCGGTCTCACAGCGAATCAGAATAAGATGCTGACGATTTATGTCCTGTTTGCTTTTTTAAAGACATGCGGATACTTTGCGTTTACAACATTCTTTTTCTTTATCGCATGGAGCGTCGCGCCCGGTATCGTTGCCCTTCTGGTCTCGGCATTTCTGATGCCTGTACTGTTCGGTATGCTGGATTCTTTTCTGAAGACAGACTTCAGCGAATTCTATTTTAACGGCATGATAGACAATGCCTATGCTTCGATTGCGGCCGGGGAGATCGGATATACGCTGATTCCGGCGATTGTACTTTATATTGGCGGAGCGCTCCTTCTTACAGCTCTGGTATTCAGGAAAAAGGAGATTGAGTTTTGAGAAAACTGATAAGAGCGGATTTGCTTCCTGTGCGTTTTTTCTGTTATTATCGGATATTTATCGAGTCCGATCTGGAACGGACTTGTTTTCGTGACCAAAGGGCTCCCTTCAACGATGGTATACTTATTGACCAGTCTGGCAGTGCTTCTGGCAGTATATGGCGATGATCGGAAATCCGGAGCATTAAGCACGGTAATCGGACGAGGCTTCTCCAGAACGAAGGTCGTGTTCGCCAAGTTCCTTGACAGTGTGATCCTTCTTTTCGGGATGTTTCTGATACTGGCTCTTTTAAATTTTATGATTTCACAGGTTCTCGGTACGCAGATGAGTGCCTTTGAGACAAAGGCCTATATACTGCAGTATCTTCAGAACGTCTGTACGTTATTAGGCTATGTGACCATATCAGCAATGTTTATTTATCTGACGAACAGTATGCCATTGGGGATCATCCTGGATATTGTGCTGGTCATAATGTTAAGTACTTTGAAGGGTCTGCTGAATGCCATCTTCATTGTAAAGAGGTACAATCTGACCCGTTACGATCTGGACGGATTCCTTAGAAATGCATATTCCAATTTCATGTTGGGAATGACAGGGAGAGGGATTATTTCTTTTGTTCTGGGAATGGCAATATTTGTAGGCGGTGCGGTGGCGCTGTCGCAGCTGATCTTCCACGTAAAGGAGCTTGACTTCTGATTTCACCCGGAACATAATTTAAACAGTTCTGACTGATACCCAATGAGAATTATGAATGTGGAAATGTATTCCACCTGAAAAAAAACAGTCGATACCGGATGAGCCGGTGTCGGCTGTTTTTTATTTAGGTACACGGGGGAGATTTTCCGTGAATGTTCCCATGGCTTTTTGTATTCCTGAGGTAATTTAGGCACACCGGGCGGATTTCTTATGATTGTCCTCCATTGATTTCTTCATCTGTCAAGGCTTTTAGGCACAGGTCGCAGATTTCCTGTGATTGTACTACATAGATCAGAGAAATCAGGGAGAACAAATTTGATGAAAGGGACAGCTGTGCCCAATTACCCGGAATACAGCGAAAAACAGGGAGAACAAACATGATGAAAGGGACAGCTGTGCCCAATTACCCGGAATACAGCGAAAATCAGGGAGTACAATATTGTTCAGCATGACCTGAGTAACTTGGAGAGCAGGAGTATCCCGATCAGGGAAACAAGCACCATAAAGCTCCATAGCCATGGATCGCTGTTGTCTCCGGTATCCGCACCACCCCTGCTTTGGCCGCTCTTACCTCCGGTGTTTCTTATCTCATCAGCTTTTATTCGCACTTATTATTTCCCGATTCTGCCCATATTGCGTTATACTGAGGTAAGAAAAGACATATAGTTTAGCAGCTATGGGCATATTAAGAGAGCAGGGAATATAAACTATAATTCATGAGGATAAAAAAATGAAGATTATACATATAATTGGAATAGTGGACGCAGTGTTACTGATAGTTACAGGTATTTTATATTTTTTCAATATCCGTTTTTCGCATTATGTCTTGTTCTTGCTATTATTGATTTTGATAATATGTGCAGGGCTACGTAAACACCACGAAAAATAATAGCGATGGTGCCCTCCATTCTGGATGAATAAGCTGTATCTGGAAGGTGTTATATGGAAAAACAGATTCTTTCTGATAAAGAGATTGAAAGCATTCTACAGTTCAATAGAAGTAAAAAAAATGGAATTAGCGTTGTTGATTTATACCATGCACTGAATGAGGAATATGGATTATATGAGGCAGAAAAATCTGTTCTTTCAATTCTTGATAAAAGCATTGTCCTGACAGAATATGAAAAGAAAAGAGCTTTGCTGGAAGGGCGAGCATGCATGACATCCGGAGATGTTGAGTATAATCCTGAAGATTTGCGATGTCCGAACTGTGGATGCAAATATATTGTGCTTTATGAATATTTTTGTTATGGTCGTAAAAATTCTGATC
>CADABA010000230.1 GCA_902785985.1 uncultured Lachnospiraceae bacterium
CACGGAAGCCTGCGAATATACGAACAGCTTCCTCTCTCTCTACCCGATGATCGGCATCATCCTCAACGTGGACGCTGACCACCTCGACTTCTTCAAGGATCTCGACGATATCGCAGATTCCTTCCACCGGTTCGCGGCGCAGATCCCGGCAGACGGAACGCTGATCATCGACCGCGATACAAAGAAGTTCGATACTGTCACAGAGGGAATCGACTGTGAGATCATCACGACTTCCCTCAACGGGGATGCGGATTATACGGCTTCCGACGTGACATTTGACAAAAATGGCTGCGCTGCCTTCACCTGCGCCGAGCGAGGTCAGACACTCGGTGTCTTCCGGCTGAGCGTACCCGGTATTCACAATGTATCGAATGCGCTCGCTGCAATCGCCATGGCCAGGAAGCTCGGCATTGCGCAGAAGACCATCGCGGAAGGACTTCGCTCCTTCACGGGAACGGACCGCCGCTTTGAGTATAAGGGGAAAATGAAGGGCGTTACCGTCGTCGACGACTATGCCCACCATCCGACAGAGATTACGGCCACCATCAATGCCGCCCTGCAATATCCGCACAGAGAACTCTGGGTCATCTTCCAGCCTCATACGTACACGCGCACGAAAGCCCTTCTCCCGGAATTCGCGGAGGCGCTCAGCGCTGCGGACCACGTCGTCCTTGCACCGATCTACGCGGCACGCGAAAAGGATATCTACGGAGTCTCCTCCGACGATGTTGCGAGAGAAATTGCGGCGCTTGGCACAGACGTTCGTTCTTTCGGAACATTTAAGGAAATCGAGGAGTATGTCCGTGCACAGTGTGCGGACGGGGATCTGTTGATAACTATGGGAGCCGGGAACGTAACAAATATCGGACCTGAGCTCGTCGACTGAAACAAAATCCACTGAAATCACATCATCCACATTCCGCGTTTGTGTATAAATCGGCGCAGAATGTGGATGATTTTGTGGATGCAGGATTTTTCAGGTGTGATATACTCATAGGACATAAATCCGGTTCTGATTTCTGACGCAGGATTTCACGGTGCAATGGGATTCAAGTCTCTCTCTCGAGACCTGGCGCGGGATTCGGATCAGCGTCAGCTGACATCTTCCAAACCGAATCCCTGCGCATCCTCGCGTGCCTATGCATCACTTTCAGCTGCCGGCCCCGTCCCATTTTGTCAGCGAACATGGTTTTGAGGTCCATATGAGTACATTTTCCATAAATACAACCTATCCGGTCGATGTCACGCTCCTGCCGAACGTGTTCCTCGACACCTATATGCCCTCCGCAAACGGGGAGTTCGTAAAAATTTATCTCTATCTTCTTCGGATGGCCGGAAGGAATGCGGATTTTTCTCTCGCGGCTGTTGCTGACGCGCTCTCCTGTACGGAAGCGGACGTCCGCCGTGCGCTGCGTTACTGGGAAAGGACCGGACTTCTTCTAATATCCGGTGATCCCTCCGGAGAGATGGACGGCATATCCCTCTGCATGCCGGAAGCGGAAAAACCTTCGAAAGTACCTGTCAGTACCGAAAAGGAACCGTCCCGTGCTGCCGCAAAAGAGTCAGACATCCCCCGTTCGACGATCACAGCCAGGCGGATCGATGAACTTCGCGAAAGCGAGGAGATCCAGGAGCTTCTCTTTATCGCCCAGCAGTATATCGGACATCCGCTGAACCGGACTGAGCTGGAGAAGATCCTGTACTTCTATGATGACCTTCATTTTCCCGCCGAGCTCATCGATTATCTGATCGAGTACTGTTCAAACGGCGGACATAACAGCATTCATTATATTGAAAAAGTAGCACTTTCATGGCATGATGAAGGCATCAGAACGGTCGAGGCGGCAAGGCAGCAGGCGAAGAGCTTCAACAAGGATTATTATGCGATCTTCCGAGCGCTCGGGATCAATAATCACAGCCCGATCCCGGCAGAGATCCGCATCATGGACAAGTGGCTCAAGACTTACAAATTCCCCCTGGACGTAATTACCGAAGCCTGCACACGCACAGTCATGAGCACCGCAAAACCCACGCTCGCCTACGCGGATGGAATTCTCTCGAGCTGGTATAAGAAAGGCGCGGCGTCACTGGAAGACATCTCAAAGATCGATACCGAGCACAATAAAGCCCGCAGAGAGTCCCGGAAAGCGAAAAAGACGCCGGATGAACCCCGGAAGGGCGGATTCTACAATTTCGAACAGAGAAATTACGATTATGATTCGCTGGAAAAAAAGCTTCTTTCGATCGGAAGCAGTGACGGATCCACGTCGGATTAAGAGGATAATTTATGGCACTACTCAATGCACAATATGACGCGATCATGCGCGGCTACGATGAGATCCGTGACCGGCACCGCCATGAGCTTTCAGACCGTGAGGCTGAGATCGCGCAGAAGATTCCCGCGATCAGCGCTCTCGATGATGAGGCGGCGGCTTTGTCCGTGTCCGCCGCAAAGCGCAGGATCGCGGATCCCGACGCTGATCTCTCGCTTTACAATGAGTCGATGAGAAAAATCACAGAAAAGAGGGCACGGCTCCTCCTCGACGGCGGTTACCCTGCAGACTATCTGGAGATGCAGTATGACTGTCCTCACTGCAGGGACACAGGCTATATCGGCAGTGAGCAGTGTGCATGCTTTAAGAAGGCCGCGGCAGCGCTCCTGTACAAAGAATACAGCATCAGCGGCATCCTTGAAAAAGAGAACTTCAGTCACTTTTCATTTGACTGGTATTCTGATACAATGAAGGACAAAACAACAGGAAAAACCGCCAGGGAGACTGCGGCCTCCGCCTGCAGGGAAGCCCTTCGCTTTATTGAACGGATCGGGAAGGAAGATAATAACCTTTTCATATTCGGAAGCACCGGTGTCGGAAAGACGTTCCTCACCCACTGTATTGCCAAAGAAGTCCTGGACCGTTCCTGGTCTGCTCTGTATTTCACCGCCGGTGATCTGTTCGAACTTCTCGCGGACGTGACATTCGGCAGGGACGGGAGGAATTCCTCGCATCTTGAAACAATTCTTGCGTGCGACTTCCTGACGATCGATGATCTCGGTACCGAGCTGACAAATAATCTTGTGGCGACCGGCTTCTATCAGGTACTGAACGAGCGGATCCTGAGGCAGAAGTCGACGATTATCTCGACAAATCTTCCCATGCAGGAGATTTCTGCCCGCTATTCTGAGCGGATTTTTTCACGCCTGACCAGCCATTACACCATCATCAGGCTGATTGGAGACGACATTCGCATACAAAAAAAGCTACGTGGAGGGAACAGATGAAAAAAGGGTCGGCCAATACGCAGGAAAAGCCTTTTAACGGCGCAACTACTTATGGAAAACTCGGAATTATCCCGCTGAAGAGCACACAGGAGATCGGTGCAAAGATCGATGCTTTTCTCGTCGACTGGAGAAAAGAGCGCGTAGAGTCCGAAAGCGTAGATAATACGAACGATTATTCCCTCGACTCCTTTATCGTGGAGGCATCCACTCCCCGCTTCGGATCAGGGGAAGGCAAGGGTTCGATCAAACAGTCAGTCCGCGGCAAGGATCTTTATATCCTTGTAGACGTGTGTAATTACAGCCTGACCTATACGATGGCGGGTTTTGAAAATATCATGTCTCCGGATGACCATTACCAGGATCTGAAACGAGTCATTGCCGCCGCCTGCGGCAAAGCACACCGCATCAACGTCATCATGCCCTACCTCTATGAGGGACGCCAGCAGCTGAGGGATGGCCGCGAGTCTCTTGACAGCGCCCACGTTCTTCAGGAGCTTACGAAACTCGGCGTCGAAAATATCATCACTTTCGACGCGCACGAGCCCCGCGTCATGAACTCGATCCCGCTCGCAGGATTCGAATCCATGAGCCCGGCTTACCAGTTCATAAAGAATATTCTGCGCAAGTTCGATGATCTGCAGCTGGACAATGAACACCTCATGGCGATCAGCCCGGACTCCGGCGGAATGCGCCGCGCGATCTATATCGCCAATGTTCTCGGCATCAACATGGGCATGTTCTATAAGCGCCGTGATTACACGACT
>CADABA010000231.1 GCA_902785985.1 uncultured Lachnospiraceae bacterium
GTCCAGATTCGGCATCGCCGCCCCGTGCTGCCACTTGTAAATTGCCTGCGGGGTGGAAAAGCCCATCAGGATCTGCAGCTCCCTCACGGACAGCCCGGCCGCCAGCCTCAGCCTCACGATGTTCTTCCCTGTAGCAGTCATATCGATGACCGGCATGTTCATCATCATGATCCCCTCCTGTTCCGGCATCTGCCGGAACAAAAGGTTCTCAGTCGGATGCCTTGAAATTATAGATCGGTTTCATCACATCAATTACATCTACCGACTCCCTGATAACGTCAATGATATCCTCGAGAGATTTGTACGCCATCGGCGCCTCATCCAGCGTCTTCTCATTGACGGAAGTGGTATAAATTCCTTCCATTGTCTTTTTGTACTCGGCAAGATCGAGATTCTCCCTCGCTGCGCGCCTTGACATGAGCCTTCCGGCGCCGTGCGGCGCGGAATAATTCCATTCCGGATTTCCCCTGCCGATCGCGAGTACGGAACCATCCCTCATATTGATCGGGATCAGGACTTTCTCTCCCTTGTGGGCTGCAATCGCACCCTTTCGCAGGATCATCTCGTCCGTATCAATATAGTTGTGGATCGTGTGGAACGCATCTGTGCCGGTCATCCCGGTGCACTCCAGGATGATCTCGGCCATTTTCTCCCTGTTCCTCTTCGCAAAACGCTGGCAGATCTCTACGTCAAAGAGATAGTCCTGAAGGTACGGACCGTATACGAAGCACAGGTCCTCCGGGATCGTGTTCTCCTTCGCCTTCCAGGCGATCTTTTTGAGCGCAGCCTGTATCTCTTTTCGCCTGCCCTGCTCTTTATAGGTGCGGATGATCTCATCGCGCTCCTTAAAATACTCTTCCTTGCCCTGATTGAGGTCGATGGCCAGCTTCTGGTAGAGATCCGCGACCTGCTTTCCGAGGTTGCGGCTTCCGGAATGAATGACCAGATAGTTCGTTCCGTCCTGCGCGCGGTCCACTTCTATGAAATGGTTCCCCCCGCCCAGCGTTCCGAGGCTCCTTGCGAGACGCTTTGTGTCGCGCAGATCACGGTAGCAGCGGAGCTCCTCCAGATCGAACTTCTCCTGCCTTCCTTCCCAGACGCTCATCCCCTCCCTTTCCGAGATTGACCGTATACATTCCGCATCCGATATCCACACCGACGATATTCGGAACAGCCTTGTCGGTGACTGTCATCGTTGTCCCGATCGTACAGCCTTTTCCCGCATGAACGTCGGGCATGATGCGGATACGGCTTCCGGCCGTGAAATCATGATCGCACATGCGGCGGATCTGCTCGATCGCCTCCTCCTCGATCACAGAGGCGTAGCAGATCGCTGTGTTGACTTTTCCCTTTATTTCCATCATTGTTATCACTTCCTTACTCTGTTCATACCGCCAAATGTAAAAAACCGCCTGTCCCATACAGGACAGGCGGTGATGATCTCTCCTATTCGGATCCATCCTCCTTTTAAAGCCTTACCATAGAGAATGCTTTTTATCCGAAGACAGTCGATCTCCCGTTTCCATGCTCCTGCATGAGCGTGCAAAGACAAAGCCCCGTCCATATTTATACGGTGCTTCAGATCTCAGCTCTCTGAGTGGATTAAAATGGAAACCGACAAACAACATTTTCTTACCCTCTCCGGACACATCTGTCCTTCTTCATTCTTATATAATACATTATCATAAAGTTCCGGATATGTCATTAAACCGGGAGTATAAAATTCCGGGCAAAACTTTTATCCGAAATATATTATTTTTTCTTGACTGAGAGCGCAGACCGGGGTATTATCAACTTATAGACCGACAGACTGTCGGTCGTGAGAACCCGAATACTTTCTTATTCAGAGGAAACAGACTTTGAGAGTTGTAAAAGAAGCAGCAGAGCGACGCAATGAGATCCTGGATACGGCCGAAAAACTCTTCATCACAAAGGGATATGATAAGACGAGCACGAACGATATCCTGGACAGAGTGGGGATCGCCAGAGGAACTCTTTATTATCATTTCAAATCAAAGGAAGAGATATTGAACGCGATGATCGAGAGGATCAACGGTGCCCTCATCACGAAGGCAAAAACAATCGCGTCGGACACTTCCATTCCCGTGATCGACAGGATCGTCATGACCATCGCCGCGCTGAACGTGGATACCGATATAGGACATGAGATCATCGATGAGGTACACAAACCGCAGAACGCGCTGATGCATCAGAAAATGCAGGAGAATCTGGTGGCCGGGATCGTACCGGTCCTGACAGATCTGGTCTGTGAAGGTGAAAAACAGGGACTGTTCAGTATCAGGTACCCGGCCGAGACCATCGAAATGCTTGTCCTGTATGCATGTACGGCTTTTGATGACAGATACGAAACAGACGGTGCGGCAAAAGAAAAGCGGATCAAAGTCTTTTTATACAATACCGAAAAGCTTCTGGGGGCGGAGGAAGGAAGCCTTCAGAAGGCAATGATAAATCTGTTCCGATAAAAAGGAACGCTGAAGCAGGGGAAACCGTTGATCTTCAACTTGTAAGGAGTGCGGTTTCCCTTAAAAAGAAGATATTACCGACAGTCTGTCGGTCTGTTGGATGCACAATCGATATGTCTGATGCCACGGTCACCGTACACTGACAGGTTTTTCTCTGCATCATATTACCAGGGGAGCATTACCGGAAAGGAGCTGCACATGAATAAAGAATCCGGTTACTTCAAATTTCTCATACTCTGGTCCGGGGACCTCATATCCCAGATCGGGGGCGGCCTTACAAGCTTCGGGCTCGGAGTATACATTTTCAACAGGACCGGCAGCGCTGCACAGATGGCACTCGTAACGCTGCTCGGGTTTCTTCCGACTCTGATCCTGTCTGTTCCGGCAGGTGTTCTCGCTGACATGTATGACAGAAGAGTATTGATGATGATCGGAGACGGATGCTCGGCACTCGGTATTCTGTACATCTTATTCATGATGTTTGTCGGAGACATTTCTCTGATGCAGATATGTACGGGAGTCCTGATCAGTTCTGTCTTTTCATCACTGCTCGAACCGGCTTACCGGGCGACGGTCACGGATATTTTATCCGAAGAGGAATTCACCAAAGCAAGCGGAATGATCTCCCTCTCGGGCAGCGCCAGATACCTGCTCTCTCCGATCATCGCCGGACTGCTGCTTGGAAAGTATGATATAAAGCTTCTTCTTGTGATAGATATCTGCACCTTTTTTCTGACGCTGACAGCTGCCGCATTTGTAAAAAAGAACATCGCCTCCTCAGCGACTTCAAACAGAGAAAGCTTTTTTACGGTCCTTGCAGACGGATGGAAGGGCGTGTATTCGAGAAAAGGCGTCCTGCTCCTGATTATCATTTCATCTCTCATATCGATGTTCATCGGTGTGATCCAGATACTTTCGGAGCCTCTGATCTTATCATTTACAGACGCCGGAACTCTTGGAATCGCCGAGACCGTATGTGCACTCGGAATGCTTGTTACCGCCCTTCTTACGGGAATCGCAGGCATCAGAAAGAATCAAAGCAGAATACTGGCAGCATCCCTTATACTAGCAGGTCTGTTCATGGTCCTCTTTTCCCTTACGGAAAATATTGTGACGATCTGCGTGTTCGGTTTTCTTTTCTTCGCAATGCTGCCGCCGGCCAATTCCTGTCTGGACTATCTGGCCAGGACAAATATTCCGAATGAGATGCAGGGACGTGTATGGGGATTCATCGGTCTTATATCGCAGCTCGGGTATATTCCGGCATATGCATTATCCGGCGTTCTTGCGGACAAGGTCGGATCCGCACTTGGCATCGGTGTCGGGAGAGGTTCCGCGAAGGTCATCGCTGCATCGGGAATCCTGCTCATGGCGGTCTCGCTGGGGTTTCTCTTTTCGGACAGGATCAAAAAGCTGGAGAGCGGAAGCGAGTTCAGTGTCAGCGAAGAAGAGAAAGTATTTTTCGCAGAGAATACTGTTCATTGAATAAAAGGAGGATATTATGAGATCGAATCAGAAAAGTAAGGACAATAATAAAGGATACAGATACAGACCGGTTTTATATTTTGCCATGGCCTACTTCTTTACGTGGATATTCTGGGTGCCGGCAATCTTCCTGCCGGAAAATATCGCAATGCCGCTCCTGCTGCTGGGACTGATCTCACCTGCGGTCGTCTCGACAGTATTCATACTGGTCTCCGGATCGGATGCGCTCAAAAAGGATCTGAAGGATAAAATATTCGGATTTTACAAGGTGAACTGGATAAATGTCATTTTGTCCGTCATCGTGTTTGCACTGATCGTGGTCTTCTCGATATTTTTGTCCCTTGCGTTCGGACAGTCGCTCGATCAGTTTGCATTTGCCGAGGATTTTAATTTCACGGGAGTCGGTGTAGCAAGTGCGCTGGTCACGATCATCATCGCATCGATCCTTGAGGAAGTAGGCTGGAAAGGATACTGCGAAGACTCCATCGGAAATTACATGAACTGGTTCCGGGAGTCGGTGATCTTCGGCGCGATCTGGTCCTTCTGGCACTTCCCTCTTCTTTTCATCAGGGGAACTTACCAGGCCTCGCTTATGGTCAATCCGATGTTTGTGGTCAACTTCTTTGTGAGTGCAGTCCCCATGGGATTCATCATCACCTGGGTGTATCTGGCGAGCAACCGTTCTATCCTTGCCTGCATCATCTTCCATCTGTTCGTGAATTTCATGCAGGAAAAGATCGCCATGACACCGGAGACCAAATGCGTAGAGACCATCATCGTCTTCATCGCGACCGCAGTCATCGTGATCGCTAACAGAGATATGTTCTTTGAAACCCGCCACATAGGACACATCCTCGATGCGGAATAAGTCACCGGGAAAAAGAACAGTCATATGCAAATTACAGAGAACTGAACATGACGACGATGCAGAAATTTCTGTTTATCTGAGCGGTGCTGTTCGCATTCCGCTTGCGCTTCATGCTCACTGTCGCGCTGTCGCGCTATGTGGCTGTTCGCATAATTGCGCTTG
>CADABA010000232.1 GCA_902785985.1 uncultured Lachnospiraceae bacterium
AATCTTTGCGACCTCCTTCTCAGAAAGCTTTCTCTGCGTAATAATATCGGTCAGGCAGGTCAGATATTCCATTCGGATAAAGATATCCCATCGAATTTCATTTTCGTATTCAATGACCTTGAAATCCTCGACCTCAACAACGTTCGAAGCTCCTCGCAGATCCATCATAATTGTGATCTCGCGAATGCAGTCGTCGACCAGCTCTTTAAAATGCGCCTTCGTCGCAGAGTGACTTCCCTCCTCCGCAAAAACTGCTTTTACTTCACTTTCATTCTGCGGAACCGTAATGACCTTCACAGCTGAATAATAGGTTCTGTCCGCAACGATACGGCTCACCTTGTAGACGTGACCATAAGAGCCGGCTCCGATTTTATCCACAACGGTCCAGTCGGGCCAGATTTTTTTCATTTGACTGATTATGTCCATAAATGCAATCTCCAATGCTTTCGTGCAGCTCTTTTTATTCTTCATCGCGCAATACTCGTGATTTGTAGAATCCTTCGATACGCGCACATAGTGAAACGAATCAATCCTGATAAAACCGTATCCCGAGGCTATGATATAACTATTTTTATTTTATCAGAATGCAATCCTGCTTACAACGAGGGGCTCAGTGTATTTCGTCAAGACATAAAGGAACACTCATACTCCACTCAGGCGATGCTGCAGGCCTTTGCACTCTCCATCATTTTTTATAGAAAAAACTGCTTTGCACTGATAAAATAAAGACAAGAGAGCCGGGACGGTCTGTGAAAAATGCAGAGCGCATTTTACCGTCCGGACAAATGGAGGTATGTTATGCCGGATGTATCCAAACTTCTTAATACAGTGAAGGGAAATGAGCAGGTAAAGCAGGCTGCGGAAAAGGCCGTCGATACGGCTAAGACCGAGGTCGAAAAGAAGGTCGGTGAGAACCAGGTCGTTGATACGGTGGCGGAGCAGGCCAAGAAGAAAATCAACGAAACAGCAGTCCGCCCGGTCAGGTGGTCCTTTCATCCTATGGCAAGCTAAGACTCTTTACTGCAGTCATGGGTTGTTGACTCGCCTTTCTTTATATGTCCTTCCGCAATATGTTTCTTAATGATCTCGTCCGTCACCTCGTAAAGTCTCTCTGATCCGAGCCGGGTCTGTCCCTGCCGTGTGTAAATCTGGGATGCTTTTATACCGTGCGCCATCCAGTCACCGCCCTCATTGCTGTCATTGAGTATGAGTGGCTGAAGATTGTCCATCGCCCTCGCGAACTTGGCCTCCGCAGTCTCAGCGGCCTCGAATTCATCAAAAATCGCCATGAGTTCCACTTTCTGGTCCTCCGGAAGCATTGAGAAAATGCGCTCCTTCGCTGCATCCTCCCTCGCCTTCTGCGTTTTCTTCGCCTCCTCGTCGTAGGCGTACGTATCGCCCGCATCGATCTCGACGATATCATGAATCAGGCACATGATCATTACGCGGCATATGTCGATCTCTTCATTTGCATACTCTCTGAGCAGATAAGCCATGATGGCCATGTGCCAGGCGTGCTCGGCATCGTTCTCGTTCCTGCCGTGGCCGCTCAGGTGCGTCTGTCGGAAAATGTTCTTCTCCTTATCGATCTCAAGCGAAAAAGCAAGCTGCTTCGTCAGACGTTCATCAATCATTCTCCGCTCCTTCTGCCCTTCTGCCGGGATTTCGCAAAAGTCCGGCCTGCAGTGTTGCCAGATCTGTTCTGCCAAATATCACACAAGTCCTGCTTCCTTTGCCGCCAGATCTGTTCTGCCAATCATTACACAAGTCCAACTTCTTTTGCAGCCAAATCTGTTCTGCCAATCATTACACAAGTCCAGCTTCTTTTGCCGCCAGATCCGCCTTCCTGCAGAATTCAGCGACCTTCGGTATATCCTTCTCCATCACACCGTCGTTATATTTCCAGGTGGTCTTGGTCAGAGAATCAACACCGGCCGGCTTTACCTGCCTTATGCATTCTTCTACATTTTCCGGGCCCAGACCGCCTGCCACGATGACCGGAACCTTCACAGACTGTACGATTTCCGCGTCATACTTCCAGTCGTGCGTCATACCGCTGGCTCCGATTCCCGTGTCCTTTGCAAGACCGGAATCCGTCAGAATATAGTCGCAGTATTCTGCGTACTTTTTCGCTCTCTCGACAGCTTCGGGACCGTCCACCAGCACAGCCTGCATCAGGGCGACCCCGGGACATTCCGCACGAAGCCTGTCGGCAAATGCCTGATCCGCTGTATATTCCATACCTGCGACATGCAGAATATCCGGCTTGATCCGTTTGGCGAGGAAGATCATTTCCTCCGGATCCTTGCACAGCATGATGGCGACACACTTAACACCCCTGCGCTTTGCCTCCGCAAAAATCCTGTCCACCACATCGAGCGGCACCCGGTGGGCGGGTACTCCGCCTGACTGCATCGGGACCAGGCCGATATGATCTGCTCCGACATCCATGACTGCGACGCTCTCATTATAATTTACAAGTGAATAAATCTGTTTGATCATGTTCTTTCCCCCTTAGTACCGACTATAAAGAAATGTTTTATTACAATGCTATTTATGCTTCCATCCTTTTAAGGATCTGCTCCTCACTCAGATATGGCGACACCGATTCCTCCGATTCGAGCGTGATGCATGCCGCCGCCTGTGTGATTCTGCCGATCGTCTCAAGGTCGATTTCACTCCCATATTTGAAACGGATCCACGCAATCGCTGCCATCGTCGTATCGCCTGCTCCGTTGACGCTCACAATGTGTGTCTTCTGAACAGGGACCAGGCATTCTTCTCCTTCCCGGAAACAGAAAATTCCGTCTGCTCCCATGGAAATGAACACATTCTTCACGCCCCGCTCAAAAAGCGCGTGGGCTGCGAGGGAGGCGGTTTTTTCATTTTCCACATGAATGCCCGTAAGGATCTCCGCTTCCATGGAATTCGGCTTCAGCGTATCTATGTGACACAGAGAACTCTCTATGCGTCCGACTTTGGCGGCCGATACCGGATCCGCAAAAAGCGGTACCCTGCAGTTTTGCGCCAGGTATCGAATGCTCTCCTCCGGAATATTTGCATCAAAAATACAGAGGGCAGCATGGTTGATCCTGTCCATTTTTCCAGCCAGGAACTCCGGCGTGATCCTGCGGATCAGCTCCATCGCATTGACCGCTGCCACCATCTCGCCCTGATTGTCCGTCATATAGAGGTAAATACAGCTCTTTCCGCCGGGCACACAGAGCGCATCGTCAAGACGGATGCCATCCTTCCCGCACTCTTTTGCGAGGATTTCTCCGAACCCGTCATCTCCATAGGCCGTGATCAGGTACACCGGGACCCCGAGCTTCACAAGATTTTCGGCGATATTGTGACCGACTCCTCCGGCGGACATTGTCACTTCTCCGATATTGGAATCATGCGGACGGTAGACATCGCCGCAGATTCCTGCAAGGTCCATGTTCAGGCCCCCTACAACAACTATATACCTCTCCTCCACGGTGCCTGTCCTTTCTTCATCTCCAGGGTGCCAGTCCTTTCTTCATCTCCACGGTGCCTGTCCTTTCTTCATCTCTTAATGTCACAGCAAAAAGAAAATCAGAATAAAGGCAGTGCCCGATCCTGCTGCCGATAACGATCTCAGGTTTCACGGTAAAGCGGTTCAAGCCCGCGCTCCGTGAGATTGTTGTTTACTGTCTCTATCTCTTCGCCCTTCATCTTACCGAACCAGATGATGACATCTCTCTTTCTTCGAACATACAATGGCGAATGCCCTGCGTATTTAAGCAGATACTGTAATTCCTCCACTGTCGCCCCCATAGCAAAGCATATACAGATCAGAGCGTTGCGGGAAGGATTGTTCTTTTTCCCGTTGATAATGTTTCCCACATAAGACTCATGAAGATGTGCTTCAAAAGATACATTAGATGCCTTTTTGTCATATTTCATCAGCAGCTCCCAGAGATAGTTGCCTATTCTGGAGTCTTCGTTCAAAAATTCATCTGAGAATTCCTTCTCAAATGCCTCATAAGAATCATACCTGCTTATATAGTACTCCAACGGAGCAGTCATTTTATTATTTCTGTAAAAAACGTCTTCTCTCATGTCTCCACCTCCGGCATACATTTTCTTTATACCACAGAATCTACCTTCCTTCCACCAAAATGACTCTCCTCATATCGTGGACACTTAGAATACGCCTCATTATATCTGCTGCGTTTCCTTCAGATAATCGAGAAAGCCCTCGCAGCCTTCCGTCACGTCCCGCCAGGTCTCCTCAAAATTACCGGTATACCAAGGGTCGGCCACCTCGCCGGGCCTGTCCGTGTAATCCATGAGCAAAGAGATGACTTCCCCTCTCCGCCCAATGGGTTCATAGACATGCGGAATCTCCCGCTCCGTTTTTTTTCGAGAAACATCTCTCCTCCACCAGCCACCATCATACGGGTCATTCCCTTCACAGATGGCATACATATCGTGAAGGTTCTCGTCATCCATGCCGATGATGTAGTCGTAGCGGTCGTAGTCTTCCTTGACCATCTTGCGGGCGTGGTAGCCTTCACAGCTGATCTCTTCCCGTGCCAACCGGCGCCGGGCAGGAGGATAGACCGGGTTGCCGATTTCCTCTCGGCTGGTGGCCGCGCAGTCGATCTGGAACAGGTTTTCAAGACCGCGCTTTTTCACCATGTCCCGCATGGCGTACATTGACATGGGGGAACGACAGATTGAGCCGTGGCAAATGAATAAAATTTTTATCATGCAATTTTTTGCCAGCTTATGCCGCGTTTTGCCTTATTTTATGCGGGTTTCCGCGATTTTCGATTTCATTGAAATCCGGCATAAACTGGCATCTCCTTGCATA
>CADABA010000233.1 GCA_902785985.1 uncultured Lachnospiraceae bacterium
TGCGATCGCGATAACGATACGCTGACGCATACCGCCCGAATACTGGAACGGATACTCGTCAAAACGGTTTGCCGCATCCTTGATGCCGACGCGCTCCATCATCTCGATCGCCTGCTTTTTTGCTTCGGCCTTGGAAACGCCCTGATGTTTTTCGACAACTTCGGTGATCTGAGAACCGATCGTGCGGATCGGGTTCAGTGAAGTCATCGGGTCCTGGAAAATCGTGGAAATTTTGGCGCCGCGGATGCCTTCCCAGTCCTTGTCTGTCTTCAGCTTTGTCAAATCTTTCCCGTGGAACATGACGGAACCGTTGGAAATCTTTCCGTTGGATTCCAGCATGCCTGTAAAGGTCTTTGTAAAAACTGACTTACCGGAACCGCTTTCGCCTACGATCGCGAAGGTCTCTCCCTCATACAGGTCCAGCGAGATGTTGCGGATCGCTGTGAGATAATGATCTCTGACCCTGAACTGGACCTCAATGTCCCTGGCAGACAATACAATTTTTCTATTCTCTGACATTGATATTCCTCCTGCATGTTACATGTGCGTACGCGGATCGGCTGCGTCAGCAAGCCTCTGGCCTACGATATACAGCGAAATCGAGATGATAGCCAGAACGCTTACAGGAATCCAGAAAAGATGCGGATAGCCGTTCATGTACGAAGTATACATGGCGATGGACTGACCAAGAGACGCGTTTGTCGTGCCAAGACCAAGACCCATGTAAGAAAGGAACACTTCGTAGGAAATGAGCGAAGGAACCTCTCTGGATACATAAGTCATAATGACCGAGATCAGATACGGAAGAATGTTCTTCATGATCATGGTCCATGTGCCGGTTCCAAGGCACTTGGAGGCCAGGTTGTACTCGCGGTCACGGATGATCATGACCTGTGTTCGTATGAAGTAGGCGACAAAGATCCACTCCGTACAGGTCATCGTGATGATCAGAGATCTCATACCTGCGCCGAGGACGTAGGAAAGAATCATGGCCAGAAGGAGGAACGGAACGTTGGAGATGACATTGTAAACTTCGATCATCCAGCGATCCATCTTCTTCGAGAATCCCCAGAGCGCACCGATCGGAATACCGATCAGCATGTTGATGGCCGTGCAGATAAAGCTGATGATGATGGAGTTCCTCGCACCGGCCCAGACTGCGTCAAAGACTTCATTTCCTACGTGGTCGGTACCAAAGATATGCTCGGGCGACGGCTTCAGGAACTTCAGATGAGAATTGTTGATGTTCGGCGTCTTGATCGGGCTGTAGCCGGACATCATCGGCTGGATCAGCGCGAACATTATGATGCACAGAAGCAGAACCGCGACACCGACAGTGATCTTGTTCTTGAAAAATGTTCTCCAGACAGATTTCCAGTAGGAGTACCGGGGCGCGGCTATATGTTCGGATTCGAGCTCGTCATACTCCGCAAACTCGAACAGATTGGTATTTTCCATATCCATTTACGACCTCCCTGCCTTCTCACTGAGCGAAATTCTGGGATCGACCTTTGTCAATACAATGTCTCCGGCAAGGACCGAAAGTACGGATACTGTGGAGAACATGCGCCGGTGATACAGCCTGCCAGAGATGCAGGGATTCCCTGAGCAATCGGGATAATTGCGTTTTTAAAGATGTGCGTACGGAAAATCTCTCCCTGGCTGAGACCCTTGGCCTTGGCGAACTTGACATAGTCCGCGCTCATCTGGTCGACCACGTAGCGGCGTGTCCACAGCATAAGGCTGGCGATGGACGGCAGGGCAAGAGAGATGACCGGCAGTACCCACGAACGCGCGTCTCCCGGTCCGTAGGTAGTGAAGACCGACGGAAGGTTGAAGAGCATCGTACCGAAATACCGGAAGAGGTAGATATAAGCCAGAGACGGAACCGCGATAATAAAGATGATATAGATCATACCGAGCTTATCCGCAAGTTTGTCTTTTCGTCTCGCCATGAGAAGACCGAAGGGCAGGCCAAGCGAGTAGGCAAGGATCATGGCGATAATGCCCATGCGGAATGACGTTCCGATCATAGAAGGCTGTTTTCTGTAGACTTCGTAGTCCGCATAGTGATCCGGGAACTTCTTTGTATCCATTTTGTCGAGGACTTCCTTGTACTTGAGGGTTCCGAAATTGATGCCGGACTCGCCCTCGACACCTGTCTCATAGACGACATGGCGTTTCGCTTCATCGCCCTGAGACTGGAAGAGGACGCGCATGACATCGAGGCCCTGATAAGTCGGGTAGGAAACGCCGAAATTCAGACGGATGAAATTCTGGTGGATCCACGGGAACTTGCTGTTCGTATAGAAGAGATACTTGTAAGTCGTCCCGCTGCCGATGACTGCCAGACCTCCGGACGGCGTTCTGCCGAAGGAAATGCCTCTCTTAAGATCGGGATTCGCTTCATCCTTAACGGACATCGGTGTGTCGATCACGATGAGGTGGGCAAGCCAGGATCCCATTCGCTTGATGACCGGGATATCCTTGTAGGCATAATAGCGTCCGTTTCCGAGGTATTTTTCTACTGTGTAACCCTTAGATGTATATAATTCCACAAAATCCTGACTTTCTTTGGAATCAGGTTCAACTGCCTTCGCCATTTCCGGACTGCCGGCACCGTAAAGTTCCTGGCAATAGTCATTGATTCTCACATAGTCGAGATATCCAAGCTTTTCCCAGGTGGAATATACGTATTCAGTCTTATCGTCTGACTTACTGCTCAGTTTACGATAGGTGCTGTCCTCGAAGAAAATATTCTCACGCGGGACCAGCGTAAAGATCATCGTAAAGACGATAAGCATGATGATCATGATAGACAAAAGCGACCGCAGGAGCCGCTTCCAAATATATCCTTTACTCATAGAACTAACTATCCCTCTTCATTCAAGTCTCGCCCGCGAGACAAAAGCGCGGGATTTAAGATCAGCGTCAACCGATATTTTCCAAATCGGATCCCTGCGCATCTTCGCGGAGCGTTTATCTCAGTGGGAGACCAGACCTCCGCTGAGACGAGTTTGTCATGACCCGCCGCTTAAGAAGCGGGGGCCTTCTCCCACTGAGATAAAAACGGGGAGCCGGCGAATTCGATCCGACAGGCTCCCCCTCTTTTTAGTTCAGTAAGCTAACTTTTGAAAATGACACATGTCATTATTCGCCGGCAAGCCATTTCTCCTTGGCGGCTTCATAATCTGCTGCAAGAACCGGCTCCTCCTGAAGCTCCATGTACTTGAAGTACGGTACACGGTTGTAGGAAGCCTGACCATACATGCCATAAGCAGCTGTGAACGGGACGACCTTGCTGACAGTAAGATAAGCACCGCTCGTGCTGTACGGACGAAGGATTCCCTGACCAAGCAGCATAGCCTCAGCCTTGGCAAAGAGCTCGATACGCTCGTCGCCCTTTGCAGCACGGGCCTCGTCGACGACTTTCTGGATCTCTGTAAGGCCGATCGCTTCGAGAGCAGCCTTCTGCTCGTCATCCTGGCCCTGGCTCTCATAGTTGATACCGGAGTAGTTCAGCATGTCGCCGTCGTGAATGTCGAAGCAGTGAATGTAGGTATTCGGATCGCCGTAGTCCGGACCCCAGCCGGCACCGAACACGAGGTCGATGGAGTTGGAGACGCCGTCCGGCTGATTGTAGAATGCTGAATAGTAAACAGAGGAATCACCCTCGAGGAACTGAAGATCGATCTTGACATAGTCGCCGATCGCGTCTTCAATGGACTTCTGCATAGCAAGCTGCATGTTCTTCTGGTTCTCGCTGGAAGCGTAGACCGGGACATCCAGGTGGATCGGCCACTCGGAAATTGTAGCGCCAAGCTCTTCTTTTGCTTTTTCGGCAAATGTCTTTGCGAGCTCCGGATTGTACCATGCATCCTGGCCGTCATTGAGGTCGATGCCTGCATATTCCGGAACGAGGGCTTCCAGTTCGGAAGTTACGATAGAACCATACGAACGTCCGTCACTTGTGGACATGAATGTGTACGGAACCAGTGTGTTGCGGAGAACGTCATCTGCGCGCTCCTCACCCATGGTGATCGCTTCAACGGCATGACCCGAATAAGCGGCATAAACAGCGCGGCGGAAGTTGGCGTTCAGAATAGCAGCCTTGGTATCGGCTTTCTGCGCATCTGTTGTCTTGGAGGTAGTAGCGACAGACGGATCATTGTACAGAGCATACGCGCGGCGATCCCAGTTGAAGGCTCCCCAGTAGGATGTGGATGTCGTCAGGCTCTTGTACTGATTGTCCGGATACAGCTCGTCGGCCTTGGCTACAACATCCGGAAGAGAGGAGTTGATGGTGGTAGCCGTCGTCTCGCCGTTCACGAACATGTTGAAGCCCTGTGCGGGATCTTCGCCATTGGAATAAGTAACAACGACATGCTTTACATGTACGTTTTCGCTGTCATAGTAATTCGGGTTGGCGTCAAAGCGGACTTCCTGTGACGGGACCAGCGATGACAGGATGTAGCATCCGTTGTAGAGGATGGAATCCGGTGTAACGGCACCGAAATCGCTCCCCTTGGACTCAAGGAACTCTGCGTTGATCGGATACAGGATGGAATATGTTGTCATACCATCGAAGTATGCGCACGGGCCTGTCAGTGAGTAGGTCAGAGTATTGCCGTCTGCCTTAATACCGACATCATCCCATGAGCCTGTTCCTTCGGAGTACTCGCGAAGTCCCTTAATGAGGTCAGCGACCAGACCCAGAGTCTCGGACTTGGAATCTGCTGCATGCTTAAGGCCGGTCACGAAGTCTTCCGCCGTGACAGCTTCATACTCCTCGCCTTCGCTTGTAGTCCAGGTAGCGTCGTCACGGATCGTGAATGTCCACTCTGAAGCATCCTCATTGGATGACCACTCGCTTGCCATACCGGCAACTAAATTACCGTGCCGATCCTGCGTAAGCAGGCCTTCGATGAAGTTGCTGGTGTAATCTCCGTTAGAGGACTTGTTGTTGTAGACATAGTCCAGTGTGGTGACATCGAAGTTATCGATCATGGAATAGGTATCCGTTCCGACCGTAGTGGTCTGTGCACCGCCGCCTGATGTCGATCCGCCTGATGTCGATCCGCCTGATGCCGATCCGCCGGAAGAAGCAGATCCACCGCAGCCTGCCAGCATTGCGATACATGTTGCCCCTGCAAGCAACGCAGCGAGCGCTTTTTTTCTCTTGAACATTATTAGTTCCTCCCTTGTTTTGTTTATTGCGAAACGCTTTATGCGTTAACACGTACCTGTACAGCACCATTTCTGTGCTTCGCAAAGAAAATCAAGTCAAGTCTTATATTTGGTGTAAATTGCCTCAGGCATAATGCAATGCGTTCTTCTTTGAAAAGGGAGCGGGAACAAAGTCAAGGGTCTGCCCGCGAA
>CADABA010000234.1 GCA_902785985.1 uncultured Lachnospiraceae bacterium
CGACCCTTGTTACATCCAAGGGTACACCGCGGCGATTCAGGACGCCATTGAGGTTGTCGATTATATCCAGACGGATCTGAAACGCCACGGGCGAAAGCAGAACGCGAAAACCTATTGCGCGATTCTGAAATGTATGCTCAAAGGGCGGGTTCTGCTGAGAGAATCCTCCACGGCATTTGTACGATGCAACGACCGTACCGATGACGGCTTTGAGATCTGGGACAGCCGGTACAACAACATGAGCTACGAAAAAGCCGCGGCTGTGATCGCTGCTATGTGCGGAGAAAAGACAACGTAAAGAAGGGAGGGACGACGATGAACGAAGAAACGATTAAAGAGATCTTTATTGCAGTTGCCTTCCGGGCAATGGAAGAAGGGAAAGAGCTCAGGCTGGAGAAGGGGAAAAACACATCAACGAGTAAAGTCCTGGGCGGCGGGTTCATGAACAGCAGTACAGACTACGACAGCCTGGTACTGACCGTGTCCCAGCCGATGCAGGAACCACTGGCCGAAGAGGAGGAACAGGAAGAAGAGGAGGAAGACGATGCCACCGAAGAGTCATGAAAAAGACATCGGGCAGGTGATGCGGGACGCCAGGTGGAACATGCGAGACCTGCAGATCATCGCCGAGACGACGCGGCAGAATGGAATGGTCTGGATCCCGGATGTGTTGGAAGAGACAGCGAACAACATCGAGTATCTGCTGATGGAGCTGGAGAAGCTCGGAAAGCGTGAGGGATAGGCGATGCCGAGACTGAAAGAGCGGCCGACACCGTTCGCAAAGGTGACCAGGCTGATCAAGGGATACGGATTCAACGGATCCAATCTCGAACCGATCCTCGGATACAGCGCGAAGACAAACAGAAAGAAAATCGAGGACCCTCGGGAGCTGACTCTCGGGGACCTCGAGAAGATCTGCAAGAACGGACATATCCCGATTGATGAGATCCGGGAAGCAATCGTACTCTGAGAAGCAAAAAGAAAAATCTGAGAAAGGAGAAAGACATGGAAGCACCGAGAGTCAAATTACTGCAGAAGCATCAGAAGAAGGTCGACGGCCTCATCGATGACCTGACGCTGCTGCTGGATGCACAGAGCCACATCATGGTCAACACTGGGGAAGACGCGGGAGTGGTGGAACAGATCCGCCTTGCGATCCGGAGTCTTGGCCAGGCGTCATATGAGCTGCTGCTGGCGGTGGCTTCGGCCGAGGGCGAAGAGGTCGTCGGGCAGATGCAGGCAAACCTGCAACGCTTCGCGGATGCTGCGGAGCAATAAAAGAGCCGCGCACCGGCTGGCACCGGATACGCGGCTGAAGTAGAAGGAAATGAAAAAACGACTAAGGAGATTATAAGTCATGATCGATGAAAAAGCAATGAGTTTAATCCCTACATACGCACAGACCAAAATTCCGCACAGAGAGGAAGCGACGGAGACGATGTTTGCAAGGCTCATGAATCACGCTGCGGAGCGGATCCGCGTCAGCTTCCGCCGGAAGTGGGGAATCCTCATCATCGGAGCGGCGCTGTTCACGATCTATACTGTGATACTCAGCGCAAGCGTGGCACACCGGACGGAAATCAGAGTCCGGCAGGAGATGGCGGGCGAGGCAGCAGCTGCGGTGGAGCAGTACAAGGCCGAACAGGCCAGGGAAACCCAGAAGCAGTATTTCCTGAGCGGCGACGCCAGCCGGGAAGCCTTTATCAATCAGGAAATCGACGCTGCGGCGAGGCTCGCGGCGAAGATGGCCAACGACACCCAGAAGGGCGGAATCATCTGCAACGCGCTGGCGCGGGTGATGAACAAGGCCTATCCGGGCACGATGGCGGAAGTCATCGCCCAGCCGAATCAGTGGATGTTCTACGACCCGGAAACCAAGTTTTCCGCGCATGACCGGGAGATCGCGGAGAAGATCCTCCGGGCCTACTACGAGGACGGGATCATTCCGAACGGTCTGACGGACGAATATGTATACGGCAGCTGGTCCGAATCCGACTATGTGCTGCGGAATACCTGGGACTTCGGCAGCAGCACCCGGACATGGAGGTATCAGGCATGAGGAATCTGATAAGGCGAGAAGACCTTGATGCCCTGAAGGCTGCAGAAAAGTTGCACAAAAGTGATGACAAAATTATCGGATTCATCTATGAGAGCTACGAATATGACAAGTTTAAGAAGCTGCTCGGAAACCGTGATATAGACGAAGGAAATAAAAACAAGCTCAGAGAATCTATGAGAATCAAACAGTTGCCAATTCCAGGAGTTGTCAATGAAGGGTTAGAGGTGATTGACGCACAAACGAGATTGTCAGTGTGCGAAGAGGACAAGATGCCGTTCATATATATTTGCGCACCTGGAATGAATATCGACGACTGCATCTTGGCAAACACGAACAGCAAAAACTGGTCAGTTAAGAACAGACTGAAGACTTACGCAGACAGAGGAAACGAGAATTACAAAAGATTCATTGATATCATGGAAGATTTCAATGTCAGCGAACAAATCGTAATGCTCGCAACTGGGATTTATTTTAACGAGAAGGAAGAAAGACACAAAGTCTTCAACGGGGAGCTTATCTTCACAGAAGAAAAAGAAAAGCTGGGAAGAAAAGCTATCGAAGAAGCTGAAAAGTGCTATGAGGTGATTAACGCAAAAGGCAAAGCTCCAAAGAGGCAGTATATGATAAGGGCCTTTATTGCGTGCGCCAGAGAAGGAATGGACTTAAACAGAATGCTGAAAGCATGTGAAAAAGCAAGTTTGGAGTTTATCGATACTACATCCCAAGTGGAAATATACAAACAGATTATTCCGTTTTACAACAAAGGAAGACATAAATCTTATATGGGGATTACGGGAAAGAAAAGCAATGTAAAACCCATATTCAAACTTTCAGAAGCACCGGAAATCTACTGAAAGGAGGCGGAAGCATGAGCGAGTTCAGAGACGAAGCCCTGGAGAAGCTGCGGAAGGAAGCCGCGGCGGTGAGCGGGTCAAAAGAGAGGGCCATGAGCGAGGCGGTCAGGGCAACGCTGGAAAACTTCGCCGGCCAGGAAGAAGAGTTTGCTCAGGCCATTGTCCAGGGCGGGAGTTTCCCGGACTGCATGACCGCGGTGGCCAAAGGCGTCGGCGGACACATCTCGGATCTCGAGGCATACAAGAAGGCGGTGCAGTTCTATTTCCCGGGAGCGGAGATCCGGATGCAGATGACCATCGATCTGATCGGCGCCGCAGCGGCCAAAGAGCCGGAACCGTACACGCCGAAGCACGCCAGAAACGCGAAGCCGGAGAACATTGTCCTGGACTTCACGGAATTTCTGTGAGGGGGCGTGGACGTGAGACCGAAGTGCAACCTCACGGAGGAAGAGCGGAACAGGATCCTGCCGAAAATCGACAGCTGGATGTCGAATGAAGAGGAAGAAGAACTCCGGGAGCGGATGCCGAAATACCTGTTCTACTGGTACGACAACGGAAGGCGGCATACATACTGCTCCGGATGCGGGGCGCGGGACCGTGGCACCCTGGGAAAGATCACGCACGGGCAGAAGGTGTGCTGCGTGGTCTGCGGGCGTGAGATGAAGGCGGCGGCAACCGGGCGGTATCAGTACGACATGAAGAGCCTGGCAGAATGGACGAAGGCAGCTTTCCTGCGGGTCGATGAGGAGGGAAACCTCCTCATCATGACCGCAAACGTGCTGTGGTACTACAATCAGAACAATCTGCGGGGCGACCTGCAGCTTGATACAAAAGCAAAGTACTATCTCGCACCCGGGAAAGTCCAGATGTGGGACAGGGGAGAAGAGTACCTCGGGAACGGAAAATGGAGGCCGTATGCGAGGCCGACAAAGACCGTGGGGGAAGGCTTCGCGGACGGGTACTTATACGGATACCAGGAAGTCAACGGAACCTATCACGTCATCGGTCTGGAAAAGCTGGAAGAGTCAAACTTCCGGTACAGCGCGGCGGAGATCTTCTTCGACCGGCTTGGGCTTACACTGGAAGAGGGACGGTC
>CADABA010000235.1 GCA_902785985.1 uncultured Lachnospiraceae bacterium
GAAAATACCCGTAAAGTACAGGACCGCCGGCAGGATCGCGCGCACGATAATATTCGAATACGGCACGCCGACAAAGTCTGCCATAAGGAAAGCTGCAGCACCCATGATCGGGGGCATGATCTGTCCGCCGGTCGAGGCAGCTGCTTCGACAGCGCCTGCGAATTCCGGCTTATAGCCGGTATCCTTCATCATCGGGATCGTGACGGATCCCGTTGTAACAGTATTGCCGACGGATGAGCCGGAGACCATACCGCAGAGCGCAGAAGAGATGACCGCGACCTTGGCCGGTCCGCCCGCATAGCGTCCTGCCGCACAGTTGGCAAGGCTGATGAAGAAATCAGATATACCTGTCCGTTCAAGGAAAGCACCGAAGACGATGAACACGACAATGTACTTCGAGCAGACATTGACCGGCGTCGACATGATACCTTCTTTTGTGTAGAAGAGATTGCGGATCAGATACCGCACACGCCCGAAGAAATCGGGGTTCGTAAGTCCGTAGGAAAGCGCGTAGATGACGAAGGCCGCCGCAACGATAAGGATCGGCCAGCCGACGGACCTTCTTGTAACTTCCATCAGAGCAATGACGCCGACGACACCGATAATGATCTGGAATGTCGTAAAGCGCGTCCCCTGCTGAATGATCGTCAGTGCATTGAACGTATAGTACAGGAAAGATCCTGTGCCTCCCACCATGAGCACGACGTCGTACCATGGCATATAGTTGACCTTCTGCATGCCCTTTTTAGCAGGATATGTGAGAAAGCCCAGGAGAACGATCAGCGCCATAAAGGAAGTCAGTCTGATCTCCTCGAGGAAGGTCGCAAACAAAGTAACGTAGATACAGAACAGGGAAAACCCTGCAAGAATAATTCTCTCGATCAGGCGGGGCGTTCCCTGCCAGATCCTGGTGTTCGATTCGCGGTCATACTTCCGCATTACGGCGTCAAGATCGTCGTCAAGCTGTGTCTTTGTATAATCATTCTGATGATCGCTCACTGATATATCCCCCTTTCTTCCATCGCAGTTACTCAGTTGCTACTGTGATTCCGTGTTCGGCGTAGTAACGGGCCGCGCCGGCATGGAACGGGACAGAAATTCCGTCCGTGGCGTTCTCAAGAGAGAGCTCAGCGCCTTTTGCATTTTCAAGCGCGATCTCATCGATGACATCATCCTCGCTGACATAGTCTGCTACGATCAGCGTCGCCTTGACCGTAATCGTCTCGATGTCCTCGTCCTGCCCCGGATAAGTCCCGGCAGGAAGGTTCATCGGCGTATAGTACGGGCATGCTGCCATGATTTTGGCCTGAAGTTCACCGTTGATCGGAATAAGATAAACGCCGTTGGTCGTCGCAAGCTCGGTAATCGCCGACGTCGGCGCACCTGCCACGATGAAAGCGGCGTCGATTTTTCCATCCTTCAGAGCTTCCTTGCTGTCCTCGAAACTCTGGTACTGGGGTTTGATATCATCAGTAGAAATGCCTGCGCCTTCCAGCACATCCATCGCATTGTAATAAACACCTGAACCGGGCGCTCCGATCGAGACGCTTTTCCCCTTTAAGTCCTCCACGCTCTGGATCGCGGGATTCATCGTGATCAGCTGAACGGTCTCGGCATAGAGCCCTCCGATCACGCGGAAATCATGCGTCGCTCCCTCTTTCTCGAAGGCTTTCACTCCGTTCCATGCATAGGTCATAATATCTGACTGAACAGTCCCGAGCTGATAATCTCCGTCCTGAATACTCTGAATATTGACCTTGGATCCTCCGGTAGACACTGCAGTTACGCTGATGTCCGCCTCCCTCTTCATGTACTGGGCGAGGATTCCGCCATAAGCATAATAAGTGCCGGCAGTTCCGCCTGTCCCCATCATGAGTCGTCCTCTTCCGCCGCACCCAGCCAATGCGACTACGCAGACAAATGCGGCAAAAACTGCCACTGCTCTTCTGAATGCTTTCACTGTGTTCTCTCCTTTCCTGTTCCTTTTGACGCCTTTTACACTTTGCCATGTTAGGGTATTAAAGCCGCCGTTTCTAAAAAGTATACAATAACAGTTCCGGTTTTTCCACTGTAAAATATCTTACTGCCTTCACCTCCCGCATTTCCGACTGTTGAGGTCCCGGCTTTTATTCTTCATCGCGAGATTGTATTCACGATGAAGCATATTTCACTTTGCGCGCGTATCTCATGTCTGAAGACACGAGGCGATGAAGAAGATGAAGAATAAAAAAGGCCTGTGCACTGCCCCGTGATCCGCGCTGTATTGACAGCATCCTTGAAAGCACATCAATACTATGCGGCCCCGGCTTATGCATAAGCCTCAGACTGTTTTATCTCATTTTCCTGTTAAATGATAACGGTCTCGTTCCCGCTCTCTCTCCGTTTCCTTCGGTAATAGCGATTCAGACCATTGACATACGCTTTTTTCGATATATCCGGAGAACAGTAGAAGAATCCCGTCGACATCCCGCTGGCAATCGAGAGAGAAAAGGCGTTCATCGCCCTGCCGAGCGACCGCCATCTGCGTATCCCGAACGGAAGAATAGACGGACGGGTAATTGCAGGGCTTCCTCCGAGACCGATGGCTGACCCCCACAGGAGTCCGCACTCAACGCACCAGTGTTCAATGACTTCCAATGCGAATCTGGCCTCCGTCCCCTCAAAAAGCCCGCCGTTCGCAATTGCGTAGATATGGATCAGTTTTTCCTCATAATCCCTCCGGCTCCTCAGCTTCAGGAGGTATTTCTCAATCTCCATGAGAACGCTGAGAAGATGGGACGGGACGCCCGATGCGTAGACCGGAAAAGAAAAGAGCCAGACATCGCACTCCATGAGTCTCTGCATTTCCTTCTCACCGAGTATCCCCGTCTTTATATGGAACTCCTCCATATTATGGACATGCCTGCGCCGCAGATACCGCTTCGCGATCTGAAGCATCTCATGGGAGACCGATGAGTCACTGCCGTCAACATTGACCTTGGGACTCCCATTGATCAGTGCTGCTTTCATTCGTCTCCCCCTTCCATCATCATTACATTTTCGAAGAAGGCCACCGAAATATCGGATGCCTCAAAAGATGCGGCAAGACGTCTTGCGTAGTCCTCCGCAGTGTGTTCTTCATTCTCGTCCCGGGCATCATACAGACAGACTGTCATCGCAAGCGGCCTGTCGATGTCTGATTGAAAAGCCGTATTGCCGTCCCTGATCTCCAGGCTGTTGAAAAAGACCGGAAAAAGTCTGTCAACAGCATTCTTCACGAAAGGACTGAAACCGCCATAAACACACCTTGACAAAATGACGAGTTCCGAGCAGGTCCTGAATTTGCCGGCCATTCCGGAAAAATCATCTCTGATCACACACTCCGGCAGGTCGCGGATCCAGCACTTCATGCAGCCGATGCACGGATGCACATCACTCTCATCTTCCGCAAGTATAAAATTTTCGTCTCCCGGGTAGAGTCTCCTCACCTCCGCGCCGGGAATATCCGCTATGATAAACCTCATAAACTAAAGAACCCCTTCAATCCGCCATACGTCTTTATGAAGCACTGCCCGTATACCCTTCCGAAGACGGTGCATTCACAATTCTGAACGAAACATACGCATTCCCTCGGGTCGTCTCCTCAGGGGATATCACTGCTTTCCCGTCATTGATATCCGATTTGAGCGTCCGATAATTATCGTCTGTAAAAGTGCGGAGCTTGGTATAGTCCACGGCCAGACCTACGGAGTCTTCAGTGATTCCGCACTCGATCGTCTTCCCTTCCGGGAAGGCATCCTTTGTCTCAAAGTACTTAACGGCAGCAGTCACTGCGCCCGAATAAAGCGGACATGCGCTGAAAATGCAGTTCGTATCCGTCACGGACAAGTCAATATCCGTCGAAATGAACATTCGCTCTGCATGCTCGGCGGCCTTTGATACCGCGGCAGACATATTTTTCCCGACCCCCATGACGATCTCCGCGCCGCTGTTGTAAAAGGCCAGTGCGTCGGCCATCCGAAGCGGCGTCAGCTCGGACGTGCCCGCGTAAGTCCCCGTCACGCTCACAGCGCCCTCCTCAAGGTGCAGCTTCTCTGCTGCGTACTCTGCGCCCTGAACATAGCCGCTGACGATCCGCTTTGACATATCATCATAGGCACCTGCTACAAAAGCAAGGGACCGGTAACCGCTCATGACCGCAACATATCCCGCGATGAAGCCCATGTCCTCATATCTGAAGACACATCGCATTGTATTGTTCTCAAGCTTCAGCTCCTCTGATCCCGTGCAGTCACCGATCAGCACGTATTTGACCTTTCTGTGTTCACTCTGCGACCTGAGCAGAGCCTCCCCTGCCCGATCGCCGCAGGCAAATGCCAGTCCGACTCCGTCTCTTGCCGCCTGGTCGAACTGCGCGTTCAGATCCGATGCTCTGTCTGTGGCGGCTTCGTAAGCTCTCGCCTCGTTTTCGTTCTGCTTTCCGATCTGCAGGAGCGTATTCATAATGTCAGCATTCGCCCCGGTCTTCCCGACTCCCGAACTGTCTGTTACCAGTCCGTACCGGGGACTCGCTTTTGTGAATGCGCAGGAACTCATGGATACAATAAGAAGAACACTCAGGATGATACATTGCAGTTTCCGTCTCATACCTGTGAACCTCCTTTCGTATCATACCTTTGACAGGCGCTTGCGAAACTCTGTGCGAAATGAAGCACAGACTTTCACAATTGCCTGCATACCTTTGAGGGAACTGCGAAACTGTTCACTTCCGCGCTGAGTTTCGCAGGCGCCTTCAAACTTTTTAAGAAGCTGCCACGACAGCATACGTCGATTATATCGCAGCAGGCACTTCTTTTCAAGATTGAAAGCCTCCCTGCGGGGCCTCGCTCTCTGCCCCAAAAAAAGGGAACCGTCCTTATGCGGACAGTTCCCCGATTCATGTTGTCAGTATTGATCAGTCATTGCTTTTGCTGCCGAAAAGACGCAGAATGTACAGAAGCAGATTGATGAAGTCAAGATACAGCTGAAGAGCTGAATAGATCGACGCTTTCTGCAGCATCGCCGCA
>CADABA010000236.1 GCA_902785985.1 uncultured Lachnospiraceae bacterium
GTCTGCAACGCCCTGCGCACGTCCCAGCTCTATAACACGCCGAACATGTCGGCTTCCGCCTACCGCGCGCATGTGGAGAAGGAGAAGTGCGTCGCCTGCGGCAAGTGCGTAGAGGTCTGTCCCGTCGGCGCGGCCAAACTCGGCCAGAAGCTCTGTAAGAAGGACGGTTCCGCTGTCACGTATCCAAAGTCCGAGCTTCCGAACGCAAAGGTCTGGGGACCGGACAAGTGGAACTACAACTATCGCGAGGATGTCCGCATCCACTGCTATGATACCGGAACATCGCCCTGCAAGACGGCATGTCCGGCCCACCTCGCCATCCAGGGCTATATCAAGATGGCGGCGGAAGGCCGTTTCCTCGACGCCCTGAAGCTCATCAAACAGGACAATCCGCTCCCGGCTGTCTGCGGCGCGGTCTGCAACCGCCGCTGCGAGGACGCATGTACCCGCGGCACGATCGACCAGCCGCTCGCGATCGACGAGATCAAGAAGTATATCGCAGCCCTTGATCTGAACAGCGAAGACCGCTACATCCCCTTCTGCGAGAAGCATGACGGCGGTTTCTGGGGCGACGAGTACAAGATCGCAGTCATCGGTGCAGGTCCGGCGGGTCTCTCCGCGGCCTATTACCTGAGGCTCAACGGGTATCCGGTCACTGTCTTTGAGAAAAATAAAAAACCCGGCGGCATGCTGACCTACGGCATTCCGTCCTACCGCCTCGAGAAGGACGTCATTGACGCCGAAGTGGATGTCATTCGTGAGATGGGCGTTGAATTCAAATGCGGCGTCGAGATCGGGAAGGACATAACGATCGAAGAGCTCCGGAAAGAGGGCTACAAGGCCTTCTTCGTAGCGATCGGCGCGCAGGGCGGCCGTCTCGCAGGAGTCCCGGGCGAAGACGCAGAGGGTGTAGAAACGGGTGTGGATTTCCTGAGAAGAAATAATCATGACCACGAATCCGCCACCCTCACGGGCGATACGGTGGTCATCGGAGGCGGAAACGTCGCAGTCGACGTCGCGCGCACCGCTGTCCGCGCCGGAAACGGAAAGGTCACGATGATCTGCCTTGAGGGCCCGGACGAAATGCCGGCAGCCCGCGACGAGGTCGAGGAGGCAAAGGAGGAAGGCATCTGCGTGATCAACGGCTGGGGTCCGAAGGAGATCCTCACCGAGAACGGTCATGTTACGGGCGTTCTCTTCAAAAAGTGCACATCCGTCAAGGATGCGGACGGCCGCTTCAACCCGCAGTACGATGAAAACGAGACCATGACCCTTGCCTGCACGAACGTGCTGCAGTCCATCGGTCAGTCGATCCTCTGGGGAGACCTCCTCGCCGGCACAAAGGTCGAGCTCAACCGCAACGGGACCGCCGTGGCGGATCCGGTCACCCGGCAGACGGCGGAGCCGGATATCTTCGTCGGCGGAGATGTCTTTACCGGACCGCGCTTTGCCATTGACGCAATTGCAGCAGGACGGGAAGGCTATGACTCGATCAACCGTTTCGTGCACCCGGGCAATTCCCTGACGATCTCCCGCGACCTCAGGAACTTCGTTGAACTCAACAAGGACGACATTCTCGTCGAGACCTTTGACAACGCGAAGCGCCAGATCCCCGGCAAAAAAGCAGGGATCGCCACCGAGACCTATGAAGACCTCCGTCTCTGCCTGACACCTGAGCAGGTGCAGACCGAGGCTGCACGGTGCCTCGGATGCGGCGCGACGACCGTTGACGAGAACCGCTGCATCGGCTGCGGCCTGTGCACGACAAGGTGTGAATTCGATGCGATCCACCTTGAGCGGACGCATCCGGATGCGAGCACCATGGTATCGGCAGAGAAGAAATTCAGCAAGATCGCGCCCTATGTCCTGAAGAGGGCCGGTAAGATTGCAATCAATAAGGTGACACGCAAATAAACGAACAATTCGGCGGGGAGGATGAAAAATCCTCCCCGTTTTTTTACGCACTTCGGGTACACACTTTCGTTTCCTTTTGCAATTTACAGCATCTCGCTTTCCGCCTTTCCGGGAAGGCAAAAGGGACACCACTGATTTAAAGTCCTGAAATATGTTCTCAAAAAATTATATGCTAACTAATACATTTCTGATATAATATCCGAGTTAAGAAAAATTTTATAAATGCCCTCTGTCTTCAGCTCCTGCATAAAATGGCTGAAACTTGTATGCTGAAGACCCGGAATATGAAAATCTCTTCAGAAACAGTATGGAAAACGTCATATTCCGAACAGTTAGGGGAGCAAAGAGAAAGGAGTATTATTATGAGTTTTCATGAAATGGTATCAGCCGCCGACAGTTTCCTGTGGGGTTGGCCTCTCATCATCCTTCTGTTCGGGACACATCTCTTCATGACGTTCCGTACCGGCTTTATTCAGAAGGATATCTTCAAGGCAATCAAGATTTCTGTCACCAAGGATCCTGACTCTGAAGGCGATGTCTCCCAGTTCGGCGCTCTGACCACTGCGCTTTCCTCGACCATCGGTACCGGTAATATCGTCGGTGTAGGAACTGCGATCGCGATGGGCGGCCCGGGAGCAGTCCTCTGGATGTGGCTCACAGGTATCTTCGGCATTGCGACCAAGTACGCTGAAACTCTGATTTCCGTCAAATACCGTGTTAAAAGTGAGGACGGCTCCATGATCGGCGGTGCAATGTACGCCCTGGACCGCGGACTTCACATGAGATGGCTCGGTATTATCTTTGCGGTACTTGCATCCGTCTGCGCGTTCGGCATCGGCTGCATGGTACAGGCCAACGCCGTTGCCGCCAACTTTACGACAAATTTCGGCGTTCCTTCCTGGATCATCGCAATCGCCCTTGCGGCTCTGGTCGCGCTCGTCATCATCGGCGGCATCAAATCCATTACCAGAGTATCCGAACTTCTTGTTCCGTTCATGGCTGTATTTTATTTTATAGGATGTCTCATCATTCTGGTCATCAATCGTGACGTTCTTGGTCAGGCGGTCGCCATCATCGCAAAATCCGCCTTTACCACAAGAGCCGCGAGCGGCGGTTTCGTCGGAAGTACGATCGCGATCACCTGCCGTTACGGTTTCGCGAGAGGTCTGTTCTCGAATGAATCCGGTATGGGTTCCGCGCCCCTTGTTGCCGCTTCAGCACAGACACGCAACCCGAAGCGTCAGGCTCTGGTCTCCATGACCGGAACATTCTGGGATACCGTAGTCATCTGTCTTATGACGGGTCTCGTTCTGGTGTCCTGCATCATCAAGTACGAGCACATCGACGGACTTTCCGGAAACGGAGCCGAACTTACCTCTAAGGCATTCTCCATGATTCCTTACATCGGCCTTCCGATCCTTGTCGTCGGACTCATCACTTTCGCGTTCTCGACCATCCTCGGCTGGTACTATTACGGCGAGCGTGCGGCAGTCTATCTGTTCGGAGAGAAAGCGATCATGGTCTATAAGGTCCTCTGGGTCGCAGCGGTCTTCATCGGATCTCTGCAGGAGCTGAACCTCGTATGGGATCTTGCCGATCTTCTGAACGGACTGATGGCGATCCCGAATATTATCGCGGTGCTGCTGCTTTCCGGCGTCATCGTTGCAGAGACGAAGAAATACAACGGAAAACATATTGATGACAAAGATGATACACAGATCCCTGTTCTGAAGAACGCAAAGAAGGGTATCCTCGGATAAACAGAAATGAAAACATGACTTTAAAAAAGGATCGGCTCCGAACGGACCGATCCTTTTTCTTTCAATATCATGCTTTTTCCTGCAGCGCATGCTTTCGTCAGACTGTATTGTCATGTCAGACAAATGCATATTTCATACAGACCGCAGATGCCTTCCATTCAATTGTTCAATTCCTGCAGCGTGTATCTTACATGCCGAACTCTTCGCAGAGACTCGCGTATCTGGCCTTCTCCTTGTCCTTGACCTTCTTTGAGAGGTCGTTCATGCAGTGGTGGATCACATCCGCATCCTTCAGCACCTCATCCATCGG
>CADABA010000237.1 GCA_902785985.1 uncultured Lachnospiraceae bacterium
CATTCGGATGACTATCTGCAGCACTCCATCACAGGAAGACTGCTGATGTTCCCGAACCTTGTTCTGACATCTCATCAGGCATTCTTCACACGTGAGGCTCTGCAGGCAATCGCGGCTGTCACACTTGAAAATGCGCGCAACTTCAACGAGGGCAACCCGCTCGGCATGGGTGAGTGCAAAGCCTGATCATTTGATCCGGACGGCATAACGCACAGAGCAGATGCGGATACATATTTGTTCTGATGAAAGTAAGACCGCTGATTCTTTCGGAATCGGCGGTCTTTTTCGCTTTATAGGAAATTCCGATTCTTGAAGGTACAAAAAACAACATATGTTCTGGCGGTGACAGCTTAATTGGCAGAGCGCTAAATCAATAAATCCTGCCCGGGATTTTAACAGCAGTTCGTACAGATCTGGATGTTGTTGGTTCGAATCCAACCCACCGCCCTCCGGGATGCTCACAGCAAAAACCTTAGGGAGCAAATGACTGTTAATCATGAATCAAAGGCATCCTGAAAACCGGGACTCCTGAGTTGACCAAAATCTTCTGTATCAACGATGAATGCACATATGGCGATATTCCCGGTCTGGAATTTATCCGCCATACGACGCTGGGAACCGGCGGAGAAAGATGTGACTTCTGTATCAGAGTCAAACGAAACAGAAGAAACATAAGAAACAAAAGAAACATAACGGAGACACGATAGGATGATCGCAAATTATCACACCCATACATGGCGCTGCCGGCACGCCGACGGCACAGAGAGAGAATACGTGGAAAATGCCATCAAGGCCGGTCTTAAGATCCTCGGCTTCTCCGATCACACGCCGCAGGTATACCCTGACGGTTTTGTGTGTCGGGTCAAGATGCTCCCGTCCGAACTCGAGGGTTACGTCAATACGGTCCTCGATCTGAAGCGGGAATACAAAAGAGACATAGAGATTCTGCTGGGACTTGAGGTGGAATATCTCTACACTCTGTGGGAGCCTCTCCTGGAGCTCCTTCGGCCTTACCCGATCGAGTATATGATCCTTGGACAGCACTATCTGGGAAATGGAGTCAATGTGCCCTACTGCGGTGAGCCGTCAGGCAGTGCGGAAAGACTCAGGCAGTACTACATGCAGACCCGGGAGGCGCTTGCGACCGGGAAATTCCTCTATTTTGCCCATCCGGACCTGCTCTGGTACACAGGGCCGGACGAGATCTACGAAGAGGAGATGACAAAGCTGTGCAGGTTCTGTAAGGAAATCGACATTCCGCTCGAGATCAACCTCCTGGGCGTAAGGGAGGACAGAAACTACCCCGGCGAGCATTTCTGGAAGATCGCGGCGCGGGAAGGAAATTCCGTGATCTACGGATCGGATGCGCATCACGCAGACCACGTGTATTCCCCGGAAGTGATCGCTAAGGCGGACCGGTTCCTCTTAAGGTGCGGGATCCCGCGGGAACGGCTGATCGAGGTGATATAAGACAAATCTAAGAATAATCAGTGCATTGGGAAGCGCTGTCCTTTTTCTGAGATGAATCATTGAGCTGCGTATCTGTCTTTAAGAGAAAGGCGGCTGGAAGGGAAGGCTCCTTATATATAGTGATTCACCTGCACCGACATAGCCTGCAGCTCTCCGTGACTGCAATTCTCAATGTCGAACAGGGAGCCCAGCTCCTGCTTCATCTTCTCAAGAAGATCAGGGCTGTCATCAGACATGATCCAGTCGTAAGCAATTCTGCAGGTCTCGTGTATGTTGGTCCTGTAGGCTTTGAAGGAGGGGCTGAGTTCTTCCATTGTTCCGGCAATCTCAGAGTCATAGAGCCTGGCCTGAGGAGCCGTGAAAGAAAGATATTTTGACTCCCAGTCAAGGACCAGACTCGGAGAATCCAGAAACCTCCTGATATTTGCGGTCATTTTCCGCGCATAGTCCGCATAATGCTCACGGGACAGGAATATGACCTCGTTGTGCAGCTCCCTGTTTCCGGTGAAGACCTTTTCGATCTGCCCGGGGCTGAAGCGATGAAGTGCCTGGCTGAGCAGCTGGTAGTCGCGGGAACAGTGGCCGTTCGAAAATCGGATCACCTTGCTCCACAGGTATTCCTGATAATCTGTCATGGGCGAATCAGGGAGGAAACTCTCCCACAGAAAGCGATTGATCAGGTCGTTGTCATAGGTTTCAAAATCCTGCGCAATTGTTTCCCTGGGCTCGTATGACGGGATCCCGGCCTCTCTGACAAGCTCTTCCAGCTTCTGGTAGCGGATGTGCAGAGGAAGATGCTCCTGTATATAGGACAATGCAATAATCGCAGAATTTGCATGCTCTATTTCCGACTTCAGTTCCTTGAGGCGGAGGTTAATGTAGTAACCGGAGGTGGAGGGCTTACTCAAAATCGACCGGATCTGGAGGATCGAGAAGCCTGCATTTCTCAGGGAACGGATCATAAGGAGACGATCACAGTCTTCCTGTGAGAACTCGTAATAACCATTTCCAAGTTCCTTGCGTGGGACAAGCAGCCCTTCTTTGATATAATAATGAACATTTCTCTTTATAATACCGGTTCTCTCACACAATTCTTTCAGCTTCATGATCAAGCCCCCGCTTCGATATTCTGATCAAAAATGACTGTCCTGATAAAAGTATACAGTCGACTGTACGGTTTTACAATAAGAACGCGCGGCCGCAGACTTAAAAAGCGGTGCAGAAAGCCGTCCGGAGCGGTCGGGCCGCGCACAATGTACAAAAAGAGTCTCTTATAATTGGTCCAAATTCCGATATGGTCAATGACAAAACTGTACGTGATATCCTTGATACAACACAGAGGGGAGGCAAAGAGCTCTCCCCGAAACCCCGGTTTATATAAGGAAAAGGAGATCCCGTATGTTTGATAAACTGTTTTCTCCAATCAGGATCAGAGACCTGCAGCTTCCGCACCGCATTGTACTGCCGGCTATGGGAACAAAGTTCTCCGGAAATGACAGCTACGTGACCGATAAGCTGATCGACTATCATGTCGCGCGCGTTAAGGGTGGCAGCGGCCTCAACATCGTCGAAGTTGCCAGTGTGCACACACCCAGTGCGCCTCGCCATTTTCTTTCCATCAGTGATGACAAATACATACCAGGTCTGAAGAAACTCACAGATGCGATCCACAAAGCCGGCGGAAATGCCGGGATCCAGCTCTGGCAGGGTTCCCTTGCTGTCGGCATGGACCAGACTGCCCAGATCCTGGTTGCGTCTGACATGCCTGTGTCACCGGAGATCACGATTCCCGGGATCACGAAAGAGCAGATCAAAGAAATCGTCGCCTGCTACGGCGCGGCTGCAGCGAGAGCCGTGGAGGCAGGCTTTGACTGCATCGAATTCCACTGCGCGCACAACTACCTTCCCCATTCCTTCCTGTCCGGCGGAATCAACCACAGGACGGACGAGTACGGCGGGAGTCTGGAAAACAGGGCTAAATTCCCGCTCGCATGCATCCGCGCGATCCGTGAGAACATTCCGGAAGGCATGCCGCTGTTCATGAGGATCGATGCGCACGACGATTACCTCGAAGGCGGATTGACGATCGAGGAAGTCATCCCCTTCTGCGCGATGGCAGGAGCTGCAGGCGTAGACGTGCTGGATGTCTCCAGAGGCAACATCATCTCCGCCGGCCTGAAATTTGAAGTTCCTCCCGTAGATATTCCCAAAGCCTTCAACATTGACAATGCTGCCCGGATCCGCAGGGAGACCGGCATGCTGACGATCGGCGTCGGCAGAATCAATACGGCACAGCTGGCTGAGAAGATCCTCGAAGAGGATAAGGTGGACATGGTCGTTATGGGCCGCGCGCAGCTGGCTGATCCCGACTTCATAAACAAGATCAGAGAAGGCCGTACGGAAGATGTATTCTACTGCGTCGGGTGCAACCAGGGATGCTACGATTGTTTTGCCGACACCAATGTGGAGCACATCACATGCCTGAGAAATCCCGCCTTAGGGCGTGAGGTCCCGAGACTGTTCTGGTCGCAGGCGGTGGAATCGGCGGCCTGGAAGCGGCGATCGTATTGAAGCAGCGCGGACATAATCCAATCCTTTGTGAGGCGTCCGGAAAGCTCGGCGGCCAGTTCGTGACAGCCGGAGAGGCCCCCAGAAAGCGCGAGATGAAAGACGCCGTACTGCTGATGGCCAGGCAGGCTGAGAAAATGGGTGTTGATATCCGCCTGAATACGCCGGTGACCCCCGAACTGATCGGGGAGATCAAACCGCATACTCTCATCAATGCCATCGGAGCAGAGCCAATCGTGGTCCCTGTGCCCGGCTACGACAAGGCGTTCGTCGTCAATTCGCATGACGTGCTGAACGGAAAAGCAGCTGTGAGCGGCAAGGCTGTCGTGATCGGCGGCGGTATGGTCGGCGTGGAGACCGCTGAGTATCTGGCTGAGAAAGGCGCATCCGTCACTGTTCTGGAGATGCTGCCTGAGATCTGCGCAGATCTCGGTGCACCCAGAAAGATCTGCGTGAATGAGTGTGTGTATGGCGCCGGCATCGTTCCCGTGACAGGCGTGACGGTGAAGGAGATCCGCGACGGAGAAGTGATCGGTGAAAAAGATGGCGCGGAGGTAAGCTATCCATGTGATTATGCCGTAATGGCAGTCGGATCCAGGAAGAGGGACGGCAGTGCTCTGGCAGCTGCATGCTACGAGAACGGGACAGCTTATTTTGAAATCGGCGACGCGGCCGGAGCGCGCAGGGCGCTCAATGCAACACGGGAAGGTTTTGACGCGGCGCTGAAGTTCGACGATCCTCAGGAACACGCCTATGCGCTCCGTCCGAAGAAAGTCGTATTCGTGACCGGCGCGACTGGTACCATGGGACAGGAGACCATGAAGCAGCTGCTCGGGAGGAGCAATCGTTTCATCACCAGGATCCTGGCCCGTCCTTCCGCAAAAAACAAAGAGCTTCTCAAGAAGTATCGCTGCCCGGCACTGGAGATCATCTGGGGAGACATGACGGATTACGATACGATAAAAAAATGTGTGGACGGCGCAGACTACGTACTGCATATCGGCGCAATGGTATCTCCTGCAGCAGATGCGTACCCGGAGAAGACACTGTATACAAACATCGGATCGACCCTGAACATCATCAAGGCGATCAAGGAGCAGCCCGATCCTGACAAAGTACATTTTGCCTATGTAGGCACGGTGGCCATGACCGGAAGCCGCCTTGAGCCGGTGCACTTTGGCCGGGTGGGAGACCCCATGTTCCCGTCCATCCACGATTATTACGCACTCTCCAAAGTGTACTCCGAGGCGGAAGTGTTTGCCAGCGGTCTCAAGTACTGGGTGTCGATCCGCCAGACAGGGCAGCACCCCAGTGCGGAAGGTGCAGGGGAAGAGCCCATCATCTTCCACCAGCCCGTCAATAACGTGCTGGAGTGGAGCACTTCCATCGAATCCGGTATCTGCATGGCGAACCTGTGCGAGGACTGGGTGGATGAGAGCTTCTGGAGAAGAGCCTACAACCTGAGCAGCGGCAAAGAATACCGCCTTGCTACGTGGGAGCTTTCGGATATTATGTTAAAGCCCATGGGTCTGTCTTTTGCCGAGACAACAGATCCCCAGATGCAGGCGCGTTTCAATTTCCACGGACAGTACTACACCGACTCGGATCTGCTTGACCAGTATCTGCATTTCCGCTGCATCCCGGCACAGTACTATTGGGCAGGTGTCTCCGGTGAGATCGAGAGGATGATGAAGAATCCGATGATCGCTGCCATGATGCCCACTGCGGAAGGAATGCGTGCTCATAATATTGAGATCGCGAAGAAACGGATGGGATACCTGTGGATGAAGGAGAACCACGAGACGGATTGGATCAATGCTTTCTTTGGCTCCGAGGAGGAAATGCTGAAGGAAAGACCGCTTGAGATGCATCATCCCAGCGAAGAGGAGTCCTTCCTGAATCACGGTTACAACGAAGAAAAAGGACTGGAGAACCTGGATGGAACAGACCTTCAGGAAGCGGCTGCGTACCGCGGCGGATCCTTCGAAGATGCGGCGCCGGGCAAAGAGATCGACAAGCCGGTCAACTGGAAGTGCGCGTTCGGGCATTCTTTCAAGGCATCGGTCAATTCGGTGCTGCATGGCGGACACTGGTGCCCGCAGTGCCTGAATAAATCCTGGAAATATCCGGCGATCGCCCGGAAGAATCCGTACTTCGCACAGGTCTGGGATGCACAGCACAGCAGGGAGGAGACTTACGAGATTCCGATCCTGTACAGTGCATATGACATCACAAGAGAGCTCAAAGAGAAACTGGGACTGTGCGATAGCAGGGAGTAAGGGATCATTCGCGAGAACGGTTCTTTTAACAATGATGCGGGACATAAGGAAAATGCCGATCTGGAACTTGGAGTCGGAGCCAATACCCTGGTCATCATTAAATATCCGTTCTGGCAGATGACGTTGGCAAATGATAAGGCGGTTTATGCCTGCCTGAACCATGGGGAGGCCTGCGCACCGGATGAAATCCAAGACAGATCCATCTGTATTGATGGAGATATATGGGAGATCCTGATGAAGCTGTAAGCGCTGAAAACAACTGAATAGCAAGTACAGGCAGTAAGACGTTTATGTGTTTTTCCCTCGGGGATACAGGTAAGCGTCTTTTTTGTTTCTGGTCAGAGCGAGGACGGCAAGAATATCTGGAAGGATGAGAAGACGACCGTCAGCAACCGCGAGCTGAAATCCATGGTCGAATTCTACAAAAAGGATCTGGTCCCGAAATACGATATTCCGGAGCTCTGATCCGGAGGGCAGCGCATGCTGCCCCATACATA
>CADABA010000238.1 GCA_902785985.1 uncultured Lachnospiraceae bacterium
ACTCGCGTATCTGGCCTTCTCCTTGTCCTTGACCTTCTTTGAGAGGTCGTTCATGCAGTGGTGGATCACATCCGCATCCTTCAGCACCTCATCCATCGGGGCATCCACGGCATATTTGTCATCGTGATGATAAATCGCTGAACAGATTGTTTCTGTCTCCTCCTCTGTAGTAAGTTCAAGCTTACCGAGAATCTCTCTCGCAAGCTCCGCCCCTTTGTGCGCATGATCGTCATAGCTGCCGCTTTTGTAAGCATGCAGGTCATGCAGCATGGCTGCCATTGATGCAAGCTCCGGGTCCAGACCCCGCTTTTTTGCGATCATCGTCGCCGCGAGCGACACGCCATACAGGTGAACGATCGCGCCGGTGCGCTTGTCCTCGTCCGTCATCTTTAACAACTCTTTGTTCACATACTTTCTAAGATCTTTGAGTCGGCTCATAACATCCTCCTTCCGCACTCAGAACCATTCAGGCAATTGCGATAGTCTGTGCTTCACGGAAATCGTATGAACATTCGAATAATTCCATTTGCACAGAGTATCGCAAGAGCCTGTCAGAACCATTTATTCTTCTTAAAAAATACGATACATATGACCACGATCATCACAGACACAACAAAGACCAGCGGATAGGCCCAGACTTTATCAAGTTCCGGCATATATTTAAAATTCATCCCGTACCAGCCCGCAATCAGAGTCAGCGGCATGAAAATGCTTGAGATGATCGTCAGAAATGCGAGATTCCGGTTCTGCTTCTCATCAATTTTAGACTGGCAGAAGTCCCGGAGCTGGATCGTAAAATCCACGAGCGTGAGAAGCATTTCCAGCAGTCTCTCTATCCTCTGGCCAACAAGGTGAAAATAGCGTTCATTTTCAGCCTTGAAGAAATGATTTTCATTTTCCTCGAACTCCTGGCAGACATCGATGAGCTGCGTATAGTGGATCTTCAGATCCCTGAGATCGTTGCGAATATCTGCAATCTGCTCGAGTACACCTTCCGTATTCCCATCCAGTATGCGGTCTTCAAGCTCGTCCAGGGTATGGTCGTAGCCTTCCAGCATTTCTCTGTCATAAAAGATGATCTGTTCCAGAAAATCGTACAGGAACCGCTCGAGGCACGGATTGTACAGCCTCTTTGTGCCGGCGATTCTTCGTATGATCGAGTTGCAAAAGCCCTCATCGTCTATGAAGATAATGCCCTTCTCATCAAGCGAAAATGAAAACGCATGGTTCTCACCGGGCACATTCTCCCGGGCGGGAATATTGAAGCCTCCCGTGACCGAGTCATAGTTGACCTCCGCCCGGGTACTCCCGGTATCCTGCAGATCGGGATCCAGATCCATGCCGATATCGAACTTTTCCTTCCGCCTGGTCCATTCTGCAGACTTCATAGTGACGACATACTGATAGGGAAGATTCTTGAAATCTTTCGGAGTGACAGGCTCCATTTTCTCTTTTATTCGGTAACACTTCATCTTCGCACCTCACAGCGGCCTTTCCCCGCAGTTATCAGGAACGCCTCGGCGGTCTGCATCGCACACGGCGCGGCAGGGACGGCACAACGTTCCGGACTGCATGCGTTCGGCGATTATATCCGGGTTTTTACCCTGTCTTATCCATGGCTGATACTGACGATGAATTTCTGCGTACAGAGCATGATCTCATCTCCATCATACAGCCGGCAGTCAACATTCGGTTCCAGTCTCTGTCCGTTCAGGAAAGTCCCGTTCATGCTCTGCAAGTCCCGAATAAAGAACTTCCCACCTTTTCGGCGGATCATGCAATGCCTTCGTCCGATATTCAGATTTTCCCTGATCCTGCCATCGACGTCGATTCCCCGTCCGAGCAGGAATTCCGGACTTTTTATCAGGAAAATATAGCCCCGGTCAGGCGACCGCAAAACAAGGGCGGCCTTTGTATTTTTCTGCTGCAGCCCGACAGGCATCTCCTTCAGCCCTGCAGAAACAGTCTCCTGCCTATGCCGCTCACCCGCTGCGTTTCTCTTCCTTACAATACCCGCAAGCTCTGAAAAGTTCTGAGTATAAAGCGCTTCCCGGTCCACGGAATATCCCCACAGAATTCCCGGCCAGTCGGGGAGAATCTTTCCGATCAGATATTCCAGATCCTCTTCCATCAGATTTTTCCTGTCGAACGGCGCTGCAGATTTCTGGCAGAACCGGATTCGCCTCTGAAAGGCATCGACCGCATTTAAGCAGAAGATCTTACCTGTCGGTATACCGTTGACCCGCTGCGTGATCACACTTGTATAGATCCAGATAATATCCCTGCACCGAATGGGATAAAAGCTCATCTTCCGATCTTCGGTGGCGACGAGGATCAGCGCCTCGCGCGTCACATAATACCCTCTTGAATAAGGGCCTGCCTGCTGCAGCGCAGCTATATCCTCTTCAATTCGTGAGAGCTCATCCGGCGAAAACCCCTCCCAGAGTTCGAGCATGTGCTTCCAGACTTCTTCTCCCATGTTCATCGGATCTCTGTCCATATGTACATAAGAATGCCTGCACTCATTGAGGACTGCCTGCAGGCTCGGATATCCGTTAAAATTCATAAATGCCTCCAACAGGTCTGCTTAGGTCATTATACAGGAAACAGCTTATCAAGACAACTTGCCATGAAAGCTGCATTACAAATTCTTCGCTGATCACATCGTCATTGACATGGTAACGACCGGAGGCGGGATGAAAGCTGCATTACAAATTCTTCGCTGATCGCATGTCACACCCGGTGACCGGAAAAATTTTTCCGACCCGAACTCCGTTTTCCATGCCTTGAAGCGCACAGTAAACAGTGTTTGTACCGTCTAATTTATCGGAAAATTATGCTTTTGGTTTTATATTATCCGTCATTATGGTATGCTGAGATTGTATCCCAAAAAGCCACTGCAGCAAATCTGTTGAAGAACATTCCTTTGTGCAGTGTGGGCAAATTCATATGAGAGGAGCACAGTATGAAGGCTTTACAAATTAAAAAAGACCTGTACTGGACCGGTGTCCTTGACCCGGAGCTGCGCGTATTTGACATTATCATGGAAACAAAATACGGCACATCCTACAATTCCTATCTGCTCACGGGCAGCGAAAAGACGGCCCTTTTTGAGACTGCAAAGCTCGCCTTCTTCGACGAGATGGTCAGCTACATTGAATCCGTAGTCTCTGTCTCACAGATCGACTATCTGATCATGGATCACACGGAGCCTGATCACGCAGGATCGATCGAAAAACTGCTTGAACTGAACCCGCATATCACGATCGTCGCCACGGGAACTGCAATCCAGTTCCTCAAGCACATCATCAACACTGATTTCAACAGTATTGCCGTTCACGACGGCTCGACACTTTCCCTTGGAGATAAGACCCTGGAATTCATGATCCTCCCGAATCTTCACTGGCCGGACACCATGTACACCTACGTCCAGGAAATAAAGACCCTCTTCCCCTGCGACTCTTTCGGATCCCACTATGCAGCCGAGGGTGTCCTCAGATCAAGCGTGACGGACGAGGCAGGTTATGCGGAAGCGACAAAATATTACTTCGACTGCATCATCGGGCCCTTTGCGTATCCGTATATGTATAATGCACTGGAGCGCATAAAGGATCTGGAAATCGAGAACATCTGCTGCGGTCACGGACCGGTCCTCGACTCTCACTTCGACCAGCTTTTCGGCTGGTATCGTGAATGGTGCAAACCGCCGGTCAAGAAAGAGAAAAAGCTTGTTGTAATGCCTTATGTCAGCGCCTACGGCTATACAAAACAGCTGTCCGAGGAGATTGCAAAGGGCGTCAGCGATGCAGGAGCGGAAGTCCACCGCTATGACCTCGTATTCGATGACAAAACGAATCTCGCCGCCGATATGGCAGCCGCTGACGGCTATCTGTTCGGTACGCCCACGATCCTGGGCGAGGCTCTGGAGCCGGTATACAACCTGACCCTGGGTATGTATCCG
>CADABA010000239.1 GCA_902785985.1 uncultured Lachnospiraceae bacterium
TTCACTGCTTTTTCAATATCCTTGTAACGGGTATGGCCATCCGAGCCGAAACGCAACACCAGTTCAGCCAGAAAGGGTGCAAGCCAATCTTCTCGTCCCGGTACTGCTGCATTGATATAGCAGCCGAGCTGTTCGACCAGTACTTTGTGATACTGATTGCGCATGCTTTCCGAGCGGTCATGTTCCTCGTACTGCACCCAGGAACGTCGGAAACGGGACGTAAAATCGCTTACCATTTCAAAGAGCCGGCGGATCACCACGGATGGGTCATCCTTACCGGGCTCCTCCTCAAAGGTCTGGATCTGCGCCTGCCAGTCCTCAAGCATTACGCCGGCTGCCAGATATTCCTTCGAGGGGAAATAATTGTACAGAGTGCCTGTAGCGATTCCGAGTTCTTTCGCGACACGGCGGATCGTCATGGCGCGGTATCCGTCGGACAGCATCTCGCGTCTTGCCTCTTCTATAGCTTTTTCTTTAATGTTATCCAATAATTTCGGCATACTCACTCCCTTTTATGAACGTGTTCATAAAAAGTATAGAAATGAATGAGAGAAAAGTCAAGGCAGGGAGGAAAGAGAACGAAATACTTTGTGTTGAGAGCTGCTTCGAAAGCAATTGACATTATAAAGAATGCACATTATAGTTAGAGTAAGATAGTAAGGTACCTTCATAAATTCCACGGTGTCATCAGTTCCGGGACAGAATTGTTCCAGAAGTCACTGAAAATCCTGTAAAAAAGGACAGAGATTTCCGAGAGCAAAAATCCTCAAGGCATTAATGAACGCGGGAAGCGGAAGACAACCGCAGGAAGCGGAAGACAATCGCGGGAAGCGAAAGACCATCGCAGGACGCGGACGACGACCGCGCAACCCGGAAGGTACAGCCTGTATATGGAAAGGAGGATTCTTTGGAGAGTCATATGACCGATGAAGATCTCGCCGAGCTGTTCGTCATGACACACCGCATGATGCACCGGCACTACTATAGGAACGCATGGGGCGAAGGCGGGATTAATCCGAGGCAGGGACAGGGACGCATCCTTGCCCTGCTCAAGTCCGAATCCGGGATGTCCCAGAAGGAGCTCGCGCAGAGGCTCAACATGCGCCAGCAGTCCATGGGTGAGTTCCTCGTAAAACTCGAAAAGAACGGATATCTGACGAGAAGACCGTCGGAGGAAGACCGAAGGACGATGATCATTGAGCTGACGGAAAAAGGAAGGACATTTCACATTGAACCGGAACGTCCCGAGCGGCTGTACGGGTGCCTGGATCAGGTGGAGAAGGATCAGCTTGGCAGGAATCTGTCCACTCTGATCAAACGTCTCGGCGAACTTCTCCTGGAAGACGGAGACAGTGACTGGCAGCAGGACTTTATGAGATCCTCAGGTCCGGAAGCTGAATTAGTAAAGAAAATGAAAGACGGCTGTCTGCAGACAGACCCGTCTTTCGAAGAGGAAACACAGCGAGGTGGCAGCAAATGAAGACAAAGACAGATTTCGGCAAGGTGCTCAGAACGCTTGCCGGACAGGTCAAGGAATTTAAGAGGGATTCTTTCCTGACCCCGGCCTTTATGATCCTGGAGGTCGTCGTGGAGACGCTGATCCCGCTCCTCATGGCGAGAATCGTGGATGAGGGCATCGGAAAAGGCAATATGCAGACGATCCTTCTGACCGGTCTCATGATGATCGGTCTCGCCCTTGCCGGCCTTTTCACGGGAGCGGCAGGCGGTTACTTCGGCGCGCAGGCGTCGACCGGTTTCGCAAGAAACCTCAGAAAAGCGATGTTCGAGAATATTCAGACCTTTTCATTTTCCAACATCGATAAGTTCTCGACGTCCGGACTCGTCACCAGACTGACGACGGATGTCACCAATCTGCAGAACGCGTACCAGATGCTTCTGCGCATGTTCGTCCGCGCACCGTTCTCGATGATCGTCGCCATGGTCATGGCATTTATCATCAACGCGCGGATCGCGAGTGTCTATCTCGTCGCGGTCATTGCGCTGGCAATTTTCCTCGGATTCGTCATGGTACGCGCGACCCGGTATTTCCGCATGGTCTTCGAAAAGTATGACGCCCTGAATGAATCCGTTCAGGAAAATGTCACAGGCATCCGCGTCGTCAAAGCCTACGTCCGCGAGGAGTACGAGGGAAATAAGTTCGCGACGGCGGCAGCCAACATTTACAATCTGTTCGTGAAGGCGGAGTACAATATCATCATCAACATGCCGGTCATGCAGGGAACCGTCTATGTGGTCATCCTGATCATTTCCTGGCTCGGCGCCCACATGATCGTCGCAGGCGATCTGACGACCGGTGAGCTCATGTCCCTGCTTGCCTACTGTATGAATATCCTCATGTCCCTCATGATGGTCGCGATGGTCTTCGTCATGGTCACGATGTCCTCCGCCTCCGCGGAGCGTATCTCTGAGGTCCTGAATGAAGTCAGCGACCTTCGCAATCCGGAAAATCCGGTCTATGAGGTGAAGGATGGGCAGGTGGATTTCAATCACGTGAACTTCTCCTACAGGCAGGGGAGCGGTGAGTTCGTTCTCAGGGATATTGATCTGCACATTAAATCCGGTGAGACGATCGGTATCATCGGCGGGACGGGTTCTGCGAAATCTTCGCTGGTCAACCTGATCTCGAGACTGTACGACGTCACGGAAGGGTCGCTTGAAGTCGGCGGGCTTGATGTGCGTGCTTACGATATGGATTCACTCAGAAATCAGGTCGCGGTCGTCCTGCAGAAAAATGTCCTCTTCTCCGGCACGATCCTCGATAACCTGCGCTGGGGAAATCCGGACGCCACGGAAGAAGAATGCATGGAGGCATGCCGGATGGCCTGCGCGGATGAGTTCATCGAGCGCCTGCCGGACGGATACCATTCGCGCATAGAACAGGGCGGTACCAACGTCTCCGGCGGACAGCGCCAGCGACTCTGCATCGCCCGCGCGCTGCTCAAAAAACCGAAGATCCTGATCCTGGACGACTCGACCTCGGCGGTCGACACGGCGACGGACGCGAAGATCCGGGCCGCGATGGCGAAGGCGATCCCGGGCACGACGAAGTTCATAATCGCGCAGCGCATTTCCTCCGTGGAAAGTGCAGACCGCGTCATCGTTATGGAGGAAGGCCGTGTCGCCGGATTTGACACACCTGCAAATCTTCTTCAGAATAATACGATTTATCAGGATGTCTATAACACGCAGACCGCTGGCGGCGGAGATTTCGACATGAAGGGAGGTGCTCGCTGATGGCAGAGAAGAATAAAGCGCAGGAATCTGTAAAGAACGCGGATTCCGAAAATATGAAAGCGAAGACCTCGGGTACACAGAATATGTCAGAGGGTGCTGCTTCCGAAAACGGAAGGGCCGAAGTCTTGAAAAAGAGCAGCACGGTAGCCGAATCCCCGAAAAAAGACAGCGCGGCAGATCGACCATCGAATAAACAGAAGACGCTCGACGCCATGAAGAAGGCCGATGCCGACAGCAAAAAGAAGAAGGCTTCCGGTAAGGGTGATCAGGAACTGTCAGAGGAAGAGCTCAAAAAGCTCAAGGGCGTCGGCGGCCGGCAGATGCGGGGCGTCAAGGTGAAGGTGGACAATGCACCGCATATCTTCAAACGCGTAATGGCATATGTCATGAAACGCTACGGAGTACAGATCGTCATCGTGGTCATCTGCATTTTCGTCGCGGTCCTTGCCAATGTACAGGGAACGATGTTCACGCGGACGCTGATCGACTCCTACATCATGCCGATGATCGGGCAGCCGAATCCGGATTTCGGTCCGCTCCTCGGTGCCATGATGCGGGTGGCAATCTTCTATGCGATCGGTATCGCTGCATCTTATCTGCAGCAGAGACTGATGGTCAAGGTCAGCCAGGGAACCCTGCGCGACCTCCGTATCGAGATGTTCC
>CADABA010000240.1 GCA_902785985.1 uncultured Lachnospiraceae bacterium
TTCATAAGGCGCGTATTCACTCTGACATTGACAGCTGCCCCCTTGAGCGCGCCCAGACAGAGGGCTGCGCCGGTCGCCGCGTCCGATATCATGATGCGGCTTCCTTTCTCCGCAAATTCTTTCTCAAGACAAATGGCCTCGCAGCAGAGTTCAAAGATCTCCATCGGCGCGCCTGCCGCATCGCGAAGGCAGGCCTCCATCACTTCAGCCCGCGAAGGATCGTCCTTCGGGATCCCGTAAGCGCGGCTCAGCGGCTCAAAAGCGGCCGCGTCCTTCTCAATGCAGGCAAGCAGCCGGACGCGGAGATCCTGTGCCCTGACCATCAATGCGCGGATCTCATCCTCGACGTCCGCATATTTTTTCTTGCCCACAGTCAGCTCTCCGACCATATCGCCCAGGGCGATCCCGACCGCACCGACGAGCGCACTCGCGCCGCCTCCGCCAGGCACCGGAGCCTTCGAGGCCAGCTGTTCCGTAAATTCTCTCAAACTGATTTCCGTCATATCTATGAGTCCCCTCCGCAAATGCAAGTCAAAATCCTGTTTCATCTGTTGGACTGTCTGTCCCGTAATTTAAGCAGCGCTGCGGCGCTCCCAATACAGCAGACCTTTCATCATTCAGCGCACCGCGATCTGGCAGACCTTCATAGCCTCCAGCGCACGCACATGGCTCTCAGGCGTCACACCCGCACAGCAGGCTTCTTCCGTGACGAGCGGCACTTCCGGCAGGAATGCCTTGACGAGCATCGCGTTGGAGATCACGCAGATATCCGTGCAGAGACCGATCAGGGTGATCTGCCCGATCGGATTTTTTTCATTTTCCGCGATTTTCGGCATATGCGGAAAGCTCCGGAATGATCTGCCAGCCGTCTGTCCCCTGAACGCAGTGCTTTACCGGGAGATTTCTTCCTTCCTGCGTCTCCAGATAATTTTCCGGATGGGTGTCTCGGGTAAAGATCACTTTTTCACCCGCCGAAAGGGCATCCTCGATCCGCTTCTTTACCGCGGGAACGATGGCCTGAGCTTCCTTCGTGCCCAGCGCGCCGTCTACAAAGTCCGTCTGCATATCTACAACGATCAAATAGTTCTGCATGGAATAAACCTCCGTAAAAAAGCAAAAAAGGACTGCAGAAAGCATAAGCGCAGCCCTTTCAAGCCGTCCATTTGCCGGCTGTCTTTACGTCTGTCATCATCTTGCCCGGTTCCTCTTATAAAAGGTATGCACCGCCCAAGGCTTACACAACTATACCACAGCCCTTCCCAAAAAAACAGAGCCCGTCTGAAATTCCTGCTTCCGCAGTTATTTCACCGGTACTCCGTTTGTCAGTCGTATTTCCTTTGCTGAAAGATCTGATTTCACTCGCAAGATTTTAAGCCTGCGCCGTGTGACGGACCGGCGTGTGGTTTTTCATCAGTCCCTGCAGCTTATCGGCCAGAGTTCTTTTTTCGGAAGCATCGTCCTTAAGAGAAACATTTCCCCTGATCTTTCCTTCGGTCACCAGCCAGCGGGCTTCATCCCGCAGTGTCTCTTCGTAAGAGCGGGTGTGATATCCCAGCTCCCGTTCCGCCTTGGAATAATCAAATGTATTGTTGCGGTCCAGATTGTAGACGGAGAACTTTGTCATCATCGGCTTTTTGCCGGTCCTGGCAGCCTTCTTTTCCATTTTATCCGCCAGACGGTACGCTAAGCTGATGGGAAGGTAGAACAGCGGTTTCTTACATCCGCAGGCATCATGGAGCATTCCGGCAACCTCTTTCAAGGTCACTTCCCTGTTGCCCAAAATATAACATTCACCTCTGCGGCCTTTGTCTGCCGCGGCAATCGTACCGTAAGCGAGATCCCTGACATCGCAAAGGTTAAAACTGCCGCCCATGCCGATGGGCATTTCCCCGTTCATGATCTTGATAACGGTTCCCGTAGTCTCGCTGACGGCATGATCGTTCGGTCCGAGAATGCCGCTGGGATGAACAACGCAGGCATTCAGCCCTTCAGCAGCCGCATCCAGGACTTTCTGTGTCGCAATTGCTTTTGACCGGCTGTACCATCCCACAACTTTCTCATCCTCATAGGGAACGAACCGGGTGACTTCCCGGATCACCTGTCCCTTGGGCAGTTCCGGGATCGCACCGGTGCTCGATACATAGACCAGCTTCCGGCACTGAGGATGTGACTTGGCAGCGGCGATGATGTTTTCCGTACCGCCCACATTGACCGCCATAAGCTTTTCACTGTAGTCCGGATTCACAGTGACCATAGAAGCACAGTGAATACATACGGTTTCCGTATCTTCATCCACTTCAAAAAAGTGATTGCAGTCCTCCCCGCTGCAGAGGTCTCCCTCAAAAATCTCCACCCCGTCCGGGATATATTTCACTGCGGGATCACCCTTCAGGACAAATGCGCGGACGCTGTCTCCCCGTTCCAAAAGCTGCTGACAAATATTGGATCCCAGAAAACCTGCCGCTCCGGTAAGTAAATAAAGTCTCTTCATCATAAACACCTCCATTTTCATATCATTGGCATCCGTTTCCGGATGACTGTCTGCTTAACTGTATGTCCTTACTTTAGAGGCGTTATGTTTTTGTTTTGCTTCCGAAATGTTAAAGAGTTGTTATTTCGGGCGGGAATTCTTCGTCAGAAACGAAAAAGGACCGCCGGTCAGGCAGTCCTCAAAAAATCAGCACTGTATAAAGAACGCACCGGCGTTCCTGCAGTACCCATATTTCTCATACATCTCTCCGGAGCCGCACGATAAAAGTGCTGCCTTCTCCCGGAGTACTTTCCACACGGATTTCTCCGCCCGCAATATCGATGATCCGTTTCACCAGGGCCAGCCCCAGTCCGTTCCCCTGCACAGAGTGGGATGTATCCCCCTGATAGAATTTATCGAAAATATGTCTCACTGTTTCCGGCGGCATACCGCAGCCCGAATCACGGACCGTAACGACAGCATTGTCATTTTCCATCTTCAGGGAAATGCTGACAGTCCCGCCGGGTTCCGTAAATTTGAAAGCATTCGAAAGCAGATTATTCCATACAATTGACAGCAGTTCTCTGTCCGAATTGATCAGCACATCATCTTCAATATCCGGTTCGATCCCGATTCCTTTTTCTTCCCAGACCGTTTCAAAGCCCAGAAGACATTCCGTCAGCTGACCGCACAGATCGAACATCTCTGATCTCATATGGATCTGCTGGTTTTCCAGCCGGTTCAGTCGCAGGATATTGGTGATCAGCGAATTCAGCCGCATCGCCGCACCTCCGATGATCCCGGCATACTCTCTCCGGTCTTCTTCGGAAAGATCCTCCGCATCCAGCAGGCTGCTGTAATTCTGTATGACGGACAGCGGCGTTTTGATCTCATGGGATACATTGGAAACAAAATCTGTCTTCAGCGTCTCGATGCTTCCCAGTTCCGCAATCATTGCATTCAGGTCGTGGATCATCCGATCCAGATAGTCTTCGCGATTTTCCTCATTATGCAGCGGATCGATCCGCACCGTAAAGTCACCGTGCGCCACCTTTTTGGTCGCCTCGGAGATGTTTTGGAGCGGCGTGTCATATACGGCCTTTATTCTTGACCGGATAAGCAGTGTGAGGAAAGACGCGGCTCCGATCCAGTAAAAAACCATGACGTGCGTCTGGACGATCGGTGACCAGCCGGCCTGGGCCATGCCGACAAGAATGGCCATCTGCACGCCTGCTGTGATCAGAAGAACGCTGAGTACGACCCAGAACATAGATAAAGGGAAACGGCTGCGGCTCTCCTTTTCGGAAACGGTCCTCATTTTGTCACCACCTTATACCCGAGTCCGTGAACGGTCTGGATCTCAAAATCATCACAGTCAGCGAGCTTTGCTCGCAGCTTCGTCATGTACACATCCACGGTACGGGTCCCGGAAGTCGTTCCCGCATCCCAGAATTCATTCATAAGCTGCTGCCTTGAAAACGTTTTCTTCGGGTAGGAAAGCAGCTTATAGAGAATGTTGAATTCCCGGATCGTGAGGGATATTTCTTCTCCGTTCAGCCTCGCTGTGTGTTCATCGAGATCCATGACAAAGCTGCCAACCTCCAGACGATGGCTGTTGGCGATCTTCGCGCGGCGAAGCAGTGCCCCGATCCGAAGCAGCAATTCATCAAAATTGATCGGTTTTGTCATGTACTCGTCGATTCCGATCCTGTAACTTTTCTGCATGGAATGGATATCGTCCCTGGCAGTCATGAACAGGATAGGAATCTCACTGTTCAGGCTGCGGATCGTTTTCGCGAACTCATATCCATCGATTCCCGGCATCATGATGTCGGAAATGATGAGATCAAAAACATTTTCGTACATTGCGTCATAGGCATCGTCTGCGTTCAGGCAGCCTGACACTTCGTATCCGTTCCGATTCAGGAAAGTGCATACAGAGCGGTTCAGGTCCTTGTCATCTTCAACTACGAGCAGCTTTAACATCTCTATTTCACCTCAAAAATTGATATAGTCTGATTATAAATCCCGAATGTTAAAGTTTTGTTTAAGAATATCACTTTGCACATTCATCATAGATTTACATCACGAGAATTCTGCATCAGAGACTGAAATCACGAGAATTCTGCGCCGAAAATCAAACCAGATCCATTGTATAAACATCCGCAGTGACCGGCCTGCCGGTCCCCCAGTCCTCTTCCTTGGTATAGAGATACTCAAATCCGATTTTAGTGAGGACCTTTCCGGAACCTGTATTATGAGGCATCGCATGCGCTGTGACGAGTTCCACTCCTGTGTTTTCGCGAAGGAATTCCGTCAGGGCTATGGTCGTCTGTGTGGCAAGTCCTCTGTTCCAGAATTCTTCCGCGAACCTGCAGCCGATCGAAATGACCTTTCCGCTGGGTTTGTAATCATATAACTCCGCAAGCCCGGTGAGAACATCCGGCGCAGCTGTCTCAAATACTCCGTAAATACACTGGCGGTCCCTT
>CADABA010000241.1 GCA_902785985.1 uncultured Lachnospiraceae bacterium
CTGCATCATTGTTTTATTTTCAGACATATTAGCCCCTTCTTTCTTCTCTCCCGGGCCCGCGCCTTTGGTTCCCGGCGCGAAGCCGATCCGCGACAGCAGCCGCTGCCGCAATGTATGTATATCAATACCTGTCATTATTATACTCTCTCACTTATGTTTATCTCATGTGATGCCTGAGAAGTCAACCATCAGGATCGCTTCGCGAACCCGATGATCACTATTAATATAGAAGAAAATGAATCTCCGGATGTACCCGAAAGACGTATTTTCAGCTTACGTCGCGTACTATATCCCAAAAAAGCGGGTTTGTCAAATTTTTTTATTCTTCATCGCGCAAAGAAGAAGGTGCTTCGCACCTCGCGCGGCGCGGCAAGAACGCTGAGGCGTTCTTGAATATAGTGGAGAACATTGTATGTATTCAGTTTGCGCTTTTTTCCCAACAGGACTATACTTGGAAATGTCCTGCATGAAGGACAGGCTCTGTGCTGTAAATAACAGAAATATCCTGCGCAAGTGCCTGATTCTAATTGGAAAAGAGGAGATCATTTTGGAAGAAATATTTGATATTGTCAATGAATCCGGTCAGCCGACCGGCTACACCGTAACCAGGAGCCTTGCCCACCGGAAAGGGATCCGTCACCGCACAAGCCATGTCTGGCTCGTCCGCACAAAGGATGACCGGCTGCAGATCCTGCTGCAGAAGCGCAGTGACAGCAAGGACTCCCACCCCGGCTGCTATGACATCTCGAGCGCGGGACATATCCCGGCGGGAAAGGATTTTGAGGAATCGGCCCTCAGAGAACTTTATGAAGAGCTTGGAGTGCAGGCGCAGCCGAAAGATCTTGTTGTCTGCGGACAGAGATCCTTTGAATTTAAGAAAACGTTTCATGATGAGATCTTTCATGACAATCAGGTCTCAAGGGTCTTTCTCGCGTTCTGCGACGCTGATGAGGATGCCTATATTCTTCAGGAGTCCGAGGTCTCGGAAGTCAGATGGTTCGACTTTGACGAGTGTGTGGAGCTCGTGACGTCAAATTCCATTCCGCACTGCATCTTCACGGAAGAGCTCGAAATGGTGCGGGAGACGGCACAGAAGCTCCTGCTGAAGGAGCGGCGGATGAACCTCATCGACCGGGCGGCGCGCGGAGACGTCGAGGCAGCGGCGGATCTGGGCATCGCCTATCTGGAAGGAACGCTCGACGTGCCGGCGAACACGGAGAAAGGGCTTAAATGGTGCCGTTATGCGGCGAAGCAGGGCTCGAAACGTGCAGCGGATGCGATTCGGACGGCAGGAGAATGACGTCTTCATGCTGAAGAGTTTCAGCGGGACTGTTCTGGAATCAGAAAATTTCAGAGAATATAATGATCGTGACTGTGACTGTTCTTTAAGGAAGAAGTCAGGACCGGTCAAGAATAACGCCAAGGCGTTCTTTATACAGGAGGAAAGTAGAGTATGATTGCCGGAATGACGATTTACCAGATCTTCTGGTACTTCTTAATATATTCATTTGCCGGCTGGTGCATTGAGGTCATTTTCCATGCGATCACAGTCGGTAAAGTCATCAACAGAGGTTTTTTGTGCGGACCGGTATGCCCTGTCTACGGATTTGGGGCGATATCCGTCTTTGCTGTGGTGGACGGTGTGCTCCCAGATATTTTTCATTACCCCGCAGAGAAGCTGACCGGCGGAGATGATATCATCGGGATCCTGATCGTGTTCGTGTGCGGCGTCGCTCTTGCGACGGCAGTGGAACTTCTTGCCGGCTGGCTGCTTGACGTGGCTTTTCACATGAGGTGGTGGGATTACAGTAACGAGCCGTTCAATTTTCGCGGATACATATGCCTTCGTTTCAGTCTCATCTGGGGCCTGGCCTGCCTTCTGGTCGTCCGTGTGGTCCAGCCTGCCATGGCAAATCTGGTGCTGAATATTCCTGATTTAATAGGCTGGATCATCCTCGGAGTATCGTATGTGACCTTACTGGCAGACTTCGTCGTGACGGTCCTCATTGTAGCAGGCCTCAATAAAAAGCTGGAGGAGCTGGATGAAGTCCGGAGACGCATGAGCGTTGTCAGCGACGAGCTGAGTGAAAAGCTCGCAACGGGAACCATGCGCGCACAGACGACGATCGAAGAACAGAGGGTCCAGGCGACGCTGGCAAAATATGAGGCGAGAGATGCTGTAAACAAACAGAAGAAGAAAATGCAGGACAAAGCAGATCAGACGAGACAGCGGACGAGAGAACTTCAGGAGAGGGCCGGCGCGCTCATGGAAAAAATTATGTCAGGAAGATTCTTCGGGTCCCGCCGTCTTCTGGAAGCATTCCCTGATATGGCGCACAGAAAATACAGTGAAGCACTCCTTGCTGTTCAGCGGGATCTGCAGATAAAAAAGAAGGACAGAGGAGGGAAGGCCTGAACCGACAGCATATAAGGGAAGCAGACGTCGAAGTTCAGTAAACAGAAATCTAAAGAGAAACGGCGCCGCGGAACAGTCATGCTGCGGTGCAGTCTCTGAGAACAGGAAAGGCAAAAAACCAGGACGGACTTAAGCTGCAGTCAATGCAGATTCAGTCCGTCCTGTTTTTTTTTATTCTTCATCGTGCAATACCCGCGGCTTCAGTCGTGAGAACCGCGCGCAAGGTGAGACTTGCCTTCATCGTGAGTACAGTCTCGCGATGAAGAATAAATCCTCAGCTCTCAGTCCAGATCAGCTCCGTTCGTCTCGATGACCTTCTTGTACCAGTAGAAGCTCTTCTTCCGGCTTCTCGACATGTCGCCTTCTCCGGCGTTGTTCTTGTTGACGAAGACAAATCCGTAGCGCTTGTCCATTTCACCGGTGGAAGCGGAAACGATGTCGATCGGAGACCACATTTCGTAGCCGAGCAGGTCGACGCCGTCTTCCTCGACAGCTGCGATCATTTCCTTAATATGGGAGCGCAGGTAGTCGATCCGATAGTCGTCGTTGATGGATCCGTCCTCCTCGACCTTGTCATAGGCGCCAAAGCCGTTCTCCACGACGCACATCGGGAGCTGGAAGCGGTCATAGAACCAGTTGAGCCCCCAGCGCAGGCCGACCGGGTCGATTTGCCAGCCCCAGTCGGAAGCCTTCAGATAAGAGTTCTTGACATAATACTTTTCATTGTAGTGATAGTGTGGATTCTCTTCGGGATCTGCCTTCACGACATAGCTCATGTAGTAGGAGAAGGTCAGCCAGTTCACGACGCCTTCCTTTAAGATCTTCTTATCTTCCTCTGTGATGTCGATCTTGTATCCGAGACGTTCGAACTTCTTCAGGATCCACTTCGGATATTCGCCTCTGCAGTGGACGTAGGTCCACCAGTACTTCTCGTTCATGGTCTTCTGTGCCATGAGGTTATCTTCCGGCTTGCAGGTCGCGGGGTAAATGGAATTGAAGCCGATCATGCAGCCGATCTTAAAATTCGGATTGATCTCGAGACCCTTTTTGACAGCAATCGCGGAGGCGACCAGCTCGTAGTGGGAGGACTGGTACATGAGCTCTTCCGCGTTTTCTCTCCCGTTCAGGAGGATGCCGCCTTCCTGCAGGATATGGTGCTGGATCGGATCGGCCTGATTGTTGATCTCGTTAAATGTCATCCAATACGTGACTTTATCCTTGTAGCGCTCGAAGCATACAGTCGCGAAATGGACGAACATATCGATCGTCTTTCTGTTCAGGAACCCGTCGTATTCTTTGACGATTGCCCAGGGCAGTTCAAAATGGCTCAGCGTGACAAGCGGCTCGATGTTGTACTTCCGAAGCTCATCGAACAGGTCATCATAGAATTTGAGTCCTTCTTCATTCGGCTCTGCCTCGTCGCCTCTGGGGAAAATTCTGGTCCAGGCAATCGAGGTACGGAAAGCTTTGAAGCCCATCTCGGCAAGCA
>CADABA010000242.1 GCA_902785985.1 uncultured Lachnospiraceae bacterium
ATTTCAGTCTATGTCCATGAAATGGCAGAGGCAAGAAAAGTCGATTCAAAACGAGCCGAAGTGGTAGCGGATATCGTGAAATACTCCATTTACGGATTCGTTCTGCGCTTCTTCTGGAATGGAATGACAGCGGATATTGAGAAGAGCGTGGACGAATTGGGGAGCTTTTTTGACGAACTGCTTGACAAGATGCTTTGCTGAACAAATAGAAAATGAAAAATGGTACAAATAAGCCGATCTGTCCCGATTGGGACAAGATCGGCTTTTTGACCCTGTCCTTTCGACGAAAGATCGTTTATCCTTTGATTATCATCGAGAAGGAGGTTCTTTTGCCTTATGAATGTTTCCAGTACAATTGCCAGATTTGGGCTGACGAAAGCCTTCGACCACCTTTACAAAGACCCGGAAAACAATCTTCCTCAGCTGATGGACTGGGCGGATAAGTTCGCGAAGGGGCGCTTCCCCGGACAGAGGGCGGCAATCCGGGCTGCGATTGAAGATCCGGACAACGCATATTATCCCTATGTCCGTCACATTATCCGGGATGTTGATCCGGAAGTGGTGAAGACCTTTGCGGTCAATTTCTTCATCAATGCCAATTTGATCAGCGGACCGATCCAGGATGAGATGCGCGCAAAATATAACTGCAACATCCCCTGGGCAATCCTCCTTGATCCCACCTCGGCCTGCAATCTCCATTGTATCGGCTGCTGGGCGGCGGAGTATGGCAACAAATTGAACCTGAGCTTTGACGAAATCGACGATATCATCCGTCAGGGTAAGGAAATGGGCGTATACATGTACATTTACACCGGCGGGGAACCGCTGGTACGAAAGAAAGACCTGATTCGTATCTGCGAAAAGCACGATGACTGCATTTTTCTGACCTTTACCAACGGCACGCTGATTGACGAAGAGTTTGCGGACGAGATGTTGCGGGTAAAGAACTTCGTTCCCGCCATTTCCCTGGAAGGCTTCGGAGAAGCAACTGACAGTCGCCGCGGTCAGGGAGTGTATGAGAAAGTCCTTCGGGCAATGAAAATCCTGCATGAGCGGAAGCTTGTATATGGCATCTCCTGCTGCTACACCAGCATGAACTATGAGTCGATCACCTCCGAGGAATACTGGGACATGATGATTGAAAACGGCGCGTATTTTGTCTGGTATTTCCATTATATGCCGGTCGGCAACGATGCCAGTCCTGAGCTGTTGCCCAGCCCGGAGCAAAGGGAGACGGTGTATCGGCGGATTAGGGATTATCGCAGTAGAAAGCCTTTATTCGCCATGGACTTCCAGAATGACGCTGAGTTTGTCGGAGGCTGCATTGCGGGTGGAAGAAGCTATCTGCATATCAACGCAAACGGTGACGCTGACCCCTGCGTCTTTATCCACTACTCTGATTCCAATATACGCGAAAAGAGCCTGCTGGATGTGATGCGCTCCCCGCTGTTTATGGCATATCATGAAGGCCAGCCGTTTAACGATAATATGCTTCAGCCTTGCCCGATGTTGGAGAACCCGACTAAGCTGCGTGCGATCATTGAAAAGACCGGAGCAAAGTCTACTGACATGCAGTCACCGGAAACGGCGGAGCATTTGTGCTCCAAATGCGACGCCTACGCCGCCTGCTGGCAGCCGAAAGCTGAGGAGCTATGGGACGAGCGTAAGGCAGAGAGAGCTGCAAAGAAAAACTGATATGGGGATGATATGATGTCGAAAAACATTTTCACTTCTGAATCTGTGACCTGCGGGCATCCGGATAAAGTCTGCGATCAGATCGCAGACCGGATTCTGGACAGCATTCTCAGCCAGGATCCGGAAGCACATGTTGCATGCGAGGTTACCGCCTGTACCGATCAGGTACATATTTTTGGTGAAGTCACGACGGATGCAGATGTTGATTGTGAAGCGGTTGCCCGCCGGGTCATTACAGAAATCGGATATACGCAATCAGGAAAGGGGTTTGATGCGGAGAACTGCGAAATCAAAATCGATCTGCATCATCAGTCTCCGGATATCGCCAGAGGAATCCGGCGACGAGGCCCGGAAGAAGACAGGCTGAACGCCGGAGCCGGAGATCAAGGCATGATGTTTGGCTATGCCTGTCGGCAGACGCCGTCTCTGATGCCGATGCCAATTGAATTCGCGCATATGCTGACAAAGCGATTGGAGTATGTGCGGCGAAACGGAGAGCTTCCCTTCCTGCTACCGGATGGAAAGTCTCAGGTCTCCATTGAGTATGAGGACAATGCACCTGTGAGGATTGCCACTGTTGTCATAGCCGCTCAGCATGACGCGGAGATCGGCATTAAAGAATTGCGGGAGCAAATTATCTCTCACGTGATTCGCCCTACGCTACCTGCAGCAATGATGGATACCGATACTCAATTTTTCATCAATCCGACCGGACGCTTTGTGGAAGGCGGTCCCGCAGCGGACTCCGGATTGACCGGCCGTAAAATCATTGTGGATACCTATGGCGGTTATGCACGGCATGGGGGCGGCGCTTTTTCCGGAAAGGATGCATCCAAGGTAGATCGCAGCGGTGCATATATGGCGCGCTATCTGGCAAAGAATGTTGTGGCGCAAGGGCTTGCTGATGAATGCGAGGTGCAGTTGAGCTATGCCATCGGCCTTGCAGATCCAATGTCTGTCCGGGTAGACACGTTTGGGACAGGAAAGCTTACGGATGAACAGATCTGCAGGGCACTGCTGCAGCACACCGACCTGCGGCCTGCGGCGATTATGGAACAATTTGATCTGACCTCACCGCATTTTTCCCAGGTTTCTTGCTACGGCCATTTCGGCAGCAATGCATCGGATATGCTATGGGAAAAGACAAATATGAAGCCGTTGAACATATGAACATGTTACGTCAGTTCAGTGGGGATCCTTTAACGGGTGTGCTCCGCATCATATCCGTCATTGCGGCAGTTATGCTGCTGATTTATCTCTGGGTTACCAGAGTCAGCGGCGGAAAAAATGAACTTGATTTGCTCAGGACCCCAGGTTATAAGAAAGCAGGAGAAACACATGAGAAAACCGGTTATCATCACAGCTGACAGCACGGTCGACCTGTCCCCGGATCTTCTGAAACGTTATCAGATCCATACCATTCCGCTGACGATTACGCTGGGGGATGAAAGCTTCCCTGATGACGAGTCTTTCACGCCGTTTGTCATGTACGAGCGCTACCACATGGACGGCACGCTTCCCAAAACCTCCGCGCCCGGCTTTCAGGCGTTTATGGATTTCTTTTCCGGTTTCACGGAGCAGGGGTTTGAAGTTGTGCATCTGGATATCAGCGCGGAACTTTCCGGCACTTATAATGTGGCGCAGATGGCCGCGGCGGAGCTGGGCGGTGTCTATGTGATTGACAGCCGAATGCTGTCCACGGGGATCGGCTTACTTGCAGTCGAAGCGGCTGAATGTCGGGATCGTGGCATGTGTGCCGCAGATATTGCAGAGCACCTCAACGCACTGAAGGAAAAGGTGTCCGTCAGCTTTGTGCTCGACACACTGGAATTTATGTGGAAAGGCGGGCGCTGTACCGGCGTTGCGGCGTTCGGCGCAAATCTTCTGCGGATCAAACCGGCGCTGGAGATGAAAAGCGGAAGGCTCGAAATCTACAAAAAGTACCGCGGCAGCATAGAAAAAGTATATCGCCAGTATATCACAGAGCGTCTGGAGGGAAAGCAGATCCGGCCCGGTCATATTTTTCTCACCGAATCCGGAGAAATTCCTCAGAATGTTACAGACAGCCTGGTACAATTGGTAAAGAGTCTGTCCGGCTGTAAAGAAGTACACCATACCGTGGCCGGGGCGACAATCTCGTCTCACTGCGGTCCGAAATGTCTGGGCGTTCTGTTCATAGAACAATAATATAAA
>CADABA010000243.1 GCA_902785985.1 uncultured Lachnospiraceae bacterium
TCTTCCGGTGTTTCAAAAACCTCATCGGGCACAAATCTTCTTATGTCCTCATCCAATGAATTCTTATGGACATCCATTGCCATGTCTGCCGTCATTTCCGTTATAAACAGTCTGTCCGTTTCGACTAATTTGTTCATATACTTCTCCTGTTCATAGTTATCCTTTATTTCCCGATGAATCTTTTAATGCTTTCTCTTTCATTTTAGATTTTATCATGCATATGAGAGATGCTGCAAAAAATACGGTCCAGATAATGGGCGCTCCGTTTCTCCAAAGAACAAATGGCAGTTCGAAGAGGAAACCCGCAATAAATTTAAATCCAGAGGATTCCCATAATCCCGGAGTAAGGAACAAGTCCCTTGGGTGTGTCAGCATACGGAAGTCATATAATTTTATTAACGGGAAAAAACATAGTATACTGATCAAAAAGCAGGATAATGCATATGCAAAGAGACGTTTATACAGTTCTGAATAAGATTCAGAATCAGAAAATATTTCATCATCGATATTCGGACTCATCTGTTCAAAATAATGCCTGCCGCTATGAAAGTCTCCGCTGATCAGCTTCCAGCCTGCATCTTCATATAATGCGATGTAATTCTCATACTCATCTCTTTTGCTGATCGTTCTGTAATCGATCCTTACCTTCGGAATGAATGCTTCCCCGCACTTTAAAAATGTATACTTGAACCACCCGGGCTCTGCTTTCACGAGCTTATAGCCCTTTTCTCTGTAAGCATCAATAAATTTCTGTTCTTTTTCCAGATTCACTAAGAATATCCTGTGCCTGATTATTATATTTTGTTCCATATTATAACCTCCAAAGTTCTAAAAACTTTACAGCTTATACTCCTCAGCTACTTCCACCATAGATCTGAGCCGCCGGGCCTCTTCTTTAAGGATATTCATACCGGCGTCGGTAATCTGATATACTTTTCGTCTTGCATCTTCACTGGGCACTGACTTTATCCATTTCAGCTTCAGAAGATTTTCGATGGCACCGTACATGGTGCCGGCTGCAATTCTTACATTTCCTTCGCTTAGTTCTTCAACCTTCTGCATGATACGGTATCCGTGGCCCGGTTCTATCAACGCAATCAGTATCAGATAGGTTGTCTCTGTGAGAGGTAAATATTTACTTCTGTTCATTTTTTACTCCCGAATAAGTGACAGGCTGATCACAAATTATACAGTCGAACTGTATAGTATAAATATATACAGTTGACCTGTATATGTCAACTATATATTTCGATTTTCCGGTTTTTTATGCAGCTCTGAAAAACGACCTGTGCGGCTGTTTACGTTTCGAGAATCCATCAGCACATCCTTTCTCGAAGTCGTCCTTTCCTCTTATGTGTATACACAACAAAAACGGGAGAAGACCGTGATCTCCTCCCGCTTTATGTCTGTCTTCAGTTATTTCATTGCTCTGCCGCCGGAATAAGATTCATTTTTTGCTTCTTACTCCCCGCCTCCAAGGACAATGCTGCCGGCGTATTCCCCGATTCCCTGGATCAGTATCTCATAAGCCGCAGGCGAAATTATTTAGAATACATTTCAGAATACTTTTCAGTGATCTTGGTAGGAAGCTCGAAATGCTGGTAATCCTTTCGATCCGACCAGTCACCTCCCCATTCGAAGCCTTTCTCAATAAAGAGCTTATAGCACAGATCGCCTTTTTCAATTTTGTAATCAAAGTCCTTCGTCCTGTCCAGATAATCTTTCCCTGTGGCAGGCTCTGTTACTTCTTCCTGCGTACCGTCTTCATTTTTAACAATTTTATGATAAGGATTGTACAGTGTGTTGATGTCTACTGCCATTCCCAGTCCGTGTTTTGAAATTTTTCTGGTGTGAGAGATGAAACGAAAATTAAAGCAGGATGAGTTGTTATCGCGCATCATCGTCTCATCGTCAGCCATATAGTTATCCGGAAGCACCATTCTCTCGATCGGATAGCCTGCATCATAAAGCTTCTCAAAGATTTCCAGGACATCTTCCGCGATCAGCTTGTGTACGACCATTTCCCCCTGATGGGTATTGCCATCCTTATCTTTGTGCAGGACCAGCAGATATCGAAGATCCTCACGAGGAACAACGCAGTCCTCTTTATAAGTTTTCCCGCTTTTCATCCTGTCAAACAGATCATCGGAAATTTCCCGAATTGAAAATCCTTCCCTTGTTTCAGTCACTTTTGTTTTTTCTGTTTTCTCTGACTGCTGATCTGCAGGTTTTTGACTGTACGCTGACAATACGGCAGCAAATACAAAAATTATTGCAATTGTAAATAGCTTTCTTTTCATAACTCTCCTTTTTTAAACACCGAAAATGCTCCGTAAACATTCTGCCGAGGCTTTCTTGAACTCCGTCCATGCACAGATCCGATATCTGCTCATCCGAAAAACTGTGGCCGTGCTCCGCTAAGCAGAAGTACAATAAGAATCGCTGCATATGCAATACATTTCAGAGCATGAGGCGCTTACGGCGCGGAATGCAGATACTTGCGGATAGTGAGCACGTTCTTTCCGCCCGCGTACTGGTAGTCCACTTCATCCATCCGCTGCTTTATAATATGAATTCCCAGACCGCCGATCGGCCGATCATCCGACTTCAGCGTAATGTCCGGAGACGGGCGGCTGGTGGGATCGAAGGGGATGCCCCTGTCGGAAAAGACCAGCTCCGCCATCTCCTTCTCCTCATCGAAGGAGAATTCAATCCTCGCGTCTCCTTCGCCTCCGTCATAGGCATAACTGGCGATGTTCACAAAGATCTCCTCTGCTGCAAGCATCAGCAGGAACGCACTGTCCGGCGGGCACGCGACCTCGTCCAGCTGTGCCTCCAGGAACATGTTTACTTCATCCATGCTCTCCCGCCGGGCGGGAACCTCCAGGAAGGCCCTGTGTTTCCCGTCCGGGGCAATGTCCGGACCCAGGAACTGTACACACAGCATGGTAATGTCATCAGACTGAGGGACTCCCTTCGAAAAATCGCGAATCGCCTCGTGCATTTCTTCAATCAGTTCTTTTGGAGACAGGTCCTTTTTCGCGTTCAGCGTCATGACAAGCCTTTTATCCCCGAACAGCTCTTCCTTCTGATTGATTGCCTCTGTTACGCCGTCCGTATACTGGAACAGGCAGTCTCCCGGATACATTGTCATCTCATATTCTTTAAAGCGCAGCCCGTCCCGCACGCCCAGCGGCGGATCGTGCACGTCCTTCATCAATTCGAACTGCCCGTCTGCCCTGCGGATGGCCGGGTACTCGTGACCGGCGTTGGAGGCGATCAGCCTCCCGTTCGTGAGATCCAGGATCCCCAGCCAGGCCGTACAGAACATGAAGGATTCATTGTTCTTGCACAGCTGATGATTCACATAGGTCATGATCTCTTTCGGGGAACCGCCCGTCTGTGCATGGTTCTGCAGCAGTGTCTTTGAGATGACCATGAAAAGGGACGCCGGAACGCCCTTGTCGGATACATCTGCAATGGTCAGTGCCAGGTGATCGTGATCGATCAGATAGAAATCGTAAAAGTCCCCTCCTACCTCCTTTGCAGGATCCATGCTGGCAAACAGATCCACCTCACAGCGGTCCGGAAAAGGCGGAAAGATGCTCGGCAGCATATCCCGCTGGATGTTCGAAGCAACATCCAGCTCAGTTCCGATTCGCTGTCTCTCTGCTGTCACCTTCTGCAGATTCTCCGTATAGTCGTCGATCTCATCCACCATGTTGATGCAGGTACGTGTCAGCGTACTGACTTCCCCGTACCCGTAACGGTACGGCTGGCATTCCTGCTTCACGTTCTCCGAATCCAGCACGTTTTCTTCTGTTTCCGTATATTTTTCCAGTACATCCGTCAGA
>CADABA010000244.1 GCA_902785985.1 uncultured Lachnospiraceae bacterium
CATGCCTTGCCAGCATGTCCTTTATCAATCTTATTTGTGTTATTCATCTATAATAAAAATCAGGCTCGTTTTTGTATCTATCTATAATTCACAGTATCACAAGAACGCCTCGGCGTTCTTGATACATATGATTCTTTCCAGACCGTCAGTCGTCCAGCGTATACCTCGGGAAACAGTACTTATGACCGCACTCCTCTTTCTTCCACTCGAAGTCAAATTTGTAGTCTTCATACCATTCCCTGTCAGCGTCAGTGATGTCGAAACCGCCATCCTCCAGAGGCTTCTCAGCTTCCACCAGATCCCAGATGTCATGCATCTTTTCCGTGAATCCGTACTTATCTGGAGAATCATCCGTCTTTTTCTGTGCTTCAGGCAGTTTCTTTTATACTGCCCGGCAAATCCAGCCCCTGATATAACAAAGCAGTTTTCCAGTTATTATCCTCAAAAGAAGTTTGAATCTGCTGGGCGTTTAGATACAGAAGGATAATTTCCAGCTTTTGTTCTACATGGATTTTTGTCTCTGGGTGCCGTTTAGGCACAGAAGACTGATTTCCAGCTTTTGTTCTACATGGATTTTTGTCTCTGGGTGCCGTTTAGGCACAGAAGACTGATTTCCGGCATTTTTTCTACATAAAACAGGACACCTTTGGGGGACAAATGCATTCAAAGCGGCTTCTATGCCTAATCGCCCGCATCCAGACGAAAATCTTTGGTGAACATATTCTAGATAAGCGCTTCCTGTGCCTAATTGCCCGAAAGCGGACGCAAATATCTGTTAAACAAATCAAAAAATCCCCTCTGTGCCCTCCTGATAATACAAATCCACCATTTTGCAGGAGAAGCGTTATACTGCCCGGCAATTTCCGCACCTGATATGGCCATACGGCAGAACAAACTCCTGTGATGGTGTCTGGCAGCCTATCCTTCCTTCTGTCATGGCTCATCTTTTAAAAATAACACCGTTATCTGATATAACTAAAACGAAGTGTCTACAAATGTGCCTACTTCTATAGCTCGACGGATAGCCTTTGATAGTTGACTCTGATCCCATTTCTTTTCATTATTCAGCACAGTTATTGCATTAACGAGTTGTCCATTTTCTATTCTATCTTCCTCATAGTCATCTATCAGCGTCCCACATGCTTTATTGATTCTATAAATCACGCCTTCAGCCCACATTTCATCATATTCTTCATCGGTCAGTTCAAAGCTTTCGACGTGATCTGAGTCATATCTCATATACTCGCAATCGTCTATGCCTTGTTCATCCACTGGTACAAATAGCATTTTCATTATTCTTTCTCCCTATAAAATCAAGTACCTGCTTTGATTACCTATATTTTTATAATACAGGAAGTTCCTTGTCTGTATTATAAAAATGAGTTGCACGTAGATACTCTTTTCTTGATCTCCCTACAATTTTCCCATTCAGTTATACTGCCCGGCAATTTCCGCACCTGATATGGCACGTTATCCTGGTGTCTGTATTTTATCACATACTATTTTCAGGGAAACAACTGAAGGACCATATTGCCACTGGTCTGATCCGTCGCTTCTGATCGTCTTGATCTGATCGTCTTGATCTGATCGTCTTGATCTGATCGTCTTGATCTGATCGTCTTGAAAATCTTCTGCAATAACATCATTGACTATTCAGAATCTCATGATTGAAATTACGGGAATTCTACGTCAGTGATTAGAACACCCCGGTCCGCTCTTTGAGCAGACCGGGGTGCCTATTAATGTACGAATCTTTTTAAGCGCTTACCTCCGGCAATCGGAGTCCGCTCTTTCAGCGAGAGTGCCGACCGTATGGCGCCTCCTGCGATGAAGAGTAAAGACAGCAGCCAGGCAGGCCATCGCCTCAGCGAGCAGCGTGTACCAGAGAGCCGGACCGGCATCGTCGCCCGTAGGTACCGGAGCCGGATGTATCACTGTTGTATCGGAATTCTTTGCGGCAGGGGCAGCGGATGCTTTTTTCACAGTACATGTGCGGACGACAGGCGTGGACTGTCTGTTCACGATCCCTTCGTCCGATTCGTCGCACACGGGCTCTGCGTCTGCAGACCTGGTCTGTGTCGTGAAGATCCCGTTCTCGAACTGTGCCGTCCACGTGAGCTTTCCCGCCCCGGAATCAGAGGCAAACGTGGTATCAACGGACTCCTCCAGCACGTGATCCGTCTCACGCCGGCAGATGCTTTTTGCAGTCACTCTGGAGTTATCCCCGGTCCACGTATATGTCGGCTCGCCCCAGTCATGACCGAGCGGGCTCACCAGTACATCATCCCAGGTGAGAGACTTCATACCCAGCTCGTCCTCAAAAATCGCTCCGGAGAGCGGATCGTACCAATACGCAAGACTTCCCGCATTCTCACAGTCAGCCTCCACTGCCTCCGCAAATTCGAGCGTGACCTGCTCACCAAAAGCCTTAATTCCGAAATTGTCAAGGTTATGGATTTCGTTGATCGGCCTGCCCGGGTACGTCCTTTCAAAGTATGCCATCATCGGGTTTCCTATCATACCTGGCTGAAAGTAATGGAGAATGTCTATTGAATAGGGCGCGGTCATATCGAGCCAGCCTTCCATCGCTGACTCCTCCTTCTCAGTGATGCCTTCGATCTTTATGAAGCTCTCGCCCTTGTTGACAATGGGAGTCCCATACAGGGGGGCAAAACGAAATCGAGGATTACTTTCATAATCTATAGATACCTGCGCACTTGCACAGTACTTCTTGCTGCCGTCCTCGTAATCGTGTCGGTGCTGCGTGACCACAGCCAGTCGATCCCCGGCCCGGCTGTACACAGGTGTATCGAACGCCACACGATGGTATCCATAGTTCCTGAACTCGCGTGTGCATGATGTAAGCAGTTCACCATCGTCGGGAGCTGATGCACCGTCATTCAGCCTGTAGATTTCAAAAGTGACCGTGAACCCTGTTAAGGGTACTTCGTTAGGCATAGAGAAACGTGTTGCCACCTCGTCGATACGCATATCCTTATCCAGTGTAAAGACATTCGCGCACCATATAGGAATCTCATCTTTGACAATCCATTTATCCGTAGATGCGGGCGTATAATCCAACTGCAGCGCATTCTCCTGGTCATGGTTTTCGCGCAGATCAAAGTCATAACTCTCGAGAGCGCCGATGCCTGCGTCGTAGTACGAGATATAAAAGTAGCCGGTATGCAGGCCGTTCTCATCGACAATTCCCCAGTCTCTGACATTCGCATCTCTGGTCGTGCCATCAGATAATACAAGTCCGCCGGGTATCATATCCGTCTGAGACCCATAGCTGTTCTTTACGATCCATGCACCGTTTCCGGGAGGCGCAGTGCTGAAGTTGGAAGCATCATAGTCATCATCCCACCCCACAATGCAGACGGCATGTGGATCGCCTTCTGTTCTGCCATCGAAATACTGTGCCCATGTCTCCTTATTGAGCACTTCGTCGTTCGTCCTGATATCCACAGACACACCGCGGCCGGAACAGAGCTCCCTCTTGATCTGGTCGATGCTGTCCCGATAAAGAAACTTACTGTTAACTTCAGTAATAGAATGCTCGTAGAAAAGCTCTTTATCGAACTTTTCAATACCTTCATAGTCGTCTCTGCACCAGTAAATAATCATGTTATTGTCAATGAGCGTGTAGGGTGTCCCACGCAAATCAGGAACCGGTCAATCGGCACGAAGTTTTTTCCGCAGGCAGAAAAATCAAAAAATATTCGCACAACTTTGATTACAATATTCGCCAGATAATATCGGTCACAAAATATTCACACAATTCTCCCGGCTTTTTTAAACCCTCTTCGGAGGGTGCTCGTATATATAAGTGTCAGGCCGAAAGAAAGGCCGAAAAACAAAAACACTTTATAAAAATATAAAAAGAACATCAGAAAATAAGAAAAAAACAGATATAAAAAAGGAGAAAAAACAATGACAGATATGATGAACATGGCAATCAATGATATGGAACTCGACAACGTAACAGGCGGAGCTACCAGAACGGTCAAGAACAATTCTCTCAAATATACCGGCAACAAGATCAAAAAAGACGGTTATGTATGGTATGAGATCACTCTCGAGAACGGTTCCGACAATGCGTGGATCGCAGGCAGCCTGATCGGTTACTGATATGCGCGAACCTGCGAGCGATGCGAGGTTTTCGCATAGAGCGCGGTGTGAGCTGGCTCACAGAAGCGCGAAAATGCGAAAAGCCACATAGCGCAACAGCGCGACATGAGCATGCAGCGAAGCAGAATGCGAATGGCACCGCTCGACAAATCAGAATATAATGAAAAAATAAAGGGGCTGTCGCATTAAGCGTAAAAAAGTGCATAAATATTCATGAAGGGACATCCACAGCGCCGGTACTTTAAATTTTCAAACGAAAGTGCAGAAAAGCGCGAGCGGTCCCTGAATGAATATTTATGCATATAATGCTTAGTGCGACAGCCCCTTTCTGTCTCTATATCCCCATGATCCTGCCGCATTAAAGATCAATCATGATCATACAGCTTGCAATAAGAAGCACCACCGAAAAAAGAATCGACTGCAGTCCGAAATATTTGATAACGATACTTTCCAGTACGGCACCAATCACAAAGGCTGCAATAATTCCAAAATAGAGCAGTGATTTTTTCGCAAAGACCTTATCCCCTGTTTCCAAATATTTATCCAGGTTATATGTTCCGCTCCTGAGATTGCCTATGCACATGGTTGTCGCGATCGCATTGCCTCTGACTGTTCGGAATGACTCCACCTGCATACCGCAAGCTAAAGAAGTCAGCGAATTGGCAAGAATATTTGCAGAAGGAGGAATAAAAGCCACCACAGCGAGTATGAGCATCTCGACGATCAGAGAAAGCTGCCTCCAATGGAACCTTTCTCCGGTAATCCTCACAAAGTACCTCAATGCACTGATGTAATCACCTTCTGCCAGACTGACTCCAAAGAGAAGCATATTTCCTGTCTGTGCATTTGCAAATACCTTATCTCTGCACAGGTAGGAATACGCATCCATTCCACCGCCCGCAAGCGCGAGCAAAATATATATTTGCAGAGAGTCCGACTTTTGTATTTTCATAGGATGCCTGTCTTTCATCAGATTAGCGAGGGATACTCGTGATTTTAGCCTCATGAGCAAGTCGACGTCATGTTACCGGAATACCGGCATCTGTTATGCTGCAGGAACACCAGGGCGTTCCCGATTATCAGTTTCCATGTTTTTCCGCTTCGCGTAATTTCTCAGGTCTCTGAAGCTCCGGGAGACGCCAGGTCATCCCTGCCCCCGGTTCATGAGCCAAGCGAACGCTTTCGCTGTTCTCAGATCCGGCTCTTTAAAATGGTTCCCTTTGTTCCACTCAAGAACACAGTCCGTCCCGGCCTCCGTGAGAATAGAGTATCCTTCTTTTATCGCGCTTCCCACCTTTGCCATGACCGGATTTCTCGTCCTCTCCTCCCGATCACCGAGACTCAGGTAGACAGCCTCTGCACGGATCCTGTTCTCCCGCATATACCCGGTAAATTGAGGGAACCATATGGACGGGGATGCCGCTGCAATCCCGGAGAAACGGTCCGTCTGATAACCGGCCCAGAGGGCAAACAATCCGGCAAGGGAATAGCCTCCAAGAAATACCTTTTCATTTTCCGAATGTTCGCTGTCCGGCCCGGTCATCACTTCCGTCAGAAGAAACTCCAGTGTCTGACCCGCACCGTCTCCGAAGTCTTCCTTCCCGAAAACTGCCGGGGCAGGCCAGGGAGACAGGTCTTTATTCCAGCTGTTCACATGAACTGCCCTGAGACAGAATCTCCTGTCTTCGGTCATTTCCCTGATATAAGCGGCCTCCTGCTGAATTGTTTCCATGTCGTGATCATCGACCATCTGAATCAGAATAACGTCGGCCTTCGGATCTCCGTAAGTATGTACAGTAAAAGACATTTTTTCCTCCGCCACTTTTATTGTATCGGCTGTTCCGGGTCTTCTCAGAAACATAAATATTTTTTTAGATTATCATTGTTATAAATTCCTAACCCCCTGCAAAGTGGTATGCTAATGTATACAAGTATTCAGGAGGTGACTAGTATGAAAGTTCTGTTCATCGGAGGCACAGGGATCATCAGCAGTGCGATCGTCAGAAATCTTGCGGAAGAAGGCAATTGGGACATCTGGCTGATCAACCGGGGAAACCGAAACGATATTCTTCCGGACGGAGTCCATCAGATCATTGCGGACATAAACGACGAAAAGACCGTGGCAGACGCGATCCGCGATCTGACTTTCGACGCAGTCTGTGAATTTATCGGTTTCCGGGTCCCGGAAATCGAACGTGATTACAGATTATTTAACGGATAGACCAGACAGTATATCTATACCAGCTCTGCTTCAGCATATAATAAACCTGCAGCATCCTATATCATCACCGAAGGGACCACGCTCGCGAATCCGTACTGGCAGTATTCCCGGGACAAAATTGCCTGTGAGGAATTTCTGATGAAGAAATACCGCGAGGAAGGCTTCCCTGTCACGATCGTGCGTCCCAGTCATACTTATGACGAGAGAAATATCCCGATCGGTGTACATGGAATGAACGGTTTCTGGCAGGTCATCCGGCGTATGCTCGACGGGAAACCGGTCATTATACAGGGAGACGGAACATCTCTCTGGCATCTGACCTTCAACCGCGACTTTGCGGTCGGATATAAAGGCCTTCTGGGCAACCGCCATGCGATCGGCGAAGCCTTTCAGATCACGGGAGATGAAGTGCTGACATGGAACCAGATCTACCAGACGATCGCCGATGCGCTTGGTGTCGAACTCCATGCTTATCATGTGGCCTCTGAATTCCTGGCAGAGGCGGGCATGTCTCACGGGTATGATTTCACGGGAAGCCTGATCGGCGACAAATCCGTTTCAGTAGTTTTCGATAACAGAAAGCTCCTGCGGCTTTCGCCTGACATGAGGACCACGATTCCTTTCCACCGCGGAGTACGGATCGCCCTTGATCATATTCTTTCCCATCCGGAAAGCTGCCAGATCGAAGATCCCGAATTTGACGAATGGTGTGACCGTGTAATCATGAGCCTTGAAACTGCAAAAAAATCAATATGATTCTCTGATCACCAAACAAAGCTACTCCCGAAATGTTGCCGGTATGATCCTCTTCATTTTAAAGATCATGCAGGTAACATTTCCTTTTTGCGCAAGGATCTTTATTACAGTAATCCGAATTCTGACTCTGCAGGATATCACCAGCCTTAAAAAGATTTTCCCTGGCACAGGACATTTTTTTACACAGTACTGTCGATTATGTTATAATCCCTTATTATCTTATACAGAAAGGACAGCAACACATGAATTACTTATTAGTGGGAGACATATCTTTTATTTTAGGTGAATGCTTAATTCCGACAGTCCTGGGACTTATAACATATTTCGCAGCAAAGAATCGAAAACCACATCCCTGGACTGCGCTGATCATAGGAACTGTTTTTTGCGTTTTGGGCGCTATTAGCAGTATAAGACTCAACGATTTTGGTTTAATCGACATACCGCCCCTAATCGTTCTGGCTGTTTTTTTCATTCTTACCAAACTCGAATTAAGATGACGGTTTTCCCTTAACTGAACTCAAAATACAGCAGACCTTCCCGGTATTGCTGATTTTTCTGAAGTCAGAAAAGTTCGTTTCAAATCATCATATATTACCAAACATGTTCTCCTCCTGCGTATACATTTTGTATCCTGCAAAGAACAGGGGAAGATCAGGAAGCTTAAATAGGAGGATCTGTCCTCCTTTTTTTTGCGGCTTACTTTTCGAAGTAAATTCCGGTTCTTCCGGAATTTACTTCGAAAGACCCTGTCAAAAAGACTGTCTCAAATATCTCCGGGTAAAATTTCCACCTTTCCGGTCTCGATATCATACATTGCCCCGATGACCGCAAGACCTTCCTCTTCATCCTTCCGGATCACAAGACTGCTCTCTATGAGATCAATGCTTCTCTTTACATTAAGACAGCAGGCTCTGTAGGGATCCTTTACCTCGCCGATCGCAGTCTGAATTTCGTCCGTGATGAACTTTATATACCCCGCAGGATCATGATGTATCGCGGCATCGACAGCGCCGCAGTGGGTATGTCCCAGGACCATGATCAGTTTTGTGCCCAGATGATCCGCAGCATACTCGATGCTTCCGAGCTGATGATTATCGATGACATTTCCGGCTACCCGGATCACGAACAGATCCCCGATCCCGCAGTGGAAAATTGCTTCCGGGATCACCCTCGAATCTGAGCAGGTGATGATGATCGCAAGGGGCTGCTGTCCGTGCTCCGCCGTTTCAAGCCGCACAGCCGGTGAAATGTCGCCAATCTCCGTGCGTGAACTAAGATATGCCTGATTTCCGTCAAGGAGCCTTTTGAGTGTCTGGTCTTTGTCCATAATGATCCTCCCCGAACTGGAATTTCGTATCAGCGATTAAATACATATTTCCGGAGCCGTGCCATTGCTTCCTCGATGCGCGATCTCGGCAGCGCAAAATTCATCCTGATCGCGAACTCTCCGTGGAACGGACGCCCGTCCTGCCAGATCACGCCCACATCCCAGCCGGCACGCAGAAGCTCATCGAGCGTCTTTCCATGTGCCCTGCACCACTCTTCCGCATCGATAAAGAGCATATAGGTCCCTTCCGGGCGGCTGAAATGAAGCCCTTTAAACATGCATCGACAGCACGTTCATCGCATTATAGTGGCTCTTTGCCGACGCACTCCGCACACGGTCTCTGAGATACGCATCATAAATGATATGGTAGCTGCCGACAAGCCCTGCCAGATTGAAGGTCTTGCTGGGTGCAAAGAGAGAGACTGTCCGACAGCGCGCATCCTCACTCACCATCTGCGTCGGTACATGCCTGTGATTACCCAAAATAATGTCCGACCAGATCTCATCGTCGATGACGATCACTTCATTTCTCCGATAGATCTCTAAGGCATCCCGGATCTCTTCCTCTGTCCATACCCTTCCGCATGGGTTATGTGGATTACAGAAGACCGCGACATGGATGTGATTCTCCTTTATTTTGCGGTCCATATCATCATAATCCATCCGCCATACACCGCTCTCATCCTGTTTCAGCGGACTCAGCACGATGCGATAACCGGCACCCTCGATCGAGCCGGTGAAACCGATATAGGTCGGTGAATGGACCAGGACCGCATCACCGGGACAGGCAAACGCATTGAGGGCGGAGACGACTCCTCCGAGCACGCCGTTCTCATAGCCGATGCATTTCTTTGTAAGGTCCGTCATTCCATGCCGCTCACTCTGCCAGCGGATGATCGAATCATAATATTCGTTTCTCACGTCGAAGTATCCGAACATCGGATGCTTTGTCCTCTCGATGATCGCTTCCTGAATGGTCGGACATGTCGGAAAATTCATGTCCGCCACCCACATTGGGATGATGTCAAAGCCTTCTTTCGGTCCTCCGGGAGCCCATCCTCCATACCCCGGTCCGTCCACCGCGATGGCGTCCATTCCCCGCCGGTCGATAATGCTTGTAAAATCATATCGCATTTTACTTCCCTCGCTTATTCCAATCATTCAGGAATCCGTTTTTTCAATCAGTCGGACTCACATTTTGCCTGTTTTGCGATCAGAATCGTATAATATCCTGCAGTATCCGGAATTTCGTCAGCATTACGGCAGACCATTTCCCCCTCCATACCGCAGTTCATGACCACGTAAAGATCCATATTCTGCCGGGTGAGCCTCTCCCTGAGCTCTTTCAGTTTTCTGCCGGATTTCATAAAGACGACCGTCCCCCGGAAGTCTGGAGATTCTATGTCTGTTTCCTTTTTTATTTCCTCTGAAATCACCGTCCCCCTGCCGGATAGAAAGCTTTCCGGCATATGAGCGGCAGGAATAATATGGAGCTCTTCCTCCCATTCCGAAAGCGGTATATTCAGCTTCGCTGCAGCCGCACAGAATGACGGGACCCCGCTGACCGTCTCGACCGATCTCCGAGCGTAATGTAAGCAACGCTCTTCCCCTGATCCAGCAGCACTTCTATCTGCCGGATCGCTCTCCTGTGTGCTCCCTTGAGAAGAGCTGCATCCCGGGTCATCGGCACATCGATCCCAAGCATTTCCTTATCCCGGATCTCAGGGACCGCTGCTGCAGCAATTTTCCATGCTGTACTGTCCATGGGCTGCCCACCGGGATATGCAATGACAGGCACATCGCGAATTATCCTGACCGCTTTCAGGGTCATGAGCTCCGGATCGCCGGGCCCGACACCGACTCCATAAAGACATCCATGCATACGCTCTCGTACTCCCTTAAATGTTACTGTACCAGAAGAGTCTTACACCGTGCGCAGGAATCAGCGCCGCAAGCCCGCCCGCATGCGGGACTGTCTCCCTGCCGGTCCACAGCTCATGCAGGGTCTGGCCGCGATAGCTGATTGATCCAGCAATTGATTCCTCTCTCTTCTTCTGACAGATTAAATATCGCAATATATGTTCTTCTCTGCTGAAGATCATACGCTGTCCAGACCGCCTGCTCATCGGAACGCATAATCTGTCTGGCGCGTTCTCCGTGCTGCTGCAAAGATATGAGCTCCCGATTCGTAAGAAGCTTCAGTGTCTCTGCATCAAGTCTCGTCATCTCAGCCCCCAGCATGAGCGGCGCTCCGAAAATGCACCAGAGCGTCATCATGGTCTTCTGCTCGTCCTCCGTCAGACCGGTCACGCGTTCCTTACGATCTCCGAAACACCCGCCGATGATACCGAGAGGCAGCATGTCACAGTCAGGGTAGCAGCCAGGTCTTTTCTTCCCCTGCCACAGTTCGCACCGACGGAACATATCCTTAAGAAGCGGCCAGGAATCCCAGAAGTCATCTGTTATACGCCACATATTGGCATTTTCCGCATACCATTCCGCCTCTGTAATCTTCGCCGGTCCGGGGGAGAGAGACAGGACGATCGGCCTGCCGCATTTTTCTATTGCTTTATGAAGCATACCGATCTCGGCATGTGCAGTCGAGGCATCTTCACGGCAGATGTCATCACATTTGACAAAATCCACTCCCCATCGAGCGTACAGTTCGAACAAAGAATCATAATACAGCTGGGATTCCGGGATGTCCGGGCGCAGACCGTACATATACGGATTCCAGCTGCAGATGTTGGCCGGATCCGCAATTTCATCCGCTGTAAGGTCCGTCCCGAGGATCGGCATATGACGATGTGCCGCAAGGCGCGGGATGCCCCGCATTATGTGGATTCCGAATTTCAGTCCGAGTGAATGAATATAGTCCGCCAGCGGTCTGAAACCCTCTCCGTCCGCAGAGGAAGGGTAGCGCTCCGTGACAGGGATCAGCCGTGAATAAGCATCCATTTCAAGTTCAGCAAATGGAAGATACTGGTACTCCCCGCTGCGTGAGCCCGAACCGTGCTCATACCATGATATATCGATGACGATGTACTCCCACCCGTATTCCCGGAGATGGGCGGCCATATACTCCGCATTGGCTCTGACCTGCATTTCATTGATCTCTGTATTGTAGTAGTCATAGCTGTTCCAGCCCATCGGCGGGCGCACATATATTTTTGTCCATGTTCCTTCCACCTTTTATCGCTTCTCTTCATGCAGCTGCAATGCCTGTCCTCAGTACTCCAAAAAGTGTACAGTCACATTTTCAGCGCTGCAGCTTCTCTCTGATTCACCTTATCACAGAGCAGGAAAACATAAATATCCTTTTATATTCCGACAGCATATGTTGTATAATAACTATTATTATAAAAGCAACTGAGATTAAGGTAAAGAATCTAAAAAGAGCAATCTCTCCGGTAACTTCTGATGCGCATAACCCGAAAGGAGTCAAGGATGTCAGAGATCATGATCAACGGTATGGTCAGACGATTGACGGATAAGGACCTGCCCTCCATCAACGACCTTTTGATTGAACAGCATATAAGCCCTCTCCATATCTCCCATCTGCCGGAAGAATGGCTGTTATATGGGGCTTTCAAAGAAGACAGGCTGATTGCCCTGTGCGGTCTTTTCTGCAGCAGGCGTTTTCCTCACCGGGACTATCCCAGCGGATACGTTGCCGAGCTGGGCGCTCTCTATACATCTCCTGCGTACAGAAACCGGGGGATCATGACTGCCCTCATCCGGGAGGCACTTAAGCGAATACCGGAAGACCGTCCCGGGCTTGATGCTCTGACGGCTGATTCCAATGAAATGTCAACTGAGCTCCTGCGGAGAGCAGGATTTAAAGATGCGGTTTCCGGTGAGACACGTCTGTGGCTCAGCTATGCGTAAATATTTTGATATTTCCCGTCCTTTTTCCGGTAAAAAAGCTCTGCTTTACGTGCAGAGCTTTTCTACTTCAGATCAATATTGACAGATCACTTCTGTCCGGGATTATGTCCTCGCATTAATGGCAGTGAGTCCGCCTGCCCGAAATGAACAGTAGGAGGAAACGTAATGACACATGAAGAGAAAGTCAGCAGAATGACCGAGATGATGGCCAAGTTCATTGGTTTTACCGGCAAAAAACTG
>CADABA010000245.1 GCA_902785985.1 uncultured Lachnospiraceae bacterium
GGGCATCGGCCTTTGCCGTACAGAGCATATGTTCTTCGAAGGCGACAGAATTGACGCTTTCCGCGACATGATCTGCTCCGACACAGTGGAAGAGAGAGAGGAAGCTCTTTCCAAGATCCTTCCGCTTCAGCAGGGCGATTTCGAGCAGCTGTATGAGGCTCTCGAAGGAAAGCCTGTCACGATCCGTTTCCTGGATCCGCCTCTGCATGAGTTCGTTCCGACAGAGGAAGAGGATATCGAAGCTCTCGCAGCTCGCAAGGGCAAGAGCGTACAGGAGATCAAGGACATCATTGCCGGCCTTCATGAGTTCAACCCGATGATGGGTCTCCGCGGATGCCGTCTGGCAGTCCTCTATCCGGAAATCGCAGTTATGCAGACCAAGGCTGTCATCCGTGCAGCGATCAAGGTCCGCTCCGAGCATCCGGACTGGAAGCTTATTCCTGAGATCATGATCCCGCTCATCGGCGCGAAGCGCGAGCTCCGCTATGTCCGCAAGATCGTCAAGGAGACAGCGGATGAAGAGATCAGACGTGCAAACATCAAGCTCCAGTACACGATCGGAACAATGATTGAGATCCCGAGAGCTGCCCTTATGGCTGACAACATCGCCAAGGAAGCTGACTTCTTCTGCTTCGGTACGAACGACCTGACACAGATGATGTTCGGTTATTCCCGTGACGACTCCGGCAAGTTCCTGAGCGCTTACATGGATGCCAAGATCCTCGACAACGATCCGTTCGCAAAGCTTGATCAGGCAGGTGTCGGCAAGATCATGAAGATCGCTGTTGAAGGCGGACGTAAGACCAACCCGTATCTGCACTGCGGTATCTGCGGTGAGCACGGCGGCGATCCGGCTTCCATCGAGTTCTGCAACAGCATCGGTCTGGACTATGTATCCTGCTCACCGTTCCGCGTACCGATTGCGAGACTGGCTGCGGCCCAGGCTGCAATCAAGCAGGCTAAATAACAGCAGGTAAAACCCGTCTGAATATGAAATAATGAGAGGGCTGTCACTCAGGTGACAGCTCTCTTTCAGCTTAAGGGGGAATTACGGATCAGGAGCTGACTGCGGCAGTCAGCTGCATATCGCTGAGAACGGGGTATGTGAAAAGCTTGCCATAACCGGCAGATTTGGTATATTGTAATACTATAGATTCATACTGATGGGAACTGACTTTCCGCGTCTCTTCCAAAATGTAAAGAAGAGCCGGACCTGAGTCAACGATTTGCGGTACTCTGAATACATACGTGAAAATGCAAAGAATACAAAAAGGAGCTGTATCACATGGAGTGTCTGACACTGAAAAAATCGAACTGCAAAAACTGCTACAAATGTATCCGCCACTGTCCCGTGAAATCAATCCGGTTCACCGGAAATCAGGCATATATCATCGGCGATGAATGCATCATGTGCGGTCAGTGCTTTGTAGTCTGTCCCCAGAATGCAAAACAGATCACAGATGAGACCGAGAAAGTAAAAGTATTTCTTCAGGGCAGCGACCCCGTCGTGGTAAGTCTTGCCCCGTCATTTGTCGCCAATTTTGACGGAGTCGGCATCGAATCGATGCGTGATGCTTTAAAACAGCTTGGTTTCTATGATGTAGAGGAGACTGCGATCGGTGCGACCATTGTCAAGCGCGAATATGACCGTATCTGCAACGAAGAAGGCCGTGACATTATCATTACGTCCTGCTGTCACTCCGTGAACCTTCTGGTCCAGAAGCATTTTCCGAATCTGATTTCCTATCTTGCGGACGTACTGTCCCCCATGCAGGCTCATTGTAAAGACATCAAAAAGAGAATTCCGAATGCGCGTACTGTTTTCATCGGTCCGTGTGTTGCCAAAAAAGACGAGGCACAGCGTTATGAGGGCATTGTCGACGCGGTCCTGACTTTTGATGAGCTGGGAGCGTGGCTGAAGGAAAAGAAGATCGTGCCGGAAAAGAAGCTCGATCAGAATGAGAACAGCAAAGCACGCTTCTTCCCTACCACAGGCGGAATCCTGAAAACGATGAAGATGGAAAATCCCGAGTATACCTATATGGCGATCGACGGGACGAAAAACTGTATTTCGATATTAAAAGAAATTGAAGAGGGAAACGTTCACCATGTCTTTATTGAGATGTCAGCCTGTTCCGGAAGCTGCATCGGGGGACCTGTCATGGAGAAGTTCCATGACCTGCCGATCAAAGATTATGCGGCCGTTGCAAGGTATGCGGGTAAAAATGATTTCCCTGTCGCTCAGCCTGACAGGACAGAGACAGTAAAAGACTTCATGGTGATCCCACACCAGAGCAGGATGCCGAGCGAATATGATATCCGCGAGACGCTGCATCAGATGGGCAAAATGAGACCGGAGGACGAGCTGAACTGCGGCACGTGCGGGTATGATACCTGCCGTGATAAGGCAATTGCTATCCTGCAGGGCAAGGCAGATATATCCATGTGCCTGCCTTTCCTGAAGGAAAAAGCCGAGAACTTCTCGGATACGATCACGAAGAATTCACCGAACGGAATTATTGTTCTGAACGACCGGCTGGAAGTCCAGCAGGTGAACCGGGCAGCACTCAGGATCCTGAATCTGCGGTCCCCGCATGATATTCTCGGGGATCTGGTCGTCCGCGTGATGGACCCGGGCGATTTCCTTAAGATCCTGAACAGCGGCGGCAGTATTCATGACAAGCGTGAGTACATGGCGGAGTACAGAAAATATGTAGAAAAGACCATCGTTTATGACAAGGAATACAACAGCATCCTCTGCATCCTCCGCGACGTTACCGAGGAAGAGAGCGAGCGTGAAAAGAGAGAGAATCTCAGCCACCAGACGATGGAGATCGCAGACAAAGTCGTAGACAAACAGATGCGGATCGTTCAGGAAATAGCCTCCCTGCTTGGAGAGACAGCTGCCGAGACGAAAATTGCACTGACAAAATTGAAGGAGTCTATCAAAGATGAATGATTTGTGTGTTGACATCGGTTGGAAGAGTATCAACCATGAAGGAGAACAGCTCTGCGGGGACCATGTCGATATCGTGGAGCAGGATGAGAACTCTATCGTCGTCGTTCTTGCGGACGGGATGGGCAGCGGTGTCAAGGCGAGTATCCTCTCGACGCTCACGTCAAAAATCATTTCCACAATGATGGCTGAAGGGCTCAAAATAGAGGACTGTGTCGCGACGATCGCGGCGACCCTTCCGATCTGTCAGGTCCGAAAAGTCGCTTATTCCACGTTCACCATTCTCCACATCATAGACAATGAGAAGGTGGAGCTCATACAGTATGATAATCCCGCTGTAATTTTTATTCGTGACTATGAAATTTATGATTATCCGAAACAGGAACTGTACGTAGAAGGGAAAAAGATCTACAAATCCGTGATTCGCCTTCAGGAAAATGATATCATGGTCGCCATGAGTGATGGATGTCCCCATGCGGGCGACGGACTGGAGTATAATACTGACTGGGAATGGGAAGACATAGCGAATTATGTCAGGAACATTTCCGCTGCCGGGTATACAGCCAAGACCCTTGCGACTATGCTCGTAGATGAGTGCGACAGGGAGTACGCTTACAAGCCAAGTGACGATGCGACCGCCTGCATTGTCAAAGTGCGTAAAAGAGAACCTGTGAACATTCTGTTCGGGCCTCCGAGAAACAGAGATGACAGCAATCGCATGATGACGCTGTATTTTTCGAAAGAGGGAAAGCATATCATCTGCGGCGGTACAACGGCGTCCATTGCCGCGAAATACCTGCGCAAGGAAGTCAGAGTCAGTATGGCCCTGGATGATGACAGTGATGTTCCGCCGATCTCGGAAATCGACGGCGTTGATCT
>CADABA010000246.1 GCA_902785985.1 uncultured Lachnospiraceae bacterium
GACACCGCCACCGGCCAGAGCTGACGCTCTGCCGGTCGGCACTCACCAACAACCGCTGACTGTACCCCGTATAGTCTAACTGGTTGGGAAAGTACTATTCAAGTTTGATACGTATAAAGTTATGTACGAAAGATAATCATCGAGCCGCATTGAGCTAAGCGGCAGGTACAGAACATAAATATTGAAGAAAGGAGATCATGAAAATGCATATGACTGAGATGAAGAACATTGAGCAGCTTGCCAGTGAAGAGCTTGAAAAGATTTCAGGCGGTCTCCATGGTCACGGAATCCCGGGGGGTCCCCGCAAAAAGATCAAGGTGCCCAAGGACAAGACCAGGAATGAATCCAGGGATGGCGGAGCGACCGGCGGCTGGTAAATCATAAAGAGGTCAGGAAAGACCGGAAAAAGGACTTCTGCGGAAGGGAAATCATATTTGACTTTCCGCAGAAGTCCTCTTTTTTATTCTTCATCGCGCAATATTCTCGACTGCTTCTGTAAAGAAGGTCATGAAACATAACAGCCGGTTGTGAACATAGTCTCAGTTATGAGTAATATGACTCATATCGGATATCACACCCTGAAGGAAGATGACTATGTATAAAGTCTTTTACAAAATCAGAATCCTCAGCCGGAACATACACGCGCATTTTTCCGGTCTTTCCCCACAGTTCTATATACTTCTGTGTAAAGAGGACCGCCCTTACCTTATCAAAATGCAGATAAACGGAAGATCTGCCATAGCCGGTCTTTACATAGACTTCTGATATTTCATAGGTCTCCTGAGGATCTGATGCGGAAAATGCCAGACCGAAGAAAAATCCGGAGATCAGCATGAACACGCCTGCACAGCCGGCTACAATCAGAAAAGACGTCCAGTCATTAAATTTCCAGGACAATACCGCACCGAAAAGCAGGATGAACACAGCAATAATAACACATGCGATAAGACCCGGACGGATACTGCTCCGGTAATAATCCGGATCAATGGAGCAGGACCAGGAGTATGAACCATTGGGCCCTTTTTTTAATTTTTCGGGATATGCAGACATTTCACGACACCTTTCTGTCATTTCGTATCCGAAAGCGTTTCACAATCACCTGACTGCGCAGCAGGAACGCTTCGGTATTCCTGCTGATCCTATAATAACACAGAGATTACACTGAACCAGCACAGGAGCGTATGAACGGCCTGATCATGAAGAAGAATGTGCTCTTATCCCTTTTGGTTTTGATTCACAAGTTTGCGGAATAATGATAATATTAAACTGCCGGATGACTGCTGTTGCCGTGTAGGCCACGTGAACAGCAGGATGAAAGAGTGTCAGACCGTCAGCTTTGTCTGGATAAAAAGCGAAGGGAAAAGGAATAAAAGATTCGGAAAGCCGAGTACTCTGCCTGCAGAATAAAATCGTAAAGAGTCCGGTGCATCTCAAAAACGCTTATAATCAGAATCAGATAAAAAAGGGACGGAACAAAAGCAGACCGGTATCCGTAAGACACAGATGGTCCCCCTCGTGCATGCAGCCATGCTGCATGCAGGAAGGGGCCTTATATATTTCAGGAATGCCTCGGCGTTCTTGCCGCCATTTTCCTGATGAGTATCTGAGAGGTTCTGATCAGGATGGATATAGGGAATCGTAAACAGGCAGATTGCAGGACCTGCAGGGAGAATCAGTATGAGATTAATTGACAGTTTTCCAACAGACAGGATCGGAGACATTGAATACCGGATCGGCCGGGTGTTCCCTTTCGGAGCCACCCTTGTTGAAGACGGAGGTGTTAATTTCAGCATCTTTTCAAAAGAAGCGACCGGCTGTACGCTGCTGCTTTTTCATCACGGGGCGAAAGAACCGTTCGTGGAAATTCCGATTCCGGAGAGATTCAGGATCGGAAATGTCTTTTCCATCATGCTTTTCCACATCAATATAGAGACTACGGAATACGGCTATCGCTTCGACGGGCCCTACGCCCCGGAAAAAGGACTTCTGTATGACAGGAAAAAAATCCTCCTGGATCCCTATGCAAAGTCTATCAGCGGAAGAAGTGTATGGGGTAAAAAGCCGGATTTTGAGGATCCGTTTCCTCACAGGGGGCAGATCATCAGAGAAGATTACGACTGGGGAGGCGACAAGCCGCTGGAAATCCCGCTGAATGATCTTGTGATCTATGAAGCACATGTCCGTTCCCTGACGATGCATAAGAGCGCAGACGTCAGATTCCCCGGCACCTATGCAGGCTTTATCGAAAAGATCCCATATCTGAAAGAGCTCGGAATCAACTGTATTGAACTGATGCCGATCTTCGAATTCGATGAATTTGAGAATGCCCGGGACAATGAAGGGGTCCTGCGGCTCAATTATTGGGGATATTCGACGGTCGGTTTTTTCGCTCCGAAAGCCGGGTATGCGGCTTCCGCGCCGTATGGGATGGAAGCGGACGAGCTGAAAAATATGGTGCGTCAGCTTCATTTGAACGGAATCGAAGTGATTCTGGATGTGGTCTTTAACCATACGGCGGAAGGAAATGAAAAAGGACCGTATATTTCCTACCGCGGGATCGACAACCGGACATATTACCTTCTGACAGATAAGGGTGAGTACTATAATTTCAGCGGCTGCGGCAATACCATGAACTGCAATAACGCAGTGGTAAGAGATATGATCCTTGACTGCCTTCGCTATTGGGTGTCGGCCTACCATGTCGACGGATTCAGATTCGATCTCGCATCCATCCTGACGAGAGACCAGAATGGCGTTCCCATGATCTCGCCTCCGCTGCTTGAAACGATTGCGCAGGATCCCATACTGGGAAAGAGCAAACTGATCGCCGAAGCGTGGGACGCAGGCGGACTCTATCAGGTGGGGAGTTTTCCTTCCTGGCACCGCTGGTCGGAGTGGAACGGCAGATACAGGGACTGCCTTCGTGTTTTCCTGAAGGGCGGCGCGGAAGCGGCACCGGAATTATATATGCGGATCCGGGGGTCGAACGATTTGTATGGGGACGAAGACGCCGCCGCGTCGATCAATTTTATTACCTGCCATGACGGATTCACCCTGAATGATCTCGTGTCTTATAATGAAAAACATAATCTGGACAACGGCGAGAACAACAGGGACGGTGCTGACCGGAATGACAGCTGGAACTGCGGGGTGGAAGGAGAGACGGCGGATCCTGAGATCCTGGCACTCCGGAAAAAACAGATGCGCAATGCCTTCACGATCCTTCTCACCAGCCGCGGTGTTCCCATGATCCTTTCCGGAGATGAATTTGCCAATACGCAGCATGGCAACAACAATGCCTACTGCCAGGACAATGAGATCTCTTACCTTGACTGGGACAGACTGGAAACGCATAAAGATCTGCACCTGTTCGTCAGGGACCTGATCGCGTTCAGGAAAGCGCACCCTGTCCTGCGCAGCGTCTCCTATGATTTCAGCTACAACAAAACTGGGTATCCCGAGCTGTCCTTCCATGGAACAGCTCCGTGGTGCCTGAATGAAAATGAACCAAACCTGACCTTTGCATACCTCTACACAGAGGAAAAGGAAAAGTATCACATGGAGAAGACCTCCTTCATCTATGTGATGGTAAATGCGCACTGGGAGGAGCACGTTTTCAGTCTTCCCGTCATACCGGCCGGCATGCACTGGTATCTGGTATGTGATTCTTCGGGGATGTCTGCTGCTCCCGGGGAGGAGCAGGCCCTGAATACTTTTGAATCCTATAAGCTCTCGGCAAGGGCGTCGGCGGTCCTTCTTGCACGCTGATCGTGACTGCACTGATTGCTGTTACGCTGACAATGAATGTGCTGA
>CADABA010000247.1 GCA_902785985.1 uncultured Lachnospiraceae bacterium
TCCATGACGAAAGCCCGGAGATCTCTGTTCCTTCTCAGCCCGGACCAGTTCACCCAGCCGGTCGGATCATCCGACGCGTAGGCGTTGTTGTTGCCGCCCTGAGAGTTCCCGAGCTCATCGCCCGCATAGAGAAGCGGGATCCCCTGTGCCAGGAAAACATAGGAGAGCGCATTCCGGATCTGCTTTTTCCGAAGATTTATAATGTTCTTTTTCTTTGTCTCCCCCTCGACGCCGCAGTTCCAGCTGAAGTTCTCGGAGGATCCGTCATAATTGTTCTCGCCGTTCGCGTCATTGTGTTTTTCATTGTACGAGACAAGGTCAGCGAGCGTAAATCCGTTCACGTTCGCGATGTAATTGACGCACCCCACTGAGCCGTCATTCCTCGTCAGGATGTTCCGGAAGGATCCGATCGTCCCCTCGTCTCCCTTCAGGAAGCGGCGCGCGTCCGTCTGAAATCCTCCGTTGCAGGACGCAAGGGTCCTTACCTTGGGCACCCGCTTACCGTAAACAGCGCTTCCCTCCACATATTCAAAGAAGAGCTTTGTCCTCGCGAGGATCGGATCTCTGGCGATCAGGTCGGAACGGACGCCGGCTCCGACAAAGTGGAAGCCGTCGATGTGATAGGCGATCTTCCAGTAACGGAGCGCTTTCATGACGAGCATCATGTCTGCCGTCTCCGGTATATAGAATTCCATAATGCACTCGATTCCGGCATCATGGAGGGCTTTGATCATTTTTTTCATTTCCGTGACGGAATCCTCTGAAAATGAAAAACTCTGCTTCGGCGCGAAGTAAAAATTATCCTTCGCATAGCCCCAGTAATTCTTTTTCGCTCTCCCGGTCTCCTCTCCTTCAGAGAAATCGATGCCCGCCTGACGGACCCGGAGAGAATCGTCCCACTCATAGGCCGGCATGAGCTCGACCGCATTGAAGCCCATCTCCGCGATGTACGGGATCTTCTGCACAAGACCGCGGAATGTGCCCTTATTCCGCACGCCCGACCCGGGGTCCATGGTAAAGCCCCGGACATGCAGCTTATAAATCATGAGATCCGCCATCGGGATCGCAGGCATTTTCTCGCTGCCCCAGGAAAAGCGCTCGTTATCCGTGAAGGAGACGCCGTGCAGGATGCGCTTTGCGTACGGATCCGGCACTTTTTTCCCTCCGATCACAAAATAATATCCCTCATTGACCCTTTTTGAAGTTCTGATCTTAACACTGGCGACCTCGCCGATCCGCTGATCGACCGGCAGAGGAATTTCCTGCACAATATCCTCTCCTGACGGATCTGTCAGAATGAGCCAGGCCTCCTTGTCGTCCGGGACCGTCACGGAAAAATTAACGCCTCCCGGAACATACTCCGCCCCCATGATCCTGGGGTCTCCCTGTTCCACTATATAAACGGTATTCGCCATACTCCACCCCCAAATAACACCCTTACCCACAACATCATTAACCAATTTATTATAAACCATTTCGTGTTGCTTTTGAAAGTATTATCTGATATTCTCAGGTTGTGGTTACTTTTCACAGTCCGGCAGGCTATAAAAGCCGAAATCAGCCTGACTGTAAAGAGCGACGGTTTATAAAACGAACGGAGGTATTTTCCTTGGCTGATTTTGAAAATCTGAATTCAGAAGAAGAAACGGATCTCGGTATTATCACCCTCACACTGGACGATGACACCGAAGTCGACTGCGCGATCCTCGCGATCTTCCCTGTCAACGGGAAAGACTATATTGCTCTCCTGCCGCTGGGCGAGGAGGACGATGATGAGGTCCTGATCTACCGCTTCATCGACAAAGGCGATGACGCAGACCCGGAGATCGAGAACATCGAGGATGACGACGAGTACGACGCTGTCGCAGACGCGTTCGACGAGCTTCTCGACGAGATGGAATTTGACGAGGAGGAAGAGGAGGACTGATTTCTTCTCTCCGGTAAAAGAAACCATTTCCCGAAGACGAAAGACGGGCTGTATCTCATGACGGAAGCCACGAGATACAGCCCGTTTCAGTATGATCGGAACAGATTACGTCGACAGTATTCCTGCCTCCGGTGATTACTGTCCGCTGCATCAGTCAAACACACCGTCTTCCTCCATTTGATCGTAGAGCCATCCATTGATTCGTCGGCCGTAGTTCTTCTGCCGCGCTTCGTTTTCTGCAACGTTTATAGCCGTAGCATACACATCCCTTCCTCTGTAAAAGAATACGGGACAGCCGCTGTTGCCGGGACACATATCAGCTGTATAACTGATAATCCGAGGATTCTCTACCGTTGCAAAGCCGCTGTCAAATTTCAGAATACCATCCCGGTAACCTGCCACCGTCAGAACTTCACTTGTGATATCGATGTCTTCCAGACTGGCTGTACCGAACCAGCCGGTATTATACCCTATACTCTCATCGAACAGAACATAGCCATAATCCCATTCTTTCGAATATGCACCTCCCGTATCCAGGAAATCCGTTCCAAATATATATTCGAAATCGCCGCTGTATCTGTATAAATAGTTATTGTCAGACTGATAGCCGAAGTAAAAATCAACATGATCCAGCAGCGCATGGTGTTCCAAGCATTGAAGGCAATGTGCAGCGGTGATCAATCCGCTCGGCCCGGCCATGAAGCCTGAGCATTCCTTGGAGCATCCGCACTTTGCCCGCACCTTCATGAAGGCAATGGCGCTAAAGGGAAATACTCCCGTGTCTGTAACCGTAACCCGGTCATCCTCACCGATGACAGCACGGTCAAGCGAATCGGGATAAAAAGGATCTGTTTCAACCGGTACGGAAGGATCGTCCTTGTCAGGATCATACATTTCCTGAAGAGTCCGGTCTCCTCTGAAATGCGCGTTGGAAGCGATTTCCGAACCGCCGGAAGGATCGGAGGCTGCAGCTGCATCGGAAATATCAGAGGAACCGGAGGCTGCAGCTGCATCGGAAACAACTCCGGAATCTGTAACAGAAGAAACCCCTGAGACGGCAGTATCCGCCTGCGACTGTGAGCAGGCTGTAAATACAGTGCATGATAAAGCAGCACAAAGCAGAAAAGAAAGCATTTTACGTAACATATTTCACCTTCCCTCAGAGAATTATATGAAACCGCACTGAAACTCCTTATGAATCAAGACTATCATTCTGATCATGTGACCGTCAAGAACTGTACATTGACTGCTTCGGGACTGATTCAGTCAAACATTCACGGAAAAATAATTCTATCCTGCTTTTTAATTTTCTGTTCCTTTATTTACTGAACCGTTCATACTCTCTGTGCTTCCAAAGCCCCCATTCCTCTTTCCCTTCGCATCGTCGGAGTATGTGATCCCGAACGGCATGAAGATTCCCTGCAGAAAACCGTCCCCTCTTTTGAGTGAGAGGTTCCTGCCCTCATTGGAGTCGTTCGTGATCTTCGCAAAAATATGACCTTCATTGTCCGAATAATAGTAATCACTGTCGATCACGCCGACCGTATTGTTGAGCTGCAGCCTGAACTTAAAGCCGAGGCCGCTCCTCGGATAGAGAAGAAGGACCCATCCCTCCTCCATGCGCGCCCGTATTCCCGTCGGGATCTTAACGGTCTCCCCCGGCGCAAGCGCAATGTCCGCCGTCAGGAAAAAGTCATAGCCTGCAGAGCCGGATGTCGCGCGGCGCGGAAGGCAGATCCCGTCATAGATTTCCCTGAGATCCGTTATCCCGGGAAATGCGTCCCGCATGGCTTCCTCAAAATTCTCAAAACTGACCTTTTCAAATTCCGCTATTCTCTCCATCTGGACTCCTTTCATCGGTATTTCTCACAGTCTCCCAGGCAATCGCTTCGCTCAGACAGAACGGTTTTTGCTCATTCCACATCTTTCGTTCATGAAGAAGTTCCAAGGCTTGTGCAGATTGTTTGAATCGTTCACACAATTTCCATTTCGCACAGAGTTTCGCAAGCGCCTGTCCTCACACTTACCATACATTCATGTTCAAGTCTCGCTCGTTTTACCTGCCGCTTGCAGAAGCGGGGATCTTCCCCACTGAGATAAACAGGGCTGCCGCACTCAGAAGAAAGAGCACTGTACACGGCTGACATTTGAAATGCTCTCCGCCCGTACAGCGGTCTTCCGCTCTGATGCGGCAGCCCCTGATGATTCTTTATTCTCTGTTAAATTCTCGCTCGCGAGAATTAGCGCGGGATTCGGGTCAGCGTAAGCTGACATCTTCCAAACCGAATCCCTGCGCATCCTCGCGGAGCGTTTATCTCAGTGGGGGATTGTAACTCGCCACTGAGACGAGCAGGATATTAATCTATCCCCCGCTTATAGAAGCAGGAGTCTTTCCCACTGAGATAAATTATTCCGGATCCGCCGAAGCGACAACTCTTCCGATCGTGCCGTCTTTCGGGCAGTCCTTAATGGAGAAGCTGATCCTTCCCATCTTGTCCTTGCCGAGGCAGATCGCGCGGACGACATCACCGATCTGAAGGACATCTTCCACCTTATTGATACGCGTGTTGGCGATCTTCGAGATATGCACCATGGCTTCCTTGCCCGGCGCGAACTCGAGGAATGCGCCGAACTCCTTGATGGAGACGACCTTTCCTGTGAGGATCATGCCCTTCTCGAAATCCGTCGTGATGATGCGGATCGTCTCGAGCGCCTGCTCCATCTTATCCGGATCCTGTCCGCAGACGGAGACAGAGCCATCGTCCTCGATGTCGATCGATACATCGTACGCGGCGATAATAGCGTTGATATTCTTGCCCTTCTGGCCGACAACATCGCCGATCTTCTCCGGATTGATCTTGATCTGGACGATCTTCGGCGCATATCTGGAGACTTCCGCTCTCGGCTTTGCGATGACCGGCTCCATGACCTCTGTGAGGATATACTCTCTCGCCTCTTTCGTGCGGGCGATCGCTTCCTCGACGATCTGTCTTGTCAGACCGTGGATCTTGATATCCATCTGGATCGCGGTGATACCGTCATGCGTACCGGCGACCTTGAAGTCCATGTCGCCGAAGAAATCCTCGAGACCCTGAATATCCGTGAGAACGATATAGTCGTCATCTGTCTCGCCGGTCACAAGACCGCAGGAGATGCCGGCAACGCTCTTTTTGATCGGAACGCCTGCCGCCATGAGCGCCATGGATGAAGCGCAGATGGAAGCCTGCGATGTCGATCCGTTGGATTCGAATGTCTCGGAGACCGCACGGATCGCGTACGGGAACTCTTCCTTGGACGGGAGCATCGGGATGAGGGCCTTCTCAGCAAGAGCGCCGTGGCCGATCTCGCGCCGTCCCGGTCCTCTGGACGGCTTTGTCTCACCGACAGAGTAGGACGGGAAGTTATACTGGTGCATATATCTTGCTTCCGTAATATACGGATTCAGGCCTTCGATGCGCTGTGCATCGGAGAGCGGGGCAAGTGTGACAACGTCACAGATCTGTGTCTGTCCTCTCGTGAACATTGCAGAACCGTGCGCTCTCGGGATCAGATCGACCTCCGCTGCGAGCGGGCGGATCTCCCTGATGGAACGTCCGTCCGGACGCTTGTGATCCTTGAGGATCATCTTACGGACGGTCTTCTTCTGATACTGATAGAGCGCATCACCGATCAGGCCCATCCACTCTTCGTTATCAGCGTACTTTTCTTCGAATGCCGCTCTGATCTCAGCCACGTTCTTCTCACGTGTCTGCTTGTCATCCGTGAAGACAGCCTTCTCCATCTCTTCCGGCGGGCAGATCTCATAGAGTGCCTCGAAGAGCTCCTGCGGAATCTCATAGTGGAGATAGTCGTGCTTCTCCTTTCCGCACTCGGCGATGATCTTGTCAAAGAATTTGATGATCTCTTTGTTCACTTCATCGCACTTGTAGATCGCCTCGATCATCTTTTCTTCCGGAATCTCGTTGGCGCCTGCCTCGATCATGATGACCTTATCGCGTGTCGATGCGACTGTAAGGGAGAGGTCGGATTTCTCCTTCTCCTCATATCCCGGGTTCACAACGAATTCTCCGTCGATCATGCCGAGCTGTGTCATCGCGCACGGTCCGTCGAACGGAATGTCCGAGATGCTGGTCGCAAGCGCGGAGCCGAGCATTGCAACGACTTCCGGATCGCATGCAGGATCGACAGACATGACGAGGTTGTTCAGCGTCACATCATTGCGGTAATCCTTCGGGAACAGCGGACGCATCGGACGGTCGATCACGCGGCTCGTCAGGACTGCATGTGTGCTGGCCTTGCCCTCGCGCTTGTTGAAGCCGCCCGGGATCTTGCCGACCGCATACATCTTCTCCTCAAATTCCACAGAGAGCGGGAAGAAGTCGATCCCTTCTCTCGGGGCCTTTGATGCCGTAGCCGTGGACAGAACGACCGTATCGCCGTAGTGCATAAAGCAGCATCCGTTCGCCTGCTTGCCCACACGGCCGATGTCGATCGTCAGTGTTTTTCCTGCGAGTTCCATTGAATAGCTTTTGTATTCTCCCATTCTTCCTTCCTTCTGGCCGTATGGCCTGTTTTGCGCCTTGCAGCGCGTTTTGTGTCCTTAACGCAAATCAAGGGCAGGAAGTATCCTGCCCCGTATAAATTGCATTACTTTCTGAGTCCGAGTCTCTCGATCAGTGAACGATAACGCTCAATATCTTTTTTCTTAAGATATGCAAGAAGGCTGCGTCTGTGGCCGACCATTTTCAAAAGACCTCTTCTTGAATGATGATCCTTCTTGTTTGCCTTCAGATGCTCTGTAAGCTCGTTGATACGTGCTGTGAGAACAGCTACCTGAACTTCCGGTGAACCCGTGTCACCCTCTGTGCGGCCGTATTCCGCCATAATTGCCTGCTTTTTTGCCTTGTCGATCATGTTTCTTTCCTCCTGTGGAATCATTTAATAACTGGCCTTCCATTCAGCGGCGGTTGGAGTTTCCGCTCCCCGAATGGAGGTGAAATGCCGTATCCCGGCAACGTGCACAAGTATATCATGCCGGTTCTTCTTATGTCAAGCTGTT
>CADABA010000248.1 GCA_902785985.1 uncultured Lachnospiraceae bacterium
TGTCATACAGGATATCCACGATCCGAACTACTCCTATACCCGCCTCGTCAAAAAGAGGCTCATAGAATGGAAAAAGTCCTTTGAGGACCAATTGGGCGGTATCGAATTGAACTACGCCGGAATTGCACGGACTCTTGAGCAGCAATTCGGCATCTATGTCTCCGCTGCGCTGATCGGAAAAATGTTTGTACAGGACGACGACCGCGAAGTCCGTCTGGATGTGCTGACGGCCCTCACACAGCTGTTTAACATACCCATATGGGAAATCTGCGAGCATCCGTCGGATTCGTCGTCCAACGTGTCTGTCGGCAGTCTGGTCAAGTGGAAAAACAAAGTGCAGCGGGACCGGCAGCCGATCACCAATAAATTTTATGATGGCGATTATTATTGTTATTACTTTTCTCCTCATCAAGAAGATGACGATATACGCCCTGTATGACGATATACGCCCTGTAGAAGAACTGTCCTTGAGGGAAGCTACGCTTTCAATCAGGATTGAAAGTGGAAGGACGCGTCTCACTTTCAGACGGACGAAATCTGAAAACGGTTTCTATGGAGATGTTCTTGAGCCACATGTACTCACCGGAGATCTGTATCTCTTTGAGAAAAATGATATCGCCTACAGCTTCATAGCCAATGAAGACGGAAGGCGATTCATGGCTTTGATGTTCAACTATTTGGAGCTTTCCTCAGATATCAGATACTATATAACGATGGGAATGCTTGCGTTCTCTCTTGATCAGACGCACAATCCGCTCTTCCAGAAAATGGCGGTCTTCAGAGAACGACAGAACATAAAGGATGCGGCACAGTCTACTGTACTGAGAGGAATTCTTGCACTGAATTCTTCTCCGATTATTCTGGACTCAAAGACCTGCAACAAATTAATCCGACAGGATGCCATCCTTGAAAATGCGCTCTCTCCGGATAAAGCCCTCATGAAGGACTGTATGCTTTTTTCAGAGGCTGCAATAAGGAGCAGTTTATTTGCAATTTCCGATAAATACGATAAGACAAATCTGCTTCTGAAGGTGAGGAGCAGCAGTCTGCTGCCTGCCCATGAAGTTGTATCTGAGGGGGATCCTTTCGCAAGATTCATAAAAGAATATCAGATGCGGCAGATGCGGGAATCCCGTGCAGAACGAAATCCTGTGACGGATACGATGAATGAGAACGCAGATCCCTTCTCCAGCGGAGAGGCGTAGATTTTCGCTCGCGAGCCTTTATGCACGCATCCTTTCTGCTGCGAACCACATGCAAAAAACGAGGTGCGGAATCCGCACCTCGTCTCTGATTCAATCTATGATCTTTTCCGCAAAAAGCCTGCCTTTCGAGTCCCCTGTCAGACGGATGAAATCAGGATTTGATCCGTTCCGCCACAAGCCTGCCTTCCGCATCCCTCGTCACACGAATGACGAGATCCAGCGCGTCACACCTCGTCGACATTCCAAAATCTGCCTTCGGATAGATATGCTGTCTCTCGGGATCAAAGAAATGCTCTCCCCCGTTCGCCTTCAGTTCATCGGCAAGCGCGTGGATGGTGAGAGTCGACGGCTCTTCATTTCCCGTACGGTGGAACACCTCCAGATAATCGTCCTCGTAGAGTGTTTCCGCAATTGTCTGCTCAAGGACCAGGCTTTTTATGTACTCTGCACAGAGAATATCCTCGTTCGCCCGCCGCACGCCCGAATTTCCCATGGCGCAGAGACTTACCACCTCCGGATTTTTGCTGCGGATATAGTTCGCGACCGCAGCCGCGTTGACAAGGCTTCCCGTAATGATTTCTTCAGCTCCGACCGCATTCACGATTCCCTGGGTACCTGCGCTCGTCGAATGAATAATTGTTTTTCCGGTAAAGTCCATACCTGCGACACTGCTTGGAGAATTGCCGAAATCACAGCCCTCGACCTTTGCGCCGCCCCGCTCGCCGAAAAGCAGCCAGTCCGGATGTGAACGCTTCATTTCGAAGGCCTCCTCCATCTCACCGATCGGGTAGATCCGCTCCGCCCCCTGGCTTATAAGATATGCTTCAAGAGAAAATGCGCGGAACACGTCGATCACGACTGTCAGGCCTTCCGCCTGTTTCGCGCCGTCTATAAGTTCAAGTACTTTTATGTCCATGAATATTCCTTTCATCGTACGGACCTCTTTGATCCGTTGATATTTCTTTCTTCATACGGACCTCTCCGGTCCATGGATATTCCTCTCTTCATACGGACTTCTTTGACCCGTTGTGAAGCGACATAAAGTGTACATCATAAAATATATTTTTCCAAGCACCTTTTCTCTATTCATACTATTTAGACATATCTTCTCTTCATTTTATCTGCGGCCTGCAGAAAAACATCCCTGACTTTTCTATATCAATTGGGAAAGCCTCTCTCTCTTTTTCCCGTATCAGGCGAGAGATCCTCGTACTTTTCTGCATCAGGAGACTAGACCTCTTACTTTTTCTGCACCGGGGCTTGATTCTCTCACTTTTTCTGTACCGGGCTTGATTCTCTCACTTTTTCTGCACCGGGCTTGATCCTCCCACTTTTTCTGCACCGGGGCCAAAACTCTCCTTCTGTGTCTCAGATCATCTTCTCAAACTCCCGAAGCTTCTCCTTCGCCTCCGGTGTCAGATACTTCGGCACTTCGATCTCGACCGTGACGAACAGGTCTCCGCGCACTTCCGGTTTCCGCATATTGGGCATTCCCTTTCCCCGCAGGCGAATCTTCGATCCGGCCTGGGTATATTCTTTAATTTTACAGTTCACAGTACCCTTCAAAGTCCGAATGGCCGCTGTTCCGCCGAGGACCGCAGTTGCATACGGGATCCGCACAGACGTGTAGAGATCATCTCCCTTTCGTTCAAACTCCTTATTCTCAGCCACATGGACCAAAATGAAAACATCGCTTCCCTGAGGTCCCTTGCCCGCCAGCCGGACTTTCTTGCCCTCTTCTATTCCCGCGGGAATATGCATGTTGAGCGAGGTCGCACTGCCATCCGGATTCTGCATCCGAACGAGCCGGTCGCAGCCGGAAAATGCCTCTTCGAGCGAAATCGTGATCTCCGCTGAAGGCTCCGTATCTGCACGACGGGAAGCGGATCCCCCGGTCCCTGCACTTCCTCTGCCAAATCCGCTGTAGCTGCCGCCCGGACCTGTATGACCGTATCTGTAATTTCCACCGGTTCTGTCCCTGAACACCTGCTTCAGAATATCATCGAGGTCTCCCCCTTCAAAATGAAATTCCTGATATCCGTTACTATCTCCGGTAAAGCCATGCGGACCGCTCCAGCTTCCGCCGCTGCCGGTGTACTCATACCGATGCGTTCCGCCATCATTGTATTCTCTCCAAAAGCCGCCGTCCCCGAAAGGAGACCAGCCGCCGGTACCTGTGCGCTTTCCTGCACCTGCATTCTGAGAGCTCCAGGCCATCGACGGGTCAAGCCCGGCAAAGCCGAACTTGTCATAGACCTTTCGCTTCTCCTGATCGCTCAGGACCTCATAGGCTTCCTGAACCTCTTTAAATTTCTCCTCAGCTGCCTTGTTATTCGCGTTGACGTCCGGATGATACTTTTTTGCGAGTTTTCGATACGCGCGCTTGATCCGGGAGTCGTCAGCGGTCTTTGGGACGCCAAGGACTTCATAATAATCTCTCTTTGCGCTCATTTCGCATCACCCCTCGTAGTTTATTTTTCTTATTGTGAACTGCCCGGCAATTGAATTACCGAGTAGTCCCGCTTATTATCCTAAAAAATGGGGGCTGCTCCCGCAGCCCCCTATATGTATGTGGATCTTAAAAGCTGCATCCGCAGTTACTTTTCCACTTTTCCCCCGCCCGCTTCGCCCTCCTCGACAGGGTTCCACTATCGGGGGTATGACGGACAGTCCGTTCTGTTTTCAAAACCCGGGATTAAATCCCCCAGTGTATTCGATCAGTTCCTGCATGGACCATTGTTCCTGCTGGACCCGATGGTCAGATTCATATCTTTCTTTATTCACTGATCATCCGAGAATATCGATGTACTTCGGAGCTTCCTCCTCTTCTACCTTCGGCTGGACCTTCGGTACATCAAGGATCAGAACGCCGTCTGTGTACTTCGCCTTGATATCCTCCTGCTTTACATCCTCGCCTACATAGAAGCTTCTCTTCGCTGTGCCGTAGAAACGCTCGCGGCG
>CADABA010000249.1 GCA_902785985.1 uncultured Lachnospiraceae bacterium
CGCCTGCAGTTTCTTTGCCGCATGAGTATTCAGATACTGCCCCATGCTTTTTTGAATATCCGCGCTGACCTCCGGATCTTTTTCATAAAAGGCCCTGACAGCGAACACGCCGATGTCGGGATACTGCCTCATCAGCCGGAGCTTCGCCTGCATGCCGTAATCCATGCTTCCGAACAGGTCTGTCTGTTCATAAGCCCCGCTCCTGGTCATTTCCTCGACCGTTATTCTGCAGCAGGTATCCCAGAGAAAAAGGTACAGTTCCTTTTTGTTATGAAAATAGTGAAAAAGAAGCGCTTTGCTGATCCCTGCCGCATCCGCGATCTCACGCATGGGACTCTTCTTATAGGTGTTCTGAGAAAATACATGAAATCCTGCATTCAGGATCGCCGATTGCTTCTCTTCCGGCAGGGAATAAAATCTGGGATTCATCTCGCACCTCCGTTAACCGTGTCGGTCAATTTCATGATAGATCCGTTGACCGATTTTGAGAAGGCCTTAAAAATGAAAAAGCACCCGCAAAGAGGTACTGTCTTTCCATACAGTGTCCTCTCTGCGGGTACTGTTCCAGAATCGGATTTTCTATCCGCATTTTCACAGAAAATTTGCAAAAACGAATCATCCGGACGTTTTGACCCTTCATTTTAATTTGCCTGCCGGATCGAAGATTCCTGCACTATTTTGTCTGATCTCTGTACTCTACGGCCCACTGAGCATTTCCGTTCTCTGCATACCGGGTGAACATTTCGGCATATGCTTTCGGAAGTTCTTCTTTTGCAAGCAGGACCCCGTTCCTGTCGGGAATCTCTGTCACCGCATGTCCCTGCGCATCTTCAGGGTCGGGAAAAAAGGCATTTGTACTGCCGGAAACATAAAAACGGCCGTACTGATAATACCCATGAACAAAGAAGCCGTCTTCCGACGGACCGTAAATGATCGATTCCTGCTTTATCGTTTTGACCTTCCCGATCCAGGGGTAGCCCAGCTGTGTTTCAACGCCGGCAAAGTCCTGCTGCAATTGTGCAATCGGAATCCGAAGCCCCGGGACTGTCTGTATTTCGTCAGTCATCGAATTAAAGGGATTGATGCCGCCTCCCAGATTCCACAGACATATGCTTTCGATCACAAGAGTCACCGCGATGATCACGGAAGCTTCACTGAAATGCTTCCAAATGGAGAACGCGATCCCGAAAACAGCAAGAAGAACTGCCGCAGTTCGAAACACGATGGCAGCCATCCTCCTGTCTTCCGGCGTTTTGGCTCCGCCTCCAGCCATGGCATATAAGACAAGCGCTTCGATCAGCAGAAGGACCGCGATCATAATACTGCGCCCGCTGCCATTGTCCAGATTGATGCCATAAAGCCCGGCCGTATTGACCAATACCCCAAAGACTGCATAAAAAGCTCCGATTACCCGTTCTTCCTTTGAGTCTGCCGGCGCGTCAATTGTAAAACCAAGACGAAAGAATCCGATACAGAACAGAAAAGCAGCCGCTCCGAAGATCAGATAAAAGAAGGCATTGACTTTCCCGGGGAGCAGGAACAGAATCGCATAGGATGCAGCGAGGCAAAGGATATCAAAAAGCTGTTCTATTTTCAAAGATTTCTTCTTTTCTCTGTTCTCTTCCATACCTGTTCCTTCTTTCACTGTCGGTTTCCCTGATCCGTTAAATTGAATCACTTCTTCTGACTCCGAAGAGCCGGGACGGCAGACTCTCATCATCGGTCGCTGCTTCTCCAATCCATGATCATGCTTTTTCGAATGACCGTGTTCCTCTTACGAGGCTCAGATCCGGCACTGACTGCCGTTTTCCGCGGCCCTGCATTTTTCTCTGTGTGTGCCCGCACCGGCTTCTTTCCCTGATTTATTCTTCATCGCGCAATTCCGATTTTGTTCAGTTCCATAATTTTCATTCAGTGTTTTCCGTATTGCTTCTCCCTACAAACGAGCTAACGAGGCATTCTTATACGATTTATCCTCTGTTACTTCTTTGATGACCTTCAGGAACTTCGGCATCTGAATCTCTTCCTTCTCACTCAGGAGCTCGATTTCAACAATTGCCTGATCTTTCCAGAACGGATATATATCAATTTCAAAATACTGGCTGTTATATGTCAGACAATACCGCGTCTTTCTGATCTGATGCATAGAAGTGTCGGCCTCCATCAATAACTTCAGATATTCTGCCTGGGAGAGCCGTTCTTCTATTTCAATACGGGTGGTATCCGTAAGTTTCTTTTTGATCGTTTTAAAGTAAATATAGCTTCCGTTCGCTCCGCGCTGTCGAACACGGACCTCTTCGTTTTCGCCTGCTTTCAAGTAGGTCTGGATAATTTCAACTTTCTGGCAGTCACCGCGTTTTTCAAGCGCTGCAATGTCAGGATATTCGATGAGGAACTTCCGCTCAATTTCGTAAGGCTCCGGTTCACCGAGAAATCCTGCAATTTCTGAAATCAAACGTTTCATTTTGCCCTCGAATCCAGTTGAGTTGTCAATTACCCGCAGATGGGGATGACCTGTCCATGCGGAAATAAGTTTATTGTCAAGATCCACAGCCTGTTCCAGCGTTTCGGTACGTGCCGGATTGTTTTCCTTATTTTTTAAATAGATCTCCGGGGCACCGTTCGCTGCAGACATCAGGTGAAATACTGCATCATAGCTGTCACGAATTTCCACTTCATTTTTCTGGATCCGATCAAGGACAATATGAAAATCAATTTCCGTCATATAAGCCCGGTTATCCATCATGCCCCGATCACAGACAATAAGGATTTTCTCGTCGGGCATTGTCTCTGCTGCAGACAGAAATACCCTTTCCTTCTCGATTTGAAGACGCATCTGACAGCACTGGTAATCCAGATTGGAACCGCAGGTCCAGGGAGCGACCCCGCCGCCAATCAGTTCCGTTGCCGTTTCCGGAACAAATAAGACCTTATAACCTCTCTCGGTAAACGCATTTTGAATCCAGCTCATGGCGGTTGTTTTTCCTGCACACGGGCCGCCTGTCAGAACAATTACCGTAATGTTCTGCTTTTTTCTTTCCTCATATTTTTCCAGTAAAGTGTCCGGTGATATCCTGTACAGCTCAGCAAGTTTCCGGATGAGCGAAACCTTGGGTTTTGATCTTCCATTTTCCCATTTTGAAACGGCTTTATTTGTTACTCCGCAGAAAGCGGCTACTTCCTTTTGACCATATCCGGACTGCCTGCGCAATTCATAGAGATAGTTTCCAAAACTGTAATCGCTCATTTGATATTCTCCTTTACCTTTATTATAGAGGATTTTTCAGTCAACTGACAGTCCTGATAATCGCCTGCAGGTAGATTACGGCCGCAGCCTCTGTTTCCCTGTTCCGTAACAGTCAGGACCACCGGCTAAGCCGGTGGTCCTGACTGATTATTCTTTTTTACATATCTTTTGCTTAAATGTCATTCCGAGGGAGACAGCCAGACACATGGCAAGAAATCCGAAAGGAATCGCAATGATCTCCGGAAGTACAAATGCCTGTAGAGAGCTGTCAAAAATCCTCAGGAACAGATTGATGAGGAAGTTCAGGATTTTGCTCAGGATCATTGTAAAACCGGCAAGAGTAGGTGAAGCAAATCTGTCTGCCAGATAATGCATCAGAGGTACATTTCCGATGTCGAGCACTTTATCGGCTGCTTGCAGGTACATGATTCTGTAAATTGACTCCTGATATACAACAGGCGTGAACTACTCCGACTTATAGAAGTCGGAGCTTCCTGCTTCATTCACCGTTGCACCGGTAGCGATATACGCTACACAATGTCTTACACAATGTCCAC
>CADABA010000250.1 GCA_902785985.1 uncultured Lachnospiraceae bacterium
ATCAGTGGCAGAAAAAGAGAAACAGAGAACAGGCACGATAAGGAGGACATTTGATATGTGTTACAGAAACGGCTATGGACATACCTGTGACTGCTGTGGGAAAAACGAAGAGCCCAGGAAAATGAGTCAGAGAGAAATGGCCCAGGCGCAGGCGGTTATGGAGTTCCTGAAAATCTGGAACGAAATGATCTCGGCAGTCAGATATGATGACGAGGGGCAGATGCCTTTCATGATTGCAATCACTCCCGGAGAGCCGATGAAGGTCATCACTGAGGATCAGGCGGAGGAGTTTCTTCCCTGCTTCGGAGACGATGAAGTCATCGAGATTGCTCCGGATCTGGATCTTGTCATCAGCTATGACAGGCAGCTCCTGTTTAAGATCGGAGAGCAGAAATATCTGGATGGCCCGGCGCTGATCTATGCGGTTGATGAGGAAGGAGACATCATCTCCTTAACAGCATCCGACATCTATCTTACGCAGCAGATGATCGAGAAACGCACCATGTATGTGGAAGAGGAAGACGAGAAGATGCCGGTACTGTCCCTGACCTGACGGAGGTGCCTATGAAGGAATATGACATCAAAATCACCGAGGTTCTGGAGAAGACCGTGCAGGTGCAGGCAGAGTCCAGGGAGGAAGCGGAGGCAATCGCTTCCGAAAACTGGAACAATTCCATGTATGACATGGATTCTGCCGAGGACTATGCGGATGTCTCTTTTCAGGCCGGTGAAGAAAGGGATATCAGCCCGCCGGAGCTGATGGATGTGCTTCTGGTAAAACCGGGAGAGTATCCGAAACCCGTCCAAATCGGAACGGAGCTGGAAGACCTGCAGGAAGCGGTCGGCGGATATATTCAGTGCGTGTACCCGTATGAGGAACCGGTCGGTATCATCTGCAACGAGGAAGGAAAGCTGAATGGTGCTGTTCTGAACCGTGCTCTTTATGGAGAGGATGGAGAGCTGCAGGACATCATCGCCGGGGACTTCCTGGTGGTCGGCCTGACGGAGGAGAGCTTCGGATCCCTGACCGATGAGCAGATGAAACGGTTTGAAGCGAAGTTTCATCAGCCGGAGACTTTCGTAAAGATGGGGAAAAGCATTATGGTGCTTCCCATTCCGGAGGATCAGGTGAAGCGGACCATGGCAAAACGGATGAGCCGGGAAGGCCCCGGAAGGGAGGAGTCCCCGAAGGGAGACCATAAAGTGATCCGGTTTCCGGCCGGTCACGAGATGTGAAAGGAGGGATAGGCTTTGCAGGAAGAAGTGGAAAACAGGACTGTAAATCTTGCGGTCACGACAACAAAGCTGACTGCCCGGAATGTAGTGGCTGCCTGCATGAAATACCTTCGGCACCGGGGACTGGTCAAGGAGAAAAAGGCGACGGAGAAAGCGGCAAAGGCCAAAGAAAATGCGATCCCGCACGGCAAACAGACGGTAAAAGAACTGATCGGGCAGAATCAGGGCGTATCCAACATGGATATCGCCAAGACAGATCTTCGCGGTTTTGAGAAGGTCGCCCAGAAGTACGGCGTGGATTACGCCATCCGAAAGGATGCGTCCCAGCAGCCTCCAAGGTATATCGTGTTTTTCAAGGCGAGAGATGCGGATGCGCTGACGGCGGCCTTTAAGGAATACTCTGCCGCAGTCATGAAAAAGAAAGACCGGCCCAGTGTCCTGAAAGTCCTGAAGAAGATGAAGGAGCTTGTGGCATCCATCCCGGACAAGGTGAGGAATAAAGATAAGGAGCACACGTTATGAGGATCGATACAAAGAAACTGAAACGGCTGCTCCTTTTGAATTTCCCCTATATCTTTGTCGGGCTGATTGCTACGAACCTGGGGGAAGGTTGGCGGCTGGCGGCAGGAGCGAACTCATCGGAAAAACTGCTGTCCTTTATGACGACGCTGCCGGTGGCGCTGCAGAATCCGCTCCCCAGCTTTCATCCCCTGGATCTTCTGATCGGCCTTGGGTGCGGGGCTGCACTTCGGCTGGCGGTTTACCTGAAGGGCAAGAATGCCAAGAAATACCGTCATAACACGGAATACGGATCCGCCCGCTGGGGGACACACAAGGACATCGAGCCGTTTATGGACGAGAAGCCGGAAAACAACATCATTCTGACGAAGACGGAGGGACTGACCATGAGCAGCCGCCCAAAAAATCCGGCCAACGCTCGGAACAAGAACGTTCTGATCGTTGGCGGCAGCGGCTCAGGTAAGACTCGCTTCGTTTTGAAGCCAAATTTACTTCAATGCACCTCAAAAACCTATCCGGTATCCTTCGTCGTCACAGATCCAAAAGGGGATATCGTAGTCTCCTGCGGCCACTTTTTGCGGAAGCAGGGCTACTCTGTAAAAATATTCAATACTCAGAACTTCCGGAAGAGCATGAGGTATAACCCCTTTGCCTATATTCACAGCGAGAAGGATATTCTGAAGCTGGTCACGACCCTGATGGCGAACACCAAAGGGGAAGGAAATGCGGGGGATCCGTTCTGGGAGAAAGCAGAGAAACTTCTGTATACGGCACTGATTGCCTATATCCATTACGAAGCGCCGGAGGAGGAACAGAACTTTGCAACACTTCTGGAATTCCTAAATGCGATGGAGGTCCGGGAGGATGATGAAGAGTTCAAGAATCCGGTGGATCTGATGTTTGAAGCACTGGAAAAGAAAAAGCCAGGATGTTTCGCATGCCGGCAATACCGCCTCTTTACTCTGGCGGCTGGCAAAACGATGAAATCCATCCTCATTTCCTGCGGTGCAAGGCTGGCTCCGTTCGATATTCAGGAGCTTCGGGACATCACAGCCTATGACGAACTGGAGCTGGACACCCTGGGAGACAAAAAGACGGCACTCTTCCTGATCATGTCGGATACGGATGCGACGTTCAACTTTTTGCTGAGCATGATCTATACGCAGCTTTTCAACCTGCTCTGTGAGAAGGCAGACGATGTGTATGGCGGGAGACTTCCGGTACATGTCCGGTGCCTGATCGATGAGGCAGCCAATATCGGACAGATTCCGAATCTGGAAAAGCTGGTAGCCACGATCCGAAGCCGTGAAATATCGGCATGCTTGGTGCTGCAGGCCCAGTCCCAGCTCAAGGCGATTTACAAGGACAATGCAGACACCATCATAGGCAATATGGACTCCCGGCTGTTTCTCGGAGGAACAGAGCCGACCACGCTGAAAGATCTCAACCAGGCACTCGGTAAGGAGACCATCGACACCTACAACACTGGGGAGAGCAGAGGACGGGAGCAGTCCCACTCTCTGAACTATCAGAAATTAGGTCACGATCTTTTGTCCGTAGATGAACTTCAGGTCATGAACGGCGGCAAATGCATCCTGCAGCTGCGCGGCGTCAGACCATTTCTTTCGGACAAATATGATCTGACCCAGCATCCGAATTACAAGTACACGGCAGATTATGACAAGAGGTTCACTTTTGATATTGAGAAGTACCTCGACCACAGACTGAAGCTGAAAGCTAATGAGCAGTTTGACGTTGTGGATGCCGGATGACAAACAGAATCAGGAGGACGCACCGATGGGGCTGTAGGATTTACAGGACAACTGAATAATGACGATAGAAATGGAGCCCTTTGCTATAAGCACAATTGATGATATAGCAGAGGGCTTTTTTCATGCCCGGGTTTTGGATCTGCCGGAAAGCAAGCCGTGCTGGCAAGAGAGAAGAAAGATAAGGCTTTCGGTGGCGGAACGATACGGACAGAAACACGCTGCAAATGCAGCAAAACAAAGTGCAGCCGATAACGGCTGAAAAAGAAGGAGGCCGCGCAGGTCTCGGTATCTGGGGAGCCATCAACCTGCTGGAAGGTTACGGCAACGACAATCCCGGCGCGAATGCTTGTGTATGATAAAGAAGCAATCAACAAAACAATAGGCAGAAAGCCTCGCTATTCCGTGATAAATCAAGCATAATCTTCTGAGTATTGACAAGCTTGTGATGTTAGTGTATACTGTACTTGTTAGATATATACAGTAGGGAGGCGGTAGAAAATGAATGTGATAGTTTCCAATTCGTCTGATGTTCCTTTGTATGTGCAGATCAAGGAACAAATCAAGGGCGCTATCTTAAAGGGCGAGTTAGAGGATGGTGAGCTTTTACCGTCCATTCGTAATTTTGCAAACGATGTTCAAGTAAGCGTCTTGACGATCCGCCGTGTCTATGAGGAATTGGAGAAAGAGGGCTTTGCTGTCAGTCAGGCGGGCAGAGGGACTTTCGTATCTATGGGCAATCTGGAATTGCTCCGGGATTCCAAGCGACGCATCATAGAACAGGATTTGCAAAAGGCTGTTCATAATGCAAAACTGTTTGACATTGCAAAGGACGATCTATATGCAATGTTGGATATTCTATATCAGGAGGATTAACCATGGATAACATTCTTGAAGTGAATGGTCTTGTGAAAAGGTATCCAGCGTTTTCACTTGACAACGTTTCTTTTTCACTGCCGGAAGGATGTGTTACCGGCTTTATCGGAGCCAATGGCGCAGGTAAAACCACAACGATACGCTCTATTCTCAACCTCGCACACAAAGACGCGGGAACAATAAAAATCTTCGGATTAGATGCGGAAGAACACGAACAAGAGATCAAGGATCGGATCGGCATTGTCATGGACGGGAGCTATTTCTATAATGACCTGTCCATGAGAGACATGAAAAGCATTATTGCACCGGCCTATTCCAAATGGAGCGATGCCGATTATCGGTCATATATGGAAAAGTTTGAGCTTGATCCAAAACAAAAGATTTCCACACTTTCAAGCGGCATGAGAATGAAGTATGCTCTTGTTTTGGCGCTCTCCCATCAGGCCGAGCTTCTTATTATGGACGAGCCTACGAGTGGTCTTGATCCTCTTGTGCGAAGTCAGTTTTTAGAGATTATCAAGGAATACATGAAAAACGGCGGCAAAGGCGTTTTCTTCTCGACGCACATTACTTCCGATCTGGATAAAATTGCGGATGTACTCATTCTCATTGACGGAGGGAAAATTATTTTTCAGCAAAGCAAAGATGAACTCCTCGACATGTTCCGCATTGTCAAAGGTAGTGCTGCGTTGCTCAACGATCAAAACAAAAACCTCATAAAAAGCCTAAAGGTTTCATCCTATGGCTTTACTGGACTCACAAATCAGGTCGCGGAAGTGAAAAAAGAATTGCCGGATGTTTTGCTCGAAAAGGCAACTATCGAAGATATTATGCTCGCGTATATCGGAGGTGACAATAATGATCGCTAACCTTGTAAAAAAGGATTTTTTGCTTGTGAAGAAGTCTGTTGCAGCTTTTTTAGGAATCAGTATCCTCGTTCCGCTGCTTGTGATAATCCTGATGAGAAATACAACGCAAATACAAGGAATTGGGATGTTCGTTTTTCTCTATATGGTAATCTTAATAGAGGTGATTTTCATGCAGGCGGTTGCGACGGAAGAAGAAAAAAGTCCAAAAGCTATGGCTCTGCTTTGTGCAGCACCATTTCCCCGAAAAAGCTATGTTATAGCAAAATATATTTGCTACATGATCTTTTACGGGGCTTGTATTGCTATCTACTCGATTATCGCCGCCGTTTATCCTGGACTTGGTTTTTTGAATATCGCGGAAGCGCTGGCGGTCTTTTTGGTGGGGGGAATCCTCTATGGGGTATATACCCCTATCGCAATTAAGTGCGGAATTACAAAAGCCCGCATTGTATTTACCGTCGCTATTTTGCTTGTCTCGCTGGGGCCAACTCTTATTTTTCAAGTGTTCCATCCTGATATGGAGTTGATTTTGTCGCTCATGCAAAAAACTTCTTCCGTGATTGTATCCATTATTCTTGGTGTTGCTGGCGTCGGGTTACTCCTTGTATCCATGAAAATATCTATTCGCATTTTTGAGAAAAAGGAACTGTGATCTCCCAAGCAATATCGTAAAAAGGTGTAAAATGGGGAAAACTACGAGGGTTTATACTGTCACCTTACACTGTGCTCAAACTGAATAGCCGCCGAACATCACAGCGGTACACAAAGCAGTAAGTCTTGAAAAGATTTACTGCTTTTTTTGCGTCCATTTTTGGCATTTCAAAAAATCGGTTGTAGTAAGTAGGTAATTGCGAAACTAACGTTACGAGTTAATAACTCTGAGCTAAACAAGGCTGGAATCTGGCTATGCCAGAGTTCACCAAGCAACAGCAGACGCGTA
>CADABA010000251.1 GCA_902785985.1 uncultured Lachnospiraceae bacterium
GTGAGAATTATTTATTCAAACATCAAAACCGAAAGGCAGTGTAAAAGTTTAAAAGAGGCGACAAAGCTTTTTGGCGGCGACAAGAGACTGGCAACGAGCTTGTTGGCAAGAATCACTGCTATCGAGCAGGCAGAAGTGATAAAAGATATCATTGTAATGCCAACGTTTCGATTTCATAAGTTAAACGGAAAGCTGGAAGGATTCTTTGCGATTGATGTCAAGACGAGACGGGATAAGTGGAGAATAATTCTGCAGCCTCTTAACGAAGAAGAAAATGTTTTTGATCCGTGTAATATTGATGAAATAGCAGCTGTAGTCAAGATTGTAGAGATAAGAGAGGTGAGTGCACATTATGAGTAATTATATAGAATATAACGATACGATTGCATTCCATCCAGGATATTATCTCAAAGAACTGGTTGACGACAGCGGTCTGACACAGGAGGATTTTGCAAAAAGACTTGGTACTACTCCAAAAAACCTGAGTATTCTTATCCGAGGTGAGCAGAGCCTTTCCATTGATATTGCAACAAAGCTGTCAAGAATGCTTGGGACTACGATTGCTTACTGGCTTAATCTGCAGCAGGCTTATGATGAAAAACTGGCAGAGATCCAGTCGGAGGAAGAATTAAAACGGGAACGAGAGGTTTTTAAACTGATCGATTATAAGTATTTTCGAGATCACTTCAAGCTTCCGGATCTTCCGTGCAGAGTAGATGAACAGATTAAGTGCGTTCGGGAATTTCTTTCCATTTCTTCGTTAACTGTATTGGAGGAAAAAAATCTTGCTGTGAACTTCAGAAGTTATTCTGAAAATCTAAGCAGATCGAATACGGTCAATGCGAATGCAATGGTACAGATTGGCATCAATCAAACGATTAAAATGGAGATTCCGAAATACAATAAAAAGAAGTTTGAGAAAGCAGTTTCGTTCGCCTTAACACAGACAGGGAATCATTCTGGATTTCTTCCGGTAATTAAAGAAGCTTTTGGAGAGGCAGGGGTTGCTCTTGTTGCGCTTCCAAATCTGAAGAACTCGGGTATCAATGGAGCCACAAAACGGGTAGATGGAAAAATTATGCTTATGGTTAATGATCGAAAGCATTATGCAGATACATTTTGGTTTACCCTGTTTCATGAAATCGGACATATCCTGAATGGTGATCTGGGAGTGTCTTTTCACGATGAGGCTGAGGATGAAGCAGATCGTTACGCACGGATGAAGCTTATTCCACAGGAGCCATATGAGCAATTTATTAAACAGCATGGATTTTATGATGAATCAGTAATCTGTCAATTCGCCAGAGAAATTGATCGGGACCCGGGGATTGTTCTGGGCAGGTTGCTCAGAGATAAGTTGGTTTCGGAAACGGATATGCGTTTAAAAAACGCACTGAGGCATACATATAGTGTCGTTATTTCATAAAAAGAAACCCCAAGAGTGCTATTATGATTTGGCGGTTTTACATTTAGAGGCAGAATGAGATGGCGAAAAAGGATCGGCCCTCCCGGAGCCGATCCTTTTTCTAGTCTAACGGGTGAAAGTCCCGAATCCGCCCCGGTAGTGGGAAGGATACAGCCAAAGGCAAGGGTGTCTGTCGCGAGGTGGAATCTGAAGGAAGCCGGATGTGGGAACAGACTAACCACGGGCAAATCTCTGGCCTGACGAACAGAAATCACATATCGTTCCTGCCGCGCCGTAAACGGGCAGTAAGGGAGTGCTTGCTCCATTGCGGGACTTGCGTTTTTGTGTTACCCTCCTTTATAGTGTTGCTCACAGTGAACCGGTGAATATTTTCATTTCGGTTCGGTATGCGGCTGCTTCTGCCGGCCACGGATTTCCGATCATGTATCACGGAGCGACCTGTATTGGATGCGCAGCGGATACTGCGTCGTATTAAACGGCAGACCCCTGACGTAAATGAGGAGGTAAATATGATCTGTGAAAGAATAGAACTCTACAAGGAAAATGAATATGATTATCCGATGGCCTTCGGTTTCAGGCCGTTTTTCATGGCGTACCTTCACGAGGATCGTGAGATCCATCCGGCGATCCTGATCATTCCCGGGGGAGGGTATGAGTTCGTCTCCTCCAGAGAAGGGGAAATCGTTGCAAAGCGATTCTTCTCCAAAGGCTACAATACCTTCGTGCTGGTCTACACGATCGACCTTATGGATCTCGCACCGCTCAAAATGCAGGCGCTCGGCGATGCCGGCCGCGCCATGAGACTGCTCCGCTCCGGTAAAGAGAGATTTGGGATCGATCCCGAAAAGATAGCAGTTCTCGGTTTCTCAGCCGGCGGTCATCTTGCTGCTTCCCTTGCGGTCCACCATAAAGATGCGCCGGAAAAAGATCCGGAGCTGGCCGTGCTTTCCGCAAGACCGGACGTTTCTGTTCTCTGCTACCCGGTCATCTCGACGACGGATACACATAACGGGACGATCAAAGCTCTTCTGGGGATCAACAGAGAGGAAGCTCTTCTGGAAGGGAAAATGGAAGAGGCACCCGCCGGGCCCTATCCCATGCCCGGATGCGTCACCGTATCGGATGAGCTTCAGTATGCCTCTCTGGAGACGCAGGTCACAGAGGATGTGCCGCCGACGTTTCTCTGGCATACATCGACGGATGCAAGCGTTCCGGTGAGCAACAGCTATCGCTACGCGGAGGCGCTTAAGAAACACGGCATAAGACACTCCCTGCATATTTTCTCAAGAGGGAAGCACGGACTCTCGCTTGCAAATGAAGAATGGGCGGATTACAGGAACAGTCCCGATTATACGTATGAGCAGTGTCACGAGATTACACAGGCAGCGGTGCGCGGAGACCTGGGAGTCGATGAGGAGACGATTCGTCTTCTTCAGGAAAATGACCATTTTGGGAGCGGAATAAGAACACGGGATGACGTCCCTGTCTTTGAAGTCACGGTGTGGCCGGAGATGGTGCACGCATTTATCGCTGATGTTCTCGGATTCGCTGTAAGTGTTTGACATTTTCATGAAGTAATAAACGATGAAGTTCAACCGGCGCATTCATTTCATGACCCGGGTGACGGGAATTCTGCGTCGGAGATTAAGTGTTTCAGGATAATATTTTTGGAGGAGATGACGGTATGCACGTTTCAGATGACAGGATCGCAAGACTCAGAAAATACATGGCGGACAATGAGATCGACTATTTTCTCATCCCGTCGACGGACTTCCATTCCTCGGAATATGTCGGAGATTTTTTCAAGGTAACGGAATATTTCTCAGGCTGTACGAGCGATAATGTCGATCTGGTCATCGGGATGGAGACAGCAGAGCTCTGGACGGACGGAAGATATTTTATTTCGGCAGCTGCGGAACTTTCCGGAAGCGCCATCCGGCTCATGCGATCCGGGACACCGGGCGTTCCTACAGTGGAGGCATATCTTGCGGAATCTCTCGGTTCCGGGATGGTCCTTGCGTTTGACGGGCGATGCATGAATCTGACGAAGGGCAGGAGATTTGAACGGCTTGCGGAGAAAGTCGGAGCATCCGTACGCATTGATCTTGACCCGGCTAGGGCGGTCTGGACGGACAGACCGGAGCTCCCGTCACACCCCGTCTATACGATCCCGGAAGATCTTGCAGGAAAGACAGCGGAGGAAAAGATCCGGGAGATCCGCAGTGCATTTTCGAAGAAAGGCTGTGACTGGCTCTTTCTCTCGAAGCTTGACGACATCTGCTGGGCGCTCAATATGCGCGGGGATGATATCCAATGTAACCCTGTTTTATCCAGAGCTCTGAGACGGACGCTGCGTTCCGCACCTATGCGGAAAAGATCGGGGTCACTCTCTGCGAATACAGTGAGGTATTCAGCTTTCTTGAAAAGGCATCCGTCCAGGGGAAAATCCTGGTCGACCCGAAGAATATCAGCGTGCGCGTCGCGGATATTCTGAAGGAAAAGGCAGAGCTCATCTGCTCCGCAAATCCGACAGAACTCATGAAGTCGGTGAAGAACCCGGTCGAGATCCAGAATATATATCATTCATACCTCCTGGATTCGGTCGAGCTGTGCAGATTCATTTTCCGGTTCACCGAGAAGATCGGAAAGGAGACGATGACGGAGATGACAGCCGCCGGGGAGCTCGATGCGCTTCGGGCACAGATCCCCGGTTTCATAGGCCTTTCATTTCCTACAATCTCTGCTTACGGCCCGAACGCGGCGATGGCGCACTATCAGGCGACAGAGGATAACTGTGCGGAGATCAGACCGGAGGGCTTTTATCTTGTGGATTCCGGCGGACAGTATCTCGGCGGAACGACGGATGTGACCCGTACGATCGTATGCGGACCGCTGACCGACAGACAGAAGAGGGATTTCACGCTTGTTGTGATCGCGAACCTGAATCTTCTGAACGCAAGGTTCCTTCACGGAACGACAGGAGTCCTGCTGGATGCCTGCGCAAGAATGCCGCTCTGGGAGCATGCGGTCAATTATGATCACGGAACGGGACATGGGATCGGCTACATCCTGAATGTCCACGAGGGACCGCAGAGCATACGCTGGAGATCTGTACCGGGACAGGCTGACGCGGTCTTTGAGGCAGGCATGATCGTATCGGATGAGCCGGGGATCTATATAGAGAATGAATACGGGATCCGAACGGAGACGATCCTCCTGACCGTACCGGACGTGGAAAATGAGTACGGTCGTTTTCTGCGCTTCGAGCCGCTCACATGGGTGCCGATCGACCTTCGTGGGATCGATCCGTCCGTCATGCAGCCAAGAGATATCGAGCGGCTGGATGCATATCATGCCGGTGTCTTTGAGAAGATTTCGCCTTTCCTCTCCGGGGAGGAGCGCGAGTGGCTCTGGAAGGTGACCCGGCCTTACAGGGAATACGCTTCATGCTGATCGGATTTATTCGTTTTCACTGTTCGAATGAATATAAAAGACGATCACTCCTGTGTGCGAAGCCTGAAGAAGAAGCATCATTACAGACGAAGCCTTATGTACGATCACCGTAATCAGCAGGACCCGAAGGATCATCTCCTCGCGAGTGAGGCTGGAAGAAAGATCACGCTTACAGGCGGAAACCCGAAGAACGATCTCTCTTCTGTCAACCATTTTTGAAAATGTCCCTAAAAATATGTAACATTAGCACCGGATCTTTCCGGTGCTTTACTTTTCAGGGATTGCCTCGTGGATGATAAAT
>CADABA010000252.1 GCA_902785985.1 uncultured Lachnospiraceae bacterium
TATGGGATATGTCAAGGCAGGCGAGTTCCATAAGTGCGGTCATAAGTTCGGACGCTGGTATAACATGATATGGATGGAGAAAATTATCGGAGAACACGGAAAAAAACAGGTATTTTCTCATTCAGAAGGTGATTTCGAAAAATAGGAATAGACAGCTAAATTATATTGACTCTCACACTGTGGCAGACAGTATACTTGACACGAGCTCAAAAAACAGCAACAGGAGGTACCGACATGCTGAAAATCGGAGAATTTTCAAAACTGTCCAGAGTCAGTGTCAGAATGCTCCGCCACTATGATGAGATCGGCCTTTTGAAACCGGCAGAAATTGATCGCTACACGGATTACCGATATTACAGAGAGGATCAGCTTCCTGCGGCAGGACGCATTGCCGCCCTGAAGGATATGGGCTTTTCCCTTGCAGATATCGTCAGAATTCTGGGAAGAACTGGAGGCCTTATCAAAGGATACGGCATATAAGCTGACGCTTCTGGACGCAGCCAGGAAAAGGCTGAGAAAGGAAGAAGATATGAGTTATAACGTTATTCTGAAGACTTTTCCCGAACGCTACGCTGCCACCATCCGGATGACCATTCCCCGTTACGAAGAGGAAGGCATGATCTGGGGCAAGCTGGCAGAGGAGACCTGCCGGATGAATCTCGTGGAGGATGATCCCTGTCTTTGTGCGGTCACCTATCTCGACGGCGAATACAAAGAAGAAAATGTGGATATGATGGCGTGGAAAACCGTCAGGGGAAGCTATCCTGATACAGAGCATGTGAAGTTCCGCACGCTTCCGGAGGTTACGGTCGCAAGCTGTACCTATCAGGGGAGCTATACCCGGATCACGGATGTTTATGCCGCGGTGATCGCGTGGATGGAAGCGAACGGATATGAACCGGCAGAGCCGATGTTCAACATCTATCACGTCAGTCCGCACGAGACGCAGAACCCGGACGAGTTCATTACGGAAATCTGCTATCCGGTCAGGAAGAAATAAATATTATTTATCGAGCGGTGCTATTCGCATTCCGCTTGCGCTCCATGCTCATTGTCGCGCTGTCGCGCTATCGTCTGTTCGCAATTTGTGCGGCCTTGTGAGCAAGCTCCCAGCCGCCCAATTGCTCCATCCGGCACCGCTCGCAGGTACGCGCAAATATTTGTTTGCATTCAGGAGAAAAACTCCCGGCTGCCGGATTGAGCGGTAACCGGGAGCTTTTCTTTACGCCAATTCATGGGGCTTTAATGAACAGGTGATTTCTCACAGAAAAAGAGAAATTTTCGCAAAGCATACACATTTTTGTGATTAAATATATATAGAAGATGAACGCCTTATGCGGATCGCAGCCTTACCGTGAGGAAGGTGCTTTGCACGTAAGCGCGGCGCGGCAGGAACGCCGAGGCGTCTTGATCACTTAGACAATCAGTCAGCATACCTCTGACACGCAGTTGAAAACGGTGTCGGAAAAAGGAGGTGCTTCGTTGTGAGCGGCAAACAGAAATGTAAGATTTTAAAAGAGATCCGTCAGCGCATTGCTGATGAGAATGATATACCGTATGTCACCCGCGAATGCAGTTTTCAGGGAGAATGCACCGGGACCTGTCCGCGCTGCGAGAGTGAACTTCGATATCTGGAGCAGCAGCTGGAGAACCGCAGACGTCTGGGGAAGCGTGTGAGCGTCGCTGCGCTGGCGCTGTGCGTCGGAATGGCGCTGGCTTCAGCCGGCTGCTCCCCGTCTGTTAAGCCGGGCACAGAATCGGTGCAGAGTGACCTGACCGGAGAGGCCGCTCCTCCTGAGTCTGATATCGAGGATCTGGCCGGGGCAGTCGATATTTCTGAGCCATCTTCGGGGACGGAGTCCGTCGAGCTTTCCGGCGATGTCGCATGGACGGAGAGCAGCAGCGACTCGTCCGGTGCGGAAAGTATCACGGTTCAGACAGCGGGTGAAGTCCCATGGCCGGAAGCTTAAAACACATGGATGAACTGTGTTTTCCGCTGCTTGCTCTCTCACGGCTGCGCATGGGAACGGACGGAAAGGGCGTGACGACGCTCGTGGCCGGCGCCGGCTGTCCGCTCAGCTGCCGATACTGCATAAACAGGCGTCTGCTCAAAGAAGCGCCGCAGAAATCCGTGACAGCGGAGGAGCTGCTTGAGAGCGTCCGGATCGACGATCTGTATTTCCGCGCGACGGGCGGCGGAGTGACGTTCGGAGGCGGGGAGTCTCTCCTTCACGCAGAATTTATCTGCAGATTCCGTGACATGTGTCCGCCGGAATGGCGAATCGCCGCAGAGACCAGTCTTGCAGTGCCCCGGGAGCATCTTCTGGCCGCGATATCTGGGGTGGACGAATTCATCGTGGACTGCAAGGACATGGATCCGGATATTTATCGCCGTTATACGGGAGGCGATGTCCGTCTTATGAAGGAGAATCTGGAATTTCTTCTTGCGTCATGCGGAGCAGAACGTTTACTCGTCCGTGTGCCGTACATTCCCGATTTTAATACTGCAGAGGATCAGGAAAGGAGCGCGGAAGCTCTGAGAAAGATGGGGATCATGCGCCTTGAGCTTTTTGAGTATGTGGTCCGGCCTGAATGACCCTGAGCGCTCCGCTCTGCCGCGGTCGGCGCAAAGTGAACGTCCATCGGACGTTCTGTGCCCTCGCATACCTGAACAAGCGCAGTTTGAGCTGACGAAAAATCCGACTTCGGTCGGATTTTTTTAACGCTTCGCATTCCTGCCGCGCCGCGCACGTCGCGGCAGGAACGCCGAGGCGTTCTTGATATAGGAGCTTCACGGCATCAACAGGAGAAAGTTATTGAGAAAATTGATAAAAAGAACTGAGGAGAAGAGAATTCATGATATTATAAACATGGTATTCACAGCGCGGCAAGAACGCCGAGGCGTTCCTGGATGCTCTCAGCAGTATTTTCCCTGAAAGCATGGTCGGGTGGTCATTTTAAGAATGTAGAGGCACTTCACAATTATCTTGATCAATATGGAAGAATGGTCCTTTTGTTCTTGTACCGATTCAGGCATTGCAGGTCGTACTCCCTGTTTTCCCGGGGCTTCACGGATGTATCGTAGGTGCGGCCATGTTTGGTGCTGCGGGGGATTCTTTCTACAGTCTTTTTTGCACAGTTGTTTTGAGGAAAGGAAGTCTATATGCTCGGATTTTATAACTATACAGTGATTCTTACGTACCTTGGAATGCTTACCGGGTTCTATGGAATCACATGCCTGATAACAGGAAACAGAAAGGGAGCTCTGGTATGTCTGATGATCGCCGGAGTGTGTGATATGTTTGATGGGAAAATCGCGTCTACCATGACAAGAACAAAGAAAGAGAAACGCTTTGGGATCCAGATCGATTCCCTGAGTGATCTTATTTGTTTTGGTGTTTTACCTGCCCTGATCGTATATACATCTGCTGCAGGTACGGTCCTTTTCTTCCCTGCAGCGGTCTATGTACTCTGCGCACTGATACGGCTGTCCTGGTTTAATGTGGATGAGGAAGAACGTCAGGATCTTGAATCGGGGAGCCGGAGTGTCTATTACGGATTACCGGTGACTACAGCTGCTTTGATTTTTCCTATTATGATGGAAATGTGTGAAAAATTCGGCTGGTCCTCGGCACGGATCGGAACGATGCTGCTTATGATCATGGCAGTTTCTTTTTTAGCCCCGTTTAAAATCAGAAAGCCAAAGCTGGCAGGAAAAATCGGGATCTTGTTTTTAGGTGCCATCGGCCTGATCGCTTTATTCGTTGGAGGGATGAATATATGAGAGGGGAGAAAAAAGAAGGTATGGCAACATTTATGTATACAACAGTTCCGGGACGCCTCCTTCTGAAATTTATCCAGATGTCTCATGCGGATCGTTTGATTGTGCGTTTTCTGAAATCGCGGTGGTCTGTACCTTTTCTTAACTGGTATAGAAAGCACTATGAAGTTACTTTATCCAAAGAACAGGAATCATATCAGTCGTTTCGGGATTTTTTTGCGAGAAAGCGGAAGTCTTCGGTGATTGATATCACGCCGGATCATCTTATCAGCCCCTGTGATGGCTGGCTGAGTTTGTATTCAGTCACGGAAGAAAGCGTTTTTAGTATAAAAGGATCACACTACAGGATCAGCGACTTTCTGAAAGACGACACGCTGGCCCGGAATTATGATGGAGGAACATGTCTGGTTTTCCGCCTTTGTCCGGAAGATTATCATCATTATCTGTATATTGATGATGGCTATCAGGGAATGAATCATTTTATCCCGGGCATGCTTCACAGTGTTCAGCCGGTTGCCTGCAGTTCCTATCCGGTATATACGCTGAACCGTCGGAGCTGGTGTCTGATGGCAACGGAACATTTCGGTCCGGTCGTCCAGACGGAAATAGGGGCTCTGATCGTCGGAGGAATTGTAAACTACTTTGAAAACACCCGTTTCTCCAGAGGAATGGAAAAAGGGCACTTTGAATTGGCCGGATCCACGATCGTGCTCCTGTTTGAGCCGGGTCGAATCAGGCTTCTTCCTGAGATAGAGAACGGGATGACAGGAGACAGGGAAGTACGGGTTGAAATGGGACAGAGGATCGGGGAAAGGAAAGCAGGAGGCTCCTTCAGTTCCTGATGCCGTCTATATCCCTCGCATCCGGGGAGCAGCTGCAGTGTTTCACGGATCCCGGGGGCATCATCGGCATACAGAATTTTTTTCTGCCATAGTTCATACCATCCATTTTGGTTACATGCAGTATATCTGAATTTATGAGAAAAAGAAGTGCTCCCTGAGATTATTCGGATTTTTTCATTTCTTTCTGATGATCGTTTTCGGATTTGAAGCATCCGGTCGGGGAAGGAACGGCGAAAGGAAGAGACGGGTCACCGGAACCGATGATTGCAATAGCTGTGTAAAGATGGTATGCTATAGAATAATATAAAAGAAAGGCGCCCGACCGCGCACAGGTGTAAAAATGGAGAACAGATAATTTAATTTGGTGAACGCGAACAAAAAGTACTATGGCCCGAAAGGGTCTGTTTGTGTATGCCGAATTGGATTATCGTATTCATTTTGAAGCCATCTGACAGATGGTCTATGCGCTTTTCGGCATATAGAGGTCTTCATTTGTACGTATAATCTGCTTTCGGCATGGAGCAGATTTTTTTGTGCCATTTATCTCAGTGGGAAAGACTCCCGCTTCTATAAGCGGGGGATAGATCAATATCCTGCTCGTCTCAGTGGTGGGTTACAATCCCTCACTGAGATAAACGCTCCGCGAGGATGCGCAGGGATTCGGTTTGGAAGATGTCAGCTTACGCTGACCCGAATCCCGCGCCAATTCTCGCGAGCGAGAAT
>CADABA010000253.1:0-2183 GCA_902785985.1 uncultured Lachnospiraceae bacterium
CGCCGAGGCCGTCGTTCCGGATCTCATCGACTTCTTCAACTACTCTTTCTACAACCTGAACTTCAAGGTGGAGAATCTGGGCTTTAAGAAGTCAGCTGCGATGAAGACCAATGCCGGAATCGCTGCCATCGGCATGGTGCGCGGAGCCGCTTCACGGGAATTTGCAAGGAGCGTTCACTTTACGCCGCCTGCAGATATCCGGAAGCTTGCGGAGTGGGCTTCTCCGATCACCTCGACCGGAAATCAGACCGGCGAGGGATGGTTCCTGACCGGCGAGATGCTGGAACTCATTAAGAGCGGTGTTCCCAACATCGTCTGCATCCAGCCCTTCGCCTGCCTGCCCAACCACATCGTAGGGAAAGGCGTCATCAAGGAGCTCCGGGCCAGATATCCGGAGGCAAATATCGCGGCGGTCGACTACGACCCGGGCGCATCTGAAGTCAATCAGCTGAACAGGATCAAGCTCATGCTGACGACGGCGGAAAAACGGATGGAGAAGCAGACCGGTTAACGGCAAATAATACGCACGGTCGCCGCCATAGATTGCGTGTGCAAAACTCTTAGTAAAAAAGATCGATGAAGTAAGGGCAGACTGTAAATCGGGACTCCATGTGCGATTTGCGGTCTGCTTTGCTTTTACGGAGGAAAAATGAACGTCGGCACGATCGTCCTTCATGAAATCGATAAGGAAACGGCCGAGCGCTACCTCGGCTACGGAACGTCTTCCGCAGATCCGGTCACTGCCGGGCTCCTCAGAAAATGCGAGGCGGAGCTCCTCCCGGAAATCAAGGCGCGCTATGTCTATAAAATATTCGATCTGACAGATGGGCAGCCTGCGGGATGTTCCCTCTGTCTTCCGGGGAACTCGATCAGAGAGCATCTGATGGGGTGTTCAAAAGCACTTTTTCTTTGTGCGACCCTCTCTTCCGCTGTCGACCGTCTGATCCGGAAAAAACAGATCGGCAGCATGGCGGAGGCCATGGTCACGGACGCGCTCGCTTCCGCTGCGGTCGAGCAGGTCCTTGACGGGGCGGAGGCTCAGATCTTTACAAAGCATCCGTTCAGGGAGCATACCTGGCGCTTCAGTCCCGGCTACGGAGACCTGCCGCTTGAGATCCAGGGAGCATTTCTGGACCTCCTCGAAGCTCCGAAAAGGATCGGCGTCTGTGTGAGCACGAGCCTGCTCCTTGTACCGACCAAATCCGTGACCGCGATCATCGGACTCGGAGAACATATAGAAAAAAAGAACCGAAAGACCTGTGAAATCTGTACCCTCAGGGGAAACTGCAGCTTCCGCGCCTGCGGGACTAAATAGGCTATTGCGAAAGTCTGTGCTTCATGGGAATTGTATGAACATTCAAACGGCTTCCGCGCCTAGAACTTCTAACATTCACTCAAGATGTGGAAAAGCATTCGCAAAAAACGGAAACTCGCTGCGCTCAGACAATCCGGTTTTTGCTCATTCCACATCTTTCGTTCATGAAGAAGTTCTAAGGCTTGTGCAGATTGTTTGAATCGTTCAAACAATTCCATATTGCACAGAGTTTCGCAAGAGCCCTGGCGAGTAAACAATTTGAAAGGAGGCTACCATGACAATAAATGAGCTCTTTTTGAAGGACTATATTATTCTTGACGGCGGCATGGGTACCATGCTCCAGGCCAAAGGCATGGAGACCGGAACAATTCCGGAGACACTGAATATCCTGAAGCCTGACTGGATCATCGATGTAAAATACATTCGGCGCGAACCGCTGCAAGATGGAGGGGACCGGCTTCTCTGTGGATAACGTCGTCTCCGCTGCGGTCAGGAACGCAAGGACCGCCTCCGACGGGCGCGCCCTCGTGGCGCTCGATATCGGTCCGATCGGTCAGCTTCTCGAGCCGACCGGAGCTCTCTCCTTTGAGGAAGCAAACGATATTTTCAGTGAGATCGTACAGGCCGGTGTGCGCGCCGGCGCAGATCTGATCGTCATCGAGACGATGACCGACCTCTATGAGACGAAGGCCGCAGTCCTCGCGGCAAAAGAAAACAGCACACTGCCCGTCTTCGTCACCATGACCTTCGAATCCAACATGCGAACCTTCACCGGCTGTTCCGTATCGGCGATGTGCCTGACGATGGAAGGCCTCGGTGTGGACGCAGTGGGCGTCAACTGCTCTCTGGGACCGGCTGAGCTCATTCC
>CADABA010000253.1:2189-6207 GCA_902785985.1 uncultured Lachnospiraceae bacterium
CCGATATCCGGATCCTCGGCGGATGCTGCGGAACGAATCCGGATTATATCCGTGCATTGAAGGAGATGCTCTCCTCCCCGAACTCACATGTGAACAGGAAAGATAAAGCAAATCCCGGAGATCTCGCCGTCTGCTCTCCGCTCCGCACCGTAGTCGTGGACAGGCCCAGGATCATCGGCGAGCGGATCAATCCGACCGGGAAAAAACGTTTCAAGCAGGCTCTTCTTGACGGAGATATGGACTATATCCTCTCGCAGGCAATCGAGCAGGTAGAGGCCGGCGCGGAGATCCTTGACGTCAATGTCGGTGCGCCGGGAATCGATGAGAAGGAGATGATGATCCGGACCGTCAAGGCGATCCAGTCCATCGTGGATGTCCCGCTGCAGCTGGACTCTACGAAGCCGGACGTTCTGGAAGCCGCTCTCCGGATCTATAACGGAAAGCCGATCATCAATTCAGTGAACGGTGAGGACGCTGTCCTCGACAGGATCCTCCCCCTGGCCGCAAAATACGGGGCGGCTGTCATCGGTCTCACGCTCGACGAGAACGGGATCCCGCCGAAAGCGGAAGAACGCTTTAAGATCGCAGAGAAGATCCTTGACCGTGCGAGATCCTATGGAATCAAAAAGGAGGATGTCATCATTGACTGCCTCGTCCTCACCGTTTCCGCGGAGCAGAAAGCTGCCCTCGAAACGCTGAAAGCCGTCCGCATGGTCAAAGAGCGCCTGGGTCTGCGCACAGTGCTGGGCGTATCCAACATTTCCTTCGGGCTGCCGAACAGGATCAATATCAACACATCCTTCCTCACGATGGCACTCTATGCAGGACTTGATCTGCCGATCATGAATCCGAATCTTCCGGCCATGATGTGGGCGATCAAATCTTTCCGCGTGCTGGCGGCAATTGACGAAAATTCGCTCGATTACATTTCCTATTCGAGCGCGCACACTCCGCCGGAAGCGCGTGTCCGCGAGCTCACGGAGGAAAATGAAAAGCTGAAGGCAGCGCGCGACCGTTCAGCGGAGCACCCGGCAGACTGCACCTGCCCGAGATGTCAGAGCGTCCTGGCAGCAAAGATGGAGTGGCTCGCCGCAAAGCTTAGACAGGGATCGCCCATCGGCGAGGGAGGCGCCGGCTCCCGTCCCTTTCAGGAACTGACCGGCGTCCCGGACAGTTCTGAGACACGCGGATCTGTACCTGCTGCAGGGAAGGCTGTGCCTTCTGCAGGAGCGGCTGTTCATTCAGCAGGAGCGGATGCGCATTCGGAGGGAAGTCACGGCGAACCCGATAATCTGAACGGCTCTCCTCAGGACAGATCCGATCTGCCACGCACGACCGGGATCCTCAAAGCCATGGAGACCGGCATGAAAAAAGACGGACGGCAGATCACCGTAAAGCTTCTGCAGAACACGGAACCGATGGTCATCATCAATGATATCCTCATACCCGCGCTGGATACGATCGGAGAACGCTTCGAGAAGGGAAAGCTTTTCCTCCCGCAGCTCATCCTCGCCGCGGACGTTGCCAGTGAATGCTTCGATGAGATCAAGACCCATCTCGCAAAAGACGGAAGCGGTTCCGAGTCCCGCGGACGCATCATTCTGGCCACCGTCAAGGGAGATATCCACGATATCGGGAAGAACATCGTCAAGGTCATTCTGGAAAATTACGGGTATGAAATCATCGACCTTGGCCGTGACGTCGATCCGGGCCTTATCCTGGAGACAGCCGTCAGCCGGGACGTGAAGCTCATAGGCCTCTCAGCCCTTATGACGACGACTCTGGGGGCGATGGAAAAGACTATCCGCCTTCTCCGTGAGAATAATGTCGACTGCAAGATCATGGTCGGCGGCGCGGTCCTCACGCCTGATTACGCGAAGAGGATCGGCGCGGATTATTATGCGAAGGACGCAAAGACCGGCGCGGACATCGCGAAAGAGGTCTTTGGATAATTATTCATTTAAAAGTACTTCCCCCGCCTGCGGCTGCGTCCGGAGGCGGGGGTTTTCTGTACACCTGCAAACAGAGTAAGCGCCGGCAATAATGCCGACGCCTGTGACAGCGCTGCCGACAGGGATTTCAGCTGATATCACTCTCACCCGGTGCATGGAGCAGCATGCAGGCAATCTGATAGCGGAGCCTGTCAGCGGGACTGTCCAGCTCATTGCCGAGCAGCTTTCGGATATTGCCGAGCCTGTAGACAGCGGTATTGCGGTGTGTGAAAGTCCGCTTCGCGACGGCTTTAATACTTCCCCCGGTCTCGAGATAAATTTCCAGCGTCTCTATATAGTTCGTACCGTGTTCTCTGTCGTAGATGAGCAGCGGCATAAGAAGTTTTTCTCCCATCTCTTTTCGGAGCAGAGGATCAGGAATCAGGCACAGCATCCTATAAAGGCCCATATCGTCGAACCAGATCATTTTCTGCTCTGACTCTGCTGCCATGCGCACGGCAGCTCCGGCCCGCCGGTAAGCCAGATGCAGATTTTGGATATCTTTCATCGGACTTCCGATGCCCACACAGATCCTGTGATCCGGCATCCGGATCTCAAGTCTTTTCACGAACCGGTCCAGCAAATCGCGAAGATGATCCTCGGGAACATCGTTGGTCACCATGACAAAGGCTGCATCATAATAGAAGAAAGACGCGTTGTGGCTGATCGATTCAAGATAAATCTGCAGCTGGAAGCTGATCCTGCGCCGTTCCACGGTATCCATCGTATCAAGATTCCCCGGCTTAATAAGAACGACCTGGAAAGTTCCGTCTACATCAAAATAAGGCAGCAGTCTCTTTCGACAATTTTCCGTATCTTCAGGGGTCTTTATGGCCTGAATCAGTGCGCCGGATATTTCATCGTCCGTGATTCCCTGCAGCAGGATCCGCATGCTGAGGTCTTTTATCATATCAAAGAGTGGTATGTCCCACGGGACGGTCATGAGCGGGAAGTCATTGTCTTCACAGAATGCCCGTACCTTCCCGGGGATTTCCATTATATACATGCCGGTGTTGATGATGAGCCCGGAAGCCCCGAGCCCGCTGAGTTCCTTGACAAGCTCAAGCTGCTGCTCCGGCTGTCTGAAACCCAGTCCGGTGGTCACCGCCAGATCCTTGCCTGCAAAATTCTGCAGAATCGTCATATCTTCGATCATGAGGATCCAGCTGATCGAGTTTGCCCAGCCGTTCCTTCCTGCTTCCAGTTTTATCTTGTAGCGTGACCCTGATACGGTCATCATGTCCTCAATCGTAAATCCCATAAACGTCTCCTTTTTTATTGTGCAAATTGACGTAATTAATGATAATTCTTCAACAATTCCTGAGCAGGCGTCTCCTGTATATGTGCTATGAGCACAAATAAGCACCGTGAGATTTGAGGCGGGAGGCCGTAGAAGTGGGGTGAAAATCGTATATTATATAGTTATAAGATACAAGAGTAAAAACAATTTAGCAAGATATTAGCAGAATCTGCAGAAAGAGGGTCTATTATGAGAAAATACTCAATGGAATATTACATGATGAACGACACTACATTTTACTGCCCTGAATGGCAGAATCCTGATATGACGGACAGCTGCCAGGTCGTAGAGAGTTCCGAGAACATGAGCCGTATCGAAAAGTTCTTCCGTGAGCTGTTTGGCTGACCGGAAAAATTCAGACGGGCTTTATGCCGGCGCAATGGAGTGCGAATAAAGATATGAGAGAAGTCTTCCGATCGGAGGGCTTCTTTTTTTTCAGGAAAAGTTTCACTTTGAGATTAAATTTATTTATTCAGTTCCACAAAATACCGGAAACAGGGGGCTGTTATTTAGTGCCAAATACATAAACGATTGACTTTTAACGCGTCACTGTATAAAATTCTTATTGAGCCTAATTTTGAGCTGTCTGTTTTCTGTGTCGACAAAGGAAACTTTCTGTGTTGATTTTCGGTAGTGCTTATATAATGGTGTAAATTGAATAGAGCCAACGGCTCAACCTTTTGGTATAATGCTAATCGCCAAATCCAACATAATACCAAGGAGGAAG
>CADABA010000254.1 GCA_902785985.1 uncultured Lachnospiraceae bacterium
TCATGACAGGGATTTTGCCCGCCGCTATATCAATTCTCTCTACACGGATTACGGCGCTTTCACGTGGGATTTCATCCGCGCTGCGCAGGCCTGCACGGCCGATACCTGCATCGTTCCGCTTACGGATTATCTGGTCAAGGGCAATGAGGCGAGGATCAATCATCCCTCGACACTCGGAACGAACTGGCAGTGGCGTCTTCGCCCGAATGAGCTGTCCCACGAGCTTGCGAAGAGCATTTACGAGATGACAAAACTCTATGGCCGTCTCCCGAAAAAGAAAGCGGAGAAGGACGAAGAGAAGGAGAGCACAGAAAAATAATGTGGCATAAGCGGCCGTCGGCAGGGTTTGGGGCCGGCGGCCGTTTGAATGTGCATACAATCAATGAACGCGCACAGTATCGCAGCTGCCTGCGGGTGGTCATTGAGGAAAGGAGAGAGAACATGAGTCTTGCCGATCAGATTTTCAAGGATGTGTGCAGGGATATTCTGGAAAACGGAACGGACACGAGAGGGGAAAAGGTCCGCCCTCACTGGGAGGACGGGACCACGGCTTATACAATTAAGCAGTTCGGCGTTGTGAACCGGTACGATCTCCGCAGAGAGTTTCCGGCGCTCACCCTGAGAAGGACTGCTCTGAAGAGCGCGATGGATGAGATCCTCTGGATCTGGCAGAAGAAGTCGAACAATATAGGGGACCTGCACTCCCATATCTGGGACGAGTGGGCCGATGAAAACGGGTCGATCGGAAAGGCTTACGGCTATCAGCTCGGGATAAAGCATACCTATAAGGAAGGCCTGTTCGATCAGGTGGACCGGGTCCTCTATGACCTCAAAAACAACCCGTTCAGCCGCAGGATCATAACATCCATCTACAACCATCAGGATCTTCATGAGATGAATCTGTATCCGTGTGCCTGGTCCGTGACCTTTAACGTCACGCAGACGAAGGGGGAGGATAAACTGACGCTCAATGCGGTGCTCACACAGAGATCTCAGGACATGCTTGCAGCCAATAACTGGAATGTCTGCCAATACTCGATCCTGCTCATGATGATTGCCCAGGTCTGTGACATGATCCCGGGACAGCTCGTGCACATGATTGCAGACGCCCATATTTACGACAGGCATGTTCCGATCATTGAGGAGCTGATCAGCCGTCCCGAGTATCCGGCCCCGAAGGTCTCCCTGAATCCGGAGGTGAAGGATTTTTACGCATTTACGACCGATGATCTGATCGTTTCGGACTATCAGCACGGAGAGCAGGTCAAAAATATCCCGATCGCAATATAAAAAACCGGATGTATGGGGGGCGCGTTTCTGAAATGTGATGCCTGAAGCAGCCCGCGCGTGACGCCTTCCGGCAGCCTGTACGCGGCGCCGGGAATTATGAACGGGTCCTGGATCCGGGAACCTCAGAGGAAAGGATGCGGGATGTTCCGTTAATTTCGGCCCCATAATTGCCTGTATGAGAAAAATAGATTAAGATGGAAAGGCAGAGAACAGACCGGAGAGCAGATGCACTCATCGAGAGGCAGCGGCCGGTCTTTACGGAGGCAGTTAAAAAATGTACAGAGACCATACAAAAGAAATTCAGATAGGCTCCCGGGTGATCGGCGGAGGAAATCCGATTGCGGTGCAGTCCATGACAAATACGAAGACGGAAAATGCAGCCGCAACGATCGCACAGATTCTGACACTTGAGGAGGCCGGCTGCGAGATCATCCGCTCGACCGTTCCGACTTTTGAAGCTGCGGAAGCTTTTCGTGTGATAAAAAATGCCATCCACATTCCGATCGTCGCGGATATTCATTTTGATTACAGGCTTGCGATCGCCGCGATGGAGAACGGTGCGGACGCGATCAGGATCAATCCCGGCAACATCGGGAGTCATGACCGTATCAGGGCAGTCGTAGACTGTGCGAAGGAACGGAATATTCCGATCCGTGTCGGCGTCAACTCGGGATCCCTGGAGAAGGAGATCGTGGAGAAGTACGGAAGGGTGACGGCGGAAGGACTCGTCGAGAGTGCGCTTGACAAGACCCGGATCATAGAGGAGATGGGCTATGACCGCATGGTCATCAGCATCAAATCCTCGGACGTGCTTATGTGTGTAAAGGCTCACGAACTGATCGCAGAGAGAACGGATTATCCGCTCCACGTGGGCATCACGGAAGCCGGTACGGTGTTCTCCGGAACGATCAAATCCTCTGTCGGCCTTGGCATGATCCTCGGTCAGGGGATCGGTGATACGATCCGTGTTTCACTCACAGGCGATCCGGTCGAGGAAGTCCGGGTCGGAAAGAGGATCCTGCAGACGCTCGGACTTCGCAGGGGCAATATCGAAGTCGTCTCCTGCCCGACGTGCGGGCGGACGCAGATCGACCTGATCAGTCTCGCAAATTCCGTCGAGAAGATGGTCGAGGGCATTCCGCTTGATCTGAAGGTCGCAGTAATGGGCTGCGTGGTCAACGGTCCCGGTGAAGCCCGGGAGGCTGATCTCGCCGTATGCGGCGGCGTCGGCACCGGACTGATCATGCGCCGCGGGGAGATCATACGGAAAGTTCCGGAGTCAGAGCTCCTCTCCGCGCTCCGGGAGGAACTCGAGAACTGGAAGAGCAGCTGAGGGAATCTGCGTGTTCCTGCGAGCGGTGCGGTGCAGAGCATTCTGTGCGGTTCCCAGGCAGAGCATTCTGTGCGGCGCGGCCTGTCCGTATAAGCGCACCCATGCGGACTGCTTAAACAGCGCGGCAGCGTGACAGGGAGTAAGGAGCGGCAGCGTAACAAGGAGCACAGCGCGGCAGCGTGACAGGGAGTAAGGAGCGGCAGCATGATAAGGTGCATGGCGCGAAAGCGGACCGTGAAGGGCACCGCGTCGATCAATGAGGTGATTTATGTATCCTGACGGAACGGCATTTCGAAAGGCATTTCCAAGCCTGGATCTCTCTCCGGAGGTTCAGGCTTTGCTTGACAACTGTGTTGTGGACCGGCTGATCGTGAACGGGGACAAGACCCGGATGCGGATCTATATTACATCAGACAACTGGATCGGAAAGCGCTATATCTATGAGATAGAGGAGGCGATTTCCAAACAGATCTTTGAAAATGTAAAGATGGAGATCAGCATCGTCGAGCGGTTCAGGCTGTCCTCCCAGTACACACCGAAGAATTTTTACCGCGTATACAGGAAGTCGATGCTTCTTGAACTGAAGACGGTCAGTCCGCTTCTGCATCAGGCTTTTCTGCATACAAAGCTTGAATTTGACAGCGACCGTGAGGTCCGTGCGGAGATCACGGACAGCCTGGTCGCGGGCAGAAGACAGGATGAACTCGTCGGATATCTCGACAAGGTCTTCTGTGAGCGTGCCGGCTTTTATAATGTGACGGTGACGGGTGAGCTCGTTGAAAATGAAAACAAAGACCTCTATGCAGCGGATGATGAAAAGATCAGGAACCGGGTGAGGGCAGTCCTTAAAAGAAACGCCGGCAGGGCAGAGAAGAAGGAAGGGGACGTGCAGAAGCAGCAGAAGCTTCCGAACGCGTCGGAAAAGCGCTACCGCCAGCAGAAGGCTTTCGCGTCGAGCGACCCGAATGTGATCCTCGGTAAGGGGATCTGGGAGGATCCGGTCCCGATCAGTGAACTCGGGGAGGATCCCCATGAGGTGATCGTCCGCGGGGAAGTTTTCGCTGTGGAGACAAGGGAGACGAGGAACGGCAAGATCATTTTCAACGTCTCG
>CADABA010000255.1 GCA_902785985.1 uncultured Lachnospiraceae bacterium
GTGGATCCGAAATTTGTTCTTGATGTCAGCGGCGGTCTGTCAAATGAAGGGCAGAATGTATGGGCATACGGCAATAATCATTCCATGGCGCAGACATGGAAGCTTGAGACGGTCTCTGATCCGACGGCGGACGCTCCGGCGAACGGTGTTTATTTTATCCACAATGTAAGGAACAGCGAGAGAGTCGTGGATGTCTATATGGGATCTGCAGACAACGGCGCAAATGTCTGGCTCTATGACTACAACGGGACGCGAGCGCAGCAGTTCTATCTGCGTTCACTCGGATTCGGAAATCTGTACTCGATCGTAAATGTATACTCCAATAAGTCGCTCGACGCCTATAATAATCAGACGACGAGCGGGACGAATATCTGGCAGTATACACAGAATAACACGAGCGCACAGATGTGGCGTCTCGTAAAGAATTCCGATGGCTCCTTTACGATCCTCGGTGCGAAGAGCAATCTTGCCTTTGACCTTTATATGGGCTGGACAAATAACGGGACAAATATCTGGCTGTACACCCAAAATGGCACGGACGCTCAGAAGTGGGTGCTGAAGGAAGCCGGCGATGCTGCGGGAACGGATGTGGACGGTGAAGACAGGAATGTCGCAGCCGGCTATTACACAATCGTACCGGAGAGCGCAACGTCCAAAAATCTTAATGTCAGCAAGGCATCCTTGAAGGAGAATGCCAATATTGAGCTGAACAGTACATTTTACCATGAAGGCGAGACATTCTATGTAGAGCCGACGGGAGACGGGAAGTACAGGATCACTTCATTTTGCTCAGGAGGAAAAGCACTGACAGCAGGATGGGGTGAAGACAGCAAAGGGAATGCAAATGTCAGACAGGCAGAGTATACGGGAGATTCCTCACAGCAGTGGTACATCCGTGTCTCTGAAAAAAATAAGAATTATGTGACAATCAGCTCATCCGATGATCAGAACTATGTTCTGAATGCTGCGGGTACATCGAACGGATCCAACGTGAACCTTGTTCGCTCATCCGGCGAGAAGGCACAGAGATGGAAGCTTGTCCCTGCGGCAGATCCAAATGAGAACGCTCTTGCAGCAGGCACCTATAAGATTCGGAACGTTGCCGGCCAGAGCAGGGTTATCGCGGTAGAGGGACGTGTTTCCGGGGCGAATGTATCCTATTCGGATGAGAACAACGCGCGCTCTGAGTTCTTTAACGTCGAGCCGGTCGGTTATGGCAGCCTGTACTTTATTAAGAGCGCGGCTTCCGGCCTATCTCTCGATGTCTACGGCGGAAATACCGCATCCGGAACAAATGTATGGGCGTATACCCCGAATAATACGATTGCTCAGATGTGGAGGATCCTCCCGACGGACAAAGGCTATGCTGTCATGAGTGCCAATGCGGATCTCGCGCTTGATCTTTATAACGGATCAACGGCCAACGGGACGAACATCTGGGTGTATGACCAGAACGGTACGAACGCGCAGAAGTGGATGTTCACGGAAGCGAAGATGGATGAGGCACCTCCGATCAATACGCAGGTCATTATCCGATCCAAGGCAGTTCCTTCCAGGATGATCGAAGTAAGGGACGGGGCCGGCAATCCGGGTGCAGCGATCCAGCTGTATGACGGGCGTCAGAATACATCACAGGTATTTACGGTCGAGAAGTACGGTCAGTATTATCGCATCGTGAACATGGCTTCCGATAATGTCATCGATATCTACAACGGATCGAAGGATGCAAATACCAGAGCTTGGTCTTATACGTGGAACGCTTCTTCGGCTCAGCTGTATACGATTGAGCCGACGGGAGACGGGGACGGAAGTTTCTACATCAGAAATATCAACAGCTGGCTGTATCTGACGGCGCAGAGCACCGGCAACGGAGCGCAGATCGTTCAGGCGGAGAAGACAGGAAATAACAGCCAGAAGTGGCTGTTCGACACACCGACCCTCGGAAAGGGCTGGCAAAAGGTAGCCGGCGGCTACAGATATTCTGACGGCAGGGGAAACTTTTTCATGAATGCGGGAGAGATCATTGCGGACAGCGCATTTGACCGTAACAATCCGGGCAAATACTTTTTTGCCCATGAGATTGCTGTGGGAGACCCGATATATCAACGGATATACGGAAGATCATATCAGGAGAATGCGTATATTTCTCTTTCCGATCTCCGTTATTTACATGTGGTACATTACAATTTCGACGGCAGGATCCAGGTCGGAGAGATGATCGTGAACGCACAGATCGCGGACGACGTGCTCTTCATTTTCCGGGAGCTCTTTACGAGGGGGTATCAGATCCGGAAAATGCATCTGATCGATGACTACTGGACGGGTGACGGGGTAAGTTCTGACGCGGCTTCCGTAACAGATGACAATACATCCTGCTTCTGCTTCCGGAGGGCAACGAACACCGACACGCTCTCAAGGCACGCGCTTGGTCTGGCAATCGACGTGAACCCGCTGGAAAATCCTTTCCTGACGTTCGACGGGGACGGGACCGTGCATGTGCTACCGGAGGAGGGCACATATTATGCATATAACCGCTCTCCGAACATCCCGCATGTCATCACAGAGAGCGATGATGCCTATATTCTCTTCAGCCAAAGGGGATTCGACTGGGGAGGACACTGGTCAAGTCCGATCGACTATCAGCATTTCGAGCGGAACTGAAAAAAACTGCCCGATCGACTATCAGCATTTCGAGCGGAACTGAAAAAAACTGCCCGATCGACTATCGCATTTCGAGAGGAATTGAAAAATTCTGCGCACCACTTTCTGATGCGCAGACGTGCGCAGCGGAAGGCGACGATATCTGTAATTACCGGCCTAGTGATGCCGGGAGAACAGGAGAAGATGATGAGTAAGAAAACAATAATTCTGAACGGCACTCCCAGAAAGAACTGGAACACAGCCATGATGCTTTTTGAACTGGGAGCAAAGCTCAGCGCAGAAAAGTAAAAATATTCAGGGCAGGAATGATTGCTCCGTTCCTGCCCTGAGCATACCGGAAAATATTAGATTTTCGGATTAGCTTTTTCGAATGGCACTTTTATTTGTCAGGTCATTTCAGTATATAACTTCCTGTACTGCATGAGGATAGGCAGGAGACATTCCGGGAAGATACGAAGACGTTCCTGGAACGCTTTACTGCGGAAGACATGGGAAAAATTCTGTTCCGGAACGGGATTGTTCGGGGAGAAGAAGGGTTTTTCGGTCCCCGGTTCGGTCGGCCATACCACGACTGACTATCTGGGGCAGGGTATCCCGAATATTGAACTGTGTGACGGACCTGCGGGTCTTCGACTGCAGAGGCGGTCCACGCGGACGAAAAAAGGGAAGATCAAGCCTCTGGACATGTCGATCTCTCTGTATGAATTACTGCCCGATTTTGTCAGGAAGCAGCTGCTGGGAAATCCGAAAAAAGAAGAAGTGCTGTATCAGTTCGTGACGGCCTTTCCGGTCGCGGCTATGATCGCACAGAGCTGGAATACGGATCTTGCACTTCGAATCGGCAGGGCGGTCAGCGCGGAAATGTCAGAATACGGTGTTACCGTGTGGCTGGCACCGGCCCTGAATATAGTGAGAAATCCTCTGTGCGGAAGGAATTTTGAGTACTATAGTGAGGATCCTGTACTATCCGGAAAATTTGCGGCGGCTGTGACGACCGGCGTTCAGGGAACGCCGGGGAATTACGTGACGATCAAGCATTTTGCGGTCAACAACCAGGAAGAGAACCGATATTATGTCTCTTCGGAGCTGGATGAGCGCGTGCTTCGGGAGATCTATCTGAAAGGCTTTGAGATTGTCGTGAAAGAGGGGAAGCCTCGGTTCGTGATGACGGCATACAACAAGATCAACGATATTTACTGTGCCAATAACAGGGAGCTGTGTACAGATATTCTCCGGTCAGAATGGGGATTTGACGGCGCAGTGATGACAGACTGGCTCTCTACCGGGGGCGATCGCGCGGATGAAGCGAAAGCTGTCTCTTCGGGCGTAGATCTGATCATGCCGGGCGGTAAAAAGGTGGTAAAAAAGCTGAAAAAGGCAGTGAAGCAGGGAACTTTATCTGAAGAAGCGCTGCAAAGGAGCTGCGGAAGAGTTTTGGACAGTATATTAGAAAGCGTAAGGCATTAAGGAATTACATGGTTTCCTGTAATTTATGGAAAAGATGGTGGCTGACATGGAAATGGCAGTGCAAATCATAAAAAGAAAAACGTTTATCAAAAAGGAATGGAAAGGCAGTAATCGGTGCGACTTTTTATCTGGAAAATGAAATTGCACTGGAAAGGATTGTGCCTTTGCGGCGACGATGTTATAATTTGAAAAATTAGCCGTACGGCGAAAGTTTGGCATAATGAAGATGCACTGAGCCGTACGGCTGAATATTTCTTAAAGCATACAATATTGAGCCGTACGGCGAAATACGTGCGAAGATATGAATTTATCGTGGTTTGTGTAAACCGATGGAGGAAATGATGATGCGCATAACAAGTGCGGTATCCTTTGGAGCGGCAATCCGTGCAAGACGAAAGGAATTGCATTATACCCAGGGGTTCCTGTCTGAATTCAGCGGTCTGAGTGTGAGTTTTATATCGGATCTTGAGAACGGGAAGAAAACAGTTGAACTTGAGAAGGCAATCTATCTGGCCAATCTTCTCGGTCTGGATTTATGCATGAAAGGACGTGGATATGGAGCTTGAAAAATATATAATCAGTATCGAGAAAAACGGTCGGATGGTTCCTGTCGGATCGATTGATGGTGGGGATTATCGTACAGCTCAGTTTTCATACATGGACGAATACCTTGATGAGGCAAATGCTGTGCCCGTCTCCATCAGCCTCCCTCTGCAGCGGGAAAGATTTTCAGCAGGACAGACCAGACAGTTCTTTGAAGGACTTCTGCCGGAAGGATTCACCAGAAGATCTGTAGCACAGTGGCTTCATCTGGATGAGAATGACTACCTTTCAATTCTTTATCAGTTGGGAAGAGAATGCCTCGGTGCGGTCAGGGTCCTAAAAGAAGGAGAAACTCAGGCAGCGTCTTATGAAATGATAACGAAGCAGCAGGTGAAAGCTCTTGCCGCGGAAGGCGCTCAGAAATCTGCAGAGATTGTCTCTAAGTCTCATCTTTCTCTGACAGGTGCCTCTGGAAAGGTAGGCCTGTATTATGATACTGCCGGGAATCAATGGTATCTCCCTCAGGGAACAGCACCCAGTACTCATATTGTGAAGCAGAGTCATGTGCGTCTGGAAGGCATCGTGACAAACGAGCAGTTGTCTATGATGACAGCAGCGAAATGCGGGATTGAGGTCCCGAATAGTTTCATTATTGACCTGGGAAGCGGAGAAGACAATGAGGTCTTATATGCGACCAGACGATATGACCGCACATTTGAAGGCGCTGCAGATACAATCAGCGGACTCCTGGCCCCTCTACGTCTTCATCAGGAGGATTTTTCGCAGGCGTTAGGAATATCTTCTGCCTATAAATATGAGAAAGAACATACAGGATACATGCGAAGGATGTTCGAACTGCTCAGGCAGTTTTCCTCAAATCCGATTGTAGACCAGGGGAAATTATGGGATATCATTGTATTCTGTTATCTTTTGGGAAATACAGACGCACATGTCAAGAATTTTTCCCTTCTCTATGGAAGAGATCTTCGCAGCATACGCCTTGCTCCGGCATATGATCTTGTCAGTACAACTGTTTACGAAAGCAGCACAAGGGAGATGTCTTTTTATATTGGCAATGCTCTTTTGATTGATGAAATCACGGAAACTTCTTTTAGAGAGGCAGCAACTGAAATTCATATTGGTGAGAGGTTTGCGTCTCGTAGATACAATTATATATGTAATCATTTCAGAGAAGCCTTAAGAGAAACAGCTGCCGAGCTTCAGGAAGCGGGCTTCTCAAAGGCAAAAGAAATAGAAGAGAAAATTTTGCATACGGGAGGCTATGCAAAGCTGTGATAATTCCATAGTATAATTGAATTTTTATAGCTGCTTCCGTTGCAGTAAAAGCTTGAATGGCATATTTCGACATGACTTGACCAGGCCGTACTTAGTCCATGGAACGCTTTATCGGATATTTCTCTCAATATGTCGCTTGAGAGCGACACCTCTGAGCAATCTTCATTTTTTCTGTTGATTTGGCTGGTTTTTGGGAGTATATTGCAAGTAATATCACTTTTAATACAAGGAAATCACTTGAAGCGAGGGGTCGATTATGATGTACCGCATGAATAAAGCAGATGCAGCATTTGCAGCACGGGCAGCCGAAGGCGCGCGTGCTTCTTGGCTTGCAGCAAAGGCTTTTTCAGG
>CADABA010000256.1 GCA_902785985.1 uncultured Lachnospiraceae bacterium
AATGACAGCTTCTTCGGCAGATTCATGACGAAGCTCGGCATCATTATTGCCGCCAATATTATGTTCGTACTGCTCAGCATTCCTTTTTTTACGATCGGCGCCGGATTTTCTGCTCTTTATTACGTCATGTTCAGGACGCTGCGGGGAGACGGAGTGGTCAATCCGTTCAAGGAGTTTTGGGCCGGACTGAAGGCGAATTTTAAACAGGCAACAATCTCCTGGATCCTCTTTGTCCTTTTGATCGCTTTTCTCCTGACAGACATCCGGATCTGCAAAGCGGCCGGAGGAGCACTGGATTTCGTGAAGATCGGCGTGTATGCACTCGGTGCTGCGGCAGTCATCATCTACCTGTATCTTATTCCCGTGATGACCGCATTTCGTGACACACTGCCGCATCTGATCCGGAACGCAGTCTATTTTCTGATCAAAAAGCCGTGGAAGACGGTGGTGATCCTCTTTTTTGACATATTCCCCTTTGTACTTACTTATTCGGATCTGCAGTCTCTTCCTCTCTATGCATTCCTGTGGGTACTGTGCGGTTTCGGTCTTCAGGCTATGCTGGGTGCGACGCTCCTTCTGCCTGAATTTGCGCCTTACCTCGCCTCGAAAGAGGAGGAAGCTGAGGAAGAAGCCGCGGAGCCCGAGAGTCATATGAGGACAGAGGAGGAGATTCTTGAAGACATGCGGCGGCTTGACGGGCTTTAATTGATACCACAGTCTTTCGCAAGAGCCTGAATTGCTGCCAGACTGACAGGAGGACGTCTATGTCGATTATTTATCATGAAAAATCGAGGATATTTCATCTTACGAATGATTATATCAGCTACATCATCTATGTGATGGACAACGATCAGCTGGAAAACCTGTATTACGGAAGACGTGTTCACGACAGAGAGGATTTCTCCCATCTGCATCAGCTGTCCTTCAGGCTGCAGATGTCCCTCGTTCAGCCGGATCCGTCCTATCTCTCAATGCACTATGTGCGTCAGGAGTATCCGTTCTACGGGACCGGTGACTATCGCTCTCCGGCGGGACAGATCCTTCTCTCGAACGGAAGCCGTGTGTCCGATTTCAAATTCAGGACGTATGCGATCTTTTCGGGGAAACCGGGTCTTCCGGGACTGCCGGCGACGTATGCGGAGTCGGAGGACGAGGCGGAGACGCTTGAGATCACGCTCACCGATGAGGTGAGCGGAACAGATATGGTCCTGTCTTATACGCTGTTCCGCGAGTATCCTGTCATCACCCGCCACACCCGCTTTACCCAGACCGGGGATGAGCCGGTCATGCTCGAGAGAGCGCTCTCTGCCAGCGTCGGGTTCCTTGATATGGATTATGAGATGCTGCAGCTGTCCGGTGCATGGGCAAGAGAACGGCATGTCTATACGCGCAGGCTGGAACGCGGGCTCCAGGGAATATCTGGAACAGGTCGAGGTGTCGACATTTGACATGACCCGTGTCCTTCTCGGCATCAATCCCCAGAACTTCTCATGGAAGCTCTGCAGGGGGGAGACCTTTACGACGCCGGAGGCTGTTCTCGTCTACTCGGATCAGGGACTTGGCGGGATGAGCCGGACTTATCATGATCTTTACAGGACCCGCCTGGTGCGCGGAGAGTGGAGAGATAAAGCCCGTCCGATCCTTCTCAATAACTGGGAGGGGACCTATTTTGACTTCACGGAGGAGAAGCTGCTTGCAATGGCGGGGAAGGCGAAGGAACTCGGAGCAGAGCTCTTCGTGCTGGATGACGGCTGGTTCGGGAAGCGAAATAACGACTGGGCGGGGCTCGGCGACTGGTTCTGCAATCTGTCGAAAATTCCGTCAGGTATCGACGGACTGTCCGAAAAGATGGAGGAGATCGGTATAAAATTCGGTCTCTGGGTAGAACTCGAGATGGTCAACAAGGACAGTGATCTCTATCGCGCACATCCGGACTGGATGATCCAGGCACCCGGGCGGTATCACTGTCAGGGAAGGCACCAGCATGTGCTCGATTATTCGAGACAGGAGGTCGTCGACTGTATCCATGATATGATCGCAAAGATCCTTTCGACATCGAAGATTTCCTATGTGAAGTGGGACATGAACCGCTATATGACTGCATCCTTCAGTTCTGCGCTCCCGGCAGACCGTCAGGGAGAGATGATGCATCGGTATATCCTGGGCGTCTACAGCCTTTATGAGCGGCTTATCGGCGAATTTCCGCACATCCTGTTCGAGTCGTGCGCGAGCGGCGGCGGCCGTTTTGATCCGGGCATGCTCTATTATGCACCCCAGGCCTGGACGAGCGATGACACGGACGCCTCCGAGAGATGCAGGATCCAGTACGGTACGTCCTATGTCTATCCTCTTTCCATGATGGGAGCGCACGTGTCGGCTGTTCCGAATCATCAGCTCGGCCGGACGACGCCGCTCACGACCCGCGGAAATGTCGCGATGTTCGGTACTTTCGGCTATGAGCTCGATGTCCTTGCGATGACGGAGGAGGAGTCCGCGGTCGTGAAGGAGCAGATCATCCGGATGAAGAAGTACCGGGAAATGATCCAGCTGGGCAGCGATTTCTATCGTCTGCTGGATCCTTTTAAGGGAAATGAGACAGGCTGGATCTGTGTGGCGAAGGACAGGAGGAGCGCGCTGGCCCTCTTCTGTCAGACACTGAACCGGGTCAATGACTCCTGGATCCGCATGAGGCTTGACGGTCTTGACGCGGATGTCAGCTACAGGGTGAGATACAGTATCGGGGAAGAGAACCGCGAATACACGGCGTGGGGCGATGAACTTGTGAATATCGGGATTCCGATCGACCGCGCTGATCTGAACACACAGGGAGGAGATTTCGCATCGATCCTCTATGAGCTTTGTGCGGAATGAACATTTGCAGCAATGCTCCGGAGAACAGAACGGAACTGAAATAAAGACCCCCCGGGACATCATCAAGACGATGTCCCGGGGGGTCCTTTATGCTGCAGGAACGCCGGAGAGTTCCTGAGGAAGTATGCGTTCTGCGCTTCACGATCAGATCTTCTTGATGAGTTTCAGAATATTCTGCCCGTCCTTATATTCGTATACCATATCGTCCACAGATTTCTTCACCATGAAGATGCACGTCCGGATCCATCTTCTCCAGCGGATTATACGGGATACCGTTGTCTGAGAGCGTAATGGTACAGATCCCATCTCTGATATCGATGTCGACCACGGCATTGCCGCTTCCGCTCCCGTACGCATAGTTCGCAATGTTGACGAACATTTCCTCTACGGCCAGATCGAGCTGCATCTGGGCCTTCATCGGGCAGCCGGCCTCTTCCAGAGCACCGTCAATAAAAGCGAGGACTGAATCAAGATTTTCTGTTTTTGCGGGAATCGTCATTGTTTTTCCGTCCCTCCCATAGTAGCGTATGCAGAGCATCGTGATATCATCAAATTGCGGGGCAGATCCAACGAAATCGTTGATCCCGCTTTTAACATTCTTCAGGATGACAGTGGGCGTTTCATCCGGGGCCTTATTTAACGCGCTGAGCATTCGGTCGATCCCGAACAGCCGGGAATTCGCGTCTGTCGCTTCCGTGACGCCGTCCGTGTAGAGGAAGATGCTGTCTCCCGGACAGAGCTGCAGGTCATACTCCTTATAGCGGATCCCATCCATACCTCCGACGACGAAGCTGTGTTTGTCCCTGTAGATCTCAAAATCGCCTCCGGTGCGCTGGATTGCCGGATATTCGTGTCCGGCGTTGGCCGCCTTCAGTTTTCCGGTAGAGAGTTCAAGGATACCGAGCCACACCGTGACGAAAAGTTCCGCCTTGTTGCTCTGGCAGATGCTGTGATTGACGCGTTCCAGAACAGAGGAGGGCGTGGCGTTTTCCAAAAAGGTGAAATTGTTGATCAGGATCTTGGAGGCCATCATAAAGAGAGCAGCAGGAACGCCTTTGCCGGAGACATCAGCCATGACGAGCCCGAGATGGTCGTCGTCGATCAGGAAGAAGTCATAAAAGTCTCCGCCGACCTCCTTCGCCGGATCCATGGATGCGAAGATCTCAAATTCCTGACGGTCAGGGAAAGCGGGGAAGATACCGGGAATCATTCCCTCCTGGATCTGGCTTGCCATATTGAGTTCTGTATGAATGCGCTCCTTCTCGATCGTGACGTTGGTAAGATCCTCCATATAATTCTCCATATCTCGTTCCATATCGGCCAGAAGGAGACTGAGATTTTCGATCTCGTCACCTGTGGCTATGTTGAGACGGGAGAAATGACTGGTGCCCAGCGTCTCATTTCTGTGATCGTCCATATACAGCGAGGCAGCCTCTGCAATCCTGTCGATCGGCTCGACAACTGTCCGCCGCATCTGACGCCCCATGAAGAGAGCGAGCAGGATGGTTATGAGGAGAATTGCGGCCAGGTACTGGAAGGTGAAGCTTTTTATTCCCTCTCTGATGTCGGCAAGCGAAATGTCCGCGAGGACAAATGCTACGATTTCGCCGTCGCTGTTCCTGAGGGGGAAACCGGTGGTACAGAGCCATCCGTAATTCTCGGTCTTTCCGATGGCATAGAGCATTCCCTCTCCGTCCCAGCTCAGAAAATCAGCGATTTCATTTCTCTTCGCACTTTCCCAGTCGCCGGGGTGAAGGCGTTCCGCCTCGTTGTCATCCGGATCGGTAATGTAGATGAGCGCCCCGGATTCCAGATCATATGTTCCGAGATAGAGCGCGGAGACTTCCGAGGTATCCAGAAAATCGTGGAGGATTTCCATGGAGGATTTGTAGACTTCACTCTCTTCGAAGGCGGCAAAGTGAGCGCGGTATTCTTCCGTTCCGACTGCCTGACGCTCTTCATCCGAGAGAGACCGGTAGGTCTTCAGGATCTCCTCTGAAAAGTCTCTGACATCTATGATCCTGTCCAGGGTCCGGCTTACGCTCCGGGTAAGATTAAAACCGGAGGCGATATATTGTTTCGAAAGGGTTCTGGTATACAGAGACAGTCCCAGGAGCAACGTGACGAACCCGAGTATAGCTGAGACAAAGATGGTTGCCCGTGTTACGCGTCCGCCGAGAGAGTAATGCTGCCGCTCAAAGATGTTCATTTCTCTGACGCTTTTTTCCGGCAAGGAACATCCCTCCTTATAATACAGATCGGGCAGAGAATACTTCCGTCCCTTTTTTATGTGCGACAGATCTGATGTTTGTTTATCGCTGCGAATATATGCCCGCCAATTCGAAAAAAGTCAGATGAGAATATAACGGGCACCGCAGTTAAGAAATATTCCGATTCAGATACCATTCTAACAGAGATGAGAAAGAATTGCCATAAGACTGCTCATTTTTTCAGGAGAAGAGTATTCCGGCTGCAGCGATGAAAACGGAGACGGTCACCCCCGCACCACGATACAGTCATAGCGTATCGCTTTGCCCTTTATAGAGTAGGCCGGTCTTATTCCCGCAAGGAAAGGTCCCTTGAGAGGACGCTTGATCACGATCCTCCTCGGGTTCGTGCGAACCGCGGCAGCAAGAAGGGCGGATTCGTCTGCGCAGGGGTTCTCCAGCATCTGCAGCATCTGAAGCTTCTTGGTGATGAGCCCGCTCTTTCGGCGTGCCGGAAACATCGGGTCAAGATAGATAAGGTCCGGCGCATATGTGATGTATGGAAAGATTCCGGGATCCGGAGCATGCTCATAGGATATTTCCTTCTCCTTTGAACGGACAGGCATCCCGCACAGGGCGGAGAGGACGGCAAGACTGTCTTCCTTATGCAGGATCATGCGGTCCGTGATGTCAGAGAGAGCCTTGGAACTGTCGGAAGACCGGCTTTTGCGCAGCGCGCTGTCCAGAAGCTCCGCTGTAACAGGGTCGTATTCGAAGAGATGGACCGTATATCCCATCGCTGCAAGCAGCAGGGAGTCGTCTCCGAGACCGGCTGTGCAGTCGATCGCGACGGGGCAGGGACCCGGATCCCTGAGTTTTGCTGCGCGGACGAGGAGTTCTGCAGACAGTTTTCCCGGGATAAGGCGGGAAAGCATGTGTGTAAAGTCCCCTCGGAGAGTCATTTTCCCATCGAACAGGGAAAGTCCGTCCTCATCCGGAAGGAGTGCGAGACCGAAAGTGTCCCCGATCTCTTCCGGGTCCCGGCAGACCGGGAGGCCCAGGCGTACGGAGAGCTGATTCGCTCTGTCTTCGAAGACGGGATCCCGGATCAGAATACAGACCGCAGTGTTTTGTTCCCCGGAGCGGGTGCTTAGGTTCTTTTTCCTCATAATCTTTTATCTCAGTGGGAAAGACTCCCGCTTCTGTAAGCGGGGGATAGATTAATATCCTGCTCGTCTCGGCGGCGGCTTTCACTTCAGCGATGCCGTTTCTTCCGGCCGGATGGTTTTCCGGCCGGGCTTATGAGAACTGAAATTCAGTGCATTCAGATATAGCTCACGGTCTCGTCAAGCGGCTTGCGGTTTCCGTGGTTCGGAAGCGGTCCGGCGCCTTCCGCCGCATATCCGAGGTCGAGGAGCATGACGATCTTTTCATTTTCCGGAAGATTCAGATCTTTCGCGAGCAGGTCCGGATCAAAGCGGTTGAGCCAGCAGCTGTCGACGCCCGCGTTGTACGCTGCAAGCGTAAGATGCGTCGCGACGATGGTGGCATCCTCTGTGCCTG
>CADABA010000257.1 GCA_902785985.1 uncultured Lachnospiraceae bacterium
GATGGGTCTGATCATCTCGATCAGCACTATGAACTATGATGAGTTCGACAATGGGAACAGCTTTCTTTTTTCACTTGCATTTAAAAGAAGCACTTATGTAGCGGAAAAATATATCCTTTGCGTCGGAGGCGGTGTCCTGGGAGCTTTGTCAGGAGCGCTTGTCTGCTTCGCTGCGTCAAAGATATCCGGAAATTCTGCTCTGCTCGAGGGCATGGCAGAAAACCTGTGCGTCGCCGTTCTGCTTTACAGTCTTTCTTCTTCCGTTATGCTGCCGATTTTCATTCGGTTCGGCGCGGAAAAAGGCAGGCTGGCATCCTACCTGACCCTCGCGGCCTTTTTCCTTCTGGGCTTCGGAGTCATGAAATTTCTGCCGACTGCCGGAAAAGACGTGATCGTCAGCAAACTTGAAAGCATTCCGGTCGCAGGGATCGTGACCGGGCTGGTACTCGTCGTAGTGCTTGCGGTCATACTCTCGATCTTCCTGTCGCTGCGGTTCATCCGAAATCGGGAATTCTGATCTCAAACGAAGATCGGGAATTATGATCTTAAACGAAGATTTGGAATTCTGATCTCAAACGAAGAATTCTCGTGATTTGAGCAGTGAGAAACATTATTCTCTGACGTATTTATCTCGTTCATACAATAATGAGACGAATGCGTAAAGGGAATCCTGTCTGTCATATTGAATGAAAACTAAATCATCAACAACATATGAGCCGGGTCCATACACGCTGTTCTGATTCAACGAACTGCGTACGGATCCGGCTCATTTTTACTGCTCAGATTTCTTTTGAACCGTATATGAACACGGCTCCATTCTGTTATTTGAATCTATCCGAGCCGTGTGCAGACACGGCCCGTTCTGCCACTTTTGTTTTCTTACGAACTGCATGCAGCATGGCTCGTTTATGTTGTATGGATCCATCTCAGACCGTGTGCGGACACGGCCCGTTCTGATGCATTATTTTCTTCTTGCACGGTTGAAATTGATCAGGCAGCCCGCTTTCACGATTTCCCTCTCATTTTCCGTCATTTCCTTAATGTAAAGATCGATCTTCTCCGCCTTCCCGTCTTTGATAACGTAGCCGGTGATATCCTGGAGATCTCCATCCAGAAGTGACCGGATGCCCGGAACATAAATATAATCTCCGACCTCGAACGCTGTCGGTTCCCCTTTCAGGTGGAACGGAAGCATACCCCAGTTCATGACATTGGAGCGATACCTCTTCGTCGCGTAATCCTGCGTAATGTTCGCAAGTCCGCCGATGACTCTCTGGCAGGACGCCGCCTGTTCACGCGCAGATCCGTCGCCCGGCTTATTCGCATACATGACGGATCCGATCTCCGTCTCAGATGCCTTTACATTTTCCTGACCCGGTATCGTGTTAATCACGCGGAACACTTCCTGAAGAGCCGGTTCCATGACCGTGATATCCTCGCCCTTCTCGCGCGCGATCTCAAGCGCGTCGACCGCTTTTGTTCGGCCGACATATTCCGGATCGCGTCGGGACAGAGTAAATTCAGCCAGACCGAGCGGATTGGATCTGTAGGAGGATGTCTCGCCCGACGGAATCAGTTCATCTGTCGTCGTGACCTCATCAAGGATCTTCGTGCAGACCTTGAGCAGGATATTTTCTCCAAGAGGAGATCTCTCCGGCCAGTCTTTGATATTCGGACCATAGAAGAGATCACAGCTCAAGTCTTCCTTTCCAAATCCCTGGTATACTCTGGCCTTGTAGGAGCTGATATCAAAATCGTGCTCCGGCACATTACCGAAGAATTCACCGAACTCCTCGGCACTTGTCAGAATACCCCCGTTCGCCGCAGTCGCAGCGACAGAGCGGGCGTCCATGAGAGCCACAGCTGACATCTGGCCGCTTCCCGGCTTCGAGCCTTCGCGGTTCGGGAAATTCCTGGTCGTATGACGTACTGAGAAGCCGTTGTGATTCGGCGTATCGCCTGCGCCAAAGCAGGGTCCGCAGAATGCAGTCTTCACGACAGCGCCGGCCTTGATGAGCTCGCTCAGATATCCCTTATCCGCCAGATCCGTGTAGACCGGAAGGGATGAAGGATATACACTCAGCGTGAATTCGCCCGCACCGATCGACCTGCCGCGAAGAAGGTTCGCCGCTTCAACGATATTCGAGTAGGTGCCGCCCGCACATCCGGCGATGATGCCCTGCTGGACCTGCAGCTTTCCGTTCTTTACTTTGTCAAGCAGCGTGTACGGCGCTCTGCCCTGGGAGACCTTTTCAGCCGCTTTTTCCGCCTCTCTCAGGCAGTCTTCAAGATTCGCATTGAATTCATCGATCTCAAAGGCGTTCGACGGATGGAACGGAAGCGCGATCATCGGTTTGATCGTAGAAAGGTCGATATAAACGCATCCGTCGTAATACGTTACGTCCGCCGGGTTGAGTTCTTTATAATCCTCCGCTCTGCCGTGGGATGCGAGATATGCTTTCGTGTCTTCATCCGTTCTCCAGACAGATGTGAGGCAGGTCGTCTCGGTCGTCATAACGTCGACACCGTTCCTGTAATCCGTCGTCATCGATGCAACGCCCGGTCCGACGAACTCCATGACCTTGTTCTTCACATATCCGTTCTTGTAGACGGCACCACAGATCGCGATCGCGATATCGTGCGGTCCGACCCACGGAGCGGGTTTTCCGGTAAGATAGATCGCAACAACACCCGGATATGCCGAATCCCAGGTATCCCCAAGGATCTGCTTATCCAGCTCGCCGCCGCCCTCACCGACAGCCATGGTACCGAGTGCGCCGTAACGGGTATGCGAGTCCGATCCGAGGATCATCTTACCGCAGCCGGCGTGCATTTCACGCATATACTGATGAATGACAGCCACGTGCGGAGGAACGAAGATCCCGCCGTATTTTTTTGCTGCAGTCAGTCCGAACATGTGGTCATCTTCATTGATCGTTCCGCCGACCGCATTCAGGGAATTATGGCAGCAGGTGAGTACATAGGGCATCGGGAATTTATCCATCCCGGAAGCTCTCGCAGTCTGAATAATTCCGACATATGTAATATCATGGGATGTCAGAGCATCAAATTTGATGCGGAGCTGGTCCATCGTGTCGTTCTGATTGTGGGACTTCAGGATCCCATAGGCGATCGTCCCTTTCTTCGCTTCCTCCGGACAGACTGCCTTTCCTGTGACCTGTTCCACTCTGGAAGCTTCAGATTCGGGAATGATCTCCGTTCCGTTTATAAGATAAATGCCGCCGTCATAAAGTTTTATCATTGTATCCTCCTGCCAATTAGATATCGCATGGTATTTTCCTTAAATCCGTAAGGAATCGGTCCTTAACAGATCGGCTCTTACCATACTACGGTTGTATCCAACGTTCAGTTGTCTGACCGGCACATCCGGCAATCTTCTGCCTTTGTGCCTCGCTGTAGTATATCACAAACATCCGTCTTTTGGAAATACTATCACTATCATGATGATAGCGCTTTTCATTTCCGACGCAGGCTGGTTGTAATATTGATCATGAGATAATGCACAAAATGAAAAAAGGAAGGCCGAACGCCTTCCTTTCACACAGGGGAAGCAGGAGTCGAACCCGCATTGACGGTTTTGGAGACCGCTTTCCTACCATTAGAAGATTCCCCTTTATACGCAAAAAA
>CADABA010000258.1 GCA_902785985.1 uncultured Lachnospiraceae bacterium
CCCTCTGAATGTTGATTTTACAGGTAAAGTAGTCGTGGTGACCGGTGCAGGCGGCGTGCTCTGCGGCGATATGGCAAGAGCTTTTGCGCAGGCAGGCGCCAAAGTGGCTGCGCTGGATCTGAATGAAGATGCTGTCAAGAAGCTGGCAAAGGAGTGCCGGGAGGAAGGATTTATCTGTGAGGGATACAAGGCGAACGTGCTGGATCCTGAAGTTCTGAAGGCGGTGCACGATCAGGTCGTGGCGGACCTTGGCCCCTGTGACATCCTGGTCAACGGCGCAGGCGGCAACAATCCCCGTGCGACGACAGACAACGAGTTCCAGCATGAGGCTGCGGATGGTCAGAAGACTTTCTTCGATCTGGATGCAGGCGGCGTGGACTTCGTCTTCAAGCTCAACTTCCAGGGGACGCTTCTTCCCACGCAGGTGTTTGCCAGGGATAGAAGAACGGCTGTATTCTGAATATCTCCTCCATGAACGCATACACCCCGCTGACAAAGATCCCGGCTTACTCCGGCGCGAAAGCAGCCATCAGTAACTTCACGCAGTGGCTGGCAGTCCATTTTGCGGGATCCGGGATCCGCTGCAACGCGATCGCGCCCGGCTTCCTTGTTTCCAACCAGAACCGCGCGCTGCTTTTTAACGAGGACGGAACGCCCACAAAACGCTCCGAGAAAATTCTCAGAAACACACCGATGGACCGTTTTGTAGACAGCGCGGAGCTTCTCGGCGGCGTGTTCTTCCTCTGTGATGAGAAGGCTGCAAGCGCCATTACCGGTGTGGTGCTGCCGATCGACGCGGGTTTTGCATCTTATTCAGGCGTATAAATAAGGAAACCTATAGTAACAGACATTAAATACAGCGAAAAAGAGAGACCTTTACTGCAGAGTTTGTTGCAGTAAAGGTCTCTTTTCAGGTGCAGAGTTTGAATTGTTCGCACAATTTCATTTCGCACAGAGTTTCGCAGGAGCCTGTGGGAGAAAGGAGAAAAGGAAATCTCTCAGGAGTCGGCATATTTTCGGCAGAGAGAGATACTTTCCCCCCTCGTAAAGAATTCCTCGCGGGAATGCATGCTGTGCCGGATCAGATGGTTACTGTGGCCTCCCGCCCGCAGGATCTGCCTGTAGGCGTCGGGCGTCTTCCCGGTCCTCTTTTGAAAGGCCTCCGAGAAGTATCGGTAATCGGAAAAACCCGCGTCCATACAGATCGTGAGGAGTTTGTCGTCGGTCTTTACCATGAGCTCACAGGCATAGTTGAAGCGGACCGTTGCCACATATTCCTGAAAGCTCTGGTTCAGTGTCTGCCGAAGAAAACCGTCGCGCAGAAGGATCCTGTCTCTGAAGTTTTTGTCCACATACTGGAGGAATCTGGAGAGCCGCTCGTTCTTTTTGTCAAGCTGGGCAATCTCCTCCGACGTCATTCTGCGGCAGGGCATGTTGGTAAGGAGCGTGTGCATTATAAGGCCTGCCATGCCTATGCAGTAGAGTTCGTACTGGGGCTTCTGCTCTGCGTAAGCCAGGATGCTATCGAGAAGCTGTCTGCGCAGGAGGGAACAGAGATCTTCGCCTGTGCATTCGCCGAGTAATATTTTCTCGGGATGCATACCGCGCAGAGAAGGGAAAAGATCCTCGGACACCTGCATGCAAAGGAAAGTGCAGGGGCTGCCTGCGCAGCGATATTCATGAAGCTGTTTCGGCTCGATCAGGATCATATCGCCCGGATGCATCAGGATCTGCTGCGCATCGATGCAGGCAAAAAGGTCGTTTTCCATCACGCAGGTCAGTTCCCACTCGGAGTGAAAATGCGGTGTTCTGTATTCCATGGAGTCGAAGAAGATATGCAGCCCGTGAATCTGCGGGTGCCGGATGATTTCAAGTTCATTCATGGAGGCCTCCTGCTGCGTCCGCCTCATCTGCGGTTTTGCAACTCATGTCAGAGCCGGGGTTCACTTTGCGCATTCATCTCATGATTGAACTCACGAGATGAATGCGTCAGAGATTAAAATGTCAATTACCGCCTGCCGCACCAATTATCCGTGCAGCAGGCGGTCCATTTACTTCATTTCTCCCTGCAGGGAAACTTATTTTTTATGCGAACGGATTCTCTGTCGGATACGGAAGAGAAGCCGGCTGGTTATAGTTGAGATCCTCGACCGGAACGCCGATATATTTGAAGACCTCGAACAGCTCCTTACCGTAGTGTCCGAAAGCCACTGCGCCGTGATGCGGATAGTTCTTCCCGATCAGAACGTGGCGGTAGAAACGGCCCATCTCATGGATCGCGAAGACGCCGATGCCGCCGAAGGACCTTGTCGCAACGGGAAGGACTTCTCCTTCCGCCACATACGCGCGGAGCTTGCTGTCCGCTGTGGACTGCAGGCGGAAGAATGTGATGTCGCCGGGCGCGATATCGCCTTCGAGGGTTCCGTTGGTCACTTCCACAGGAAGTGCGCGTGCCATGATGATCTGGTACTTCATTTCACAGGAGCTGAGCTTGCGCGAGCATGTGTTCCCGCAGTGGAAGCCCATGAAGGTGTCCTTGTGCGTATAGGGGAATTTGCCTTCGATGGATTCCTTGTACATATCCTTGGGGACAGAGTTGTTGATGTCGAGCAGGGTGACTGCATCCTCGGAAATGCAGGTCCCGATGTACTCGCTCAGCGCGCCGTAGATGTCGACCTCACAGGAGACCGGGATGCCGCGGCCGGTGAGACGGCTGTTCACATAGCAGGGAACGAAGCCGAACTGGGTCTGGAAAGCGGGCCAGCATTTTCCTGCGATGGCGACATACTTGCGGTAGCCTCTGTGCTCTTCGATCCAGTCAAGGAGCGTCAGCTCATACTGGGCCAGCTTCTCAAGGATCTCCGGCTTCTTGTTGCCTGCGCCAAGCTCTGCAGCCATATCGGCAGCTACTTCCGCAATGCGAGAATCTCCGGCATGTTTGTTAAATGCCTCAAAAAGATCCAGCTCGGAGTTCTCCTCGATCTCAACGCCCAGGTTGTAGAGCTGCTTGATGGGTGCGTTGCAGGCGAGGAAATTCAGCGGTCGCGGACCGAAGGAGATGATTTTGAGGTCGGAAAGGCCGATCACTGCTCTCGCGACGGGTAAAAAGTCATGGATCATGTCAGCGCAGTCTTCCGCGTCGCCGACCGGATATTCGGGGATATAAGCACCGATATTACGGAGCTTCAGGTTGTAGCTTGCGTTGAGCATGCCACAGTAGGCATCGCCGCGGCCCTGGACCAGGTCATTCTGGGACTCCTCGGCAGCTGCGCAGAACATCTTGGGGCCGTCAAAATGCTTAGCCAGAAGAGTCTCGGAGATTTCGGGACCGAAGTTTCCGAGGTAGACGCAGAGTGCGTTGCAGCCTGCAGCCTTGATGTCTGCGAGAGCCTGTACCATATGGATCTCGCTCTCAACGATACAGACAGGACATTCATAAATGTCCGCTTCGTTGTACCTGGCCTTGTAGGCGTCTACAAGCATTTTTCTGCGGTTCACGGAGAGGCTCTCCGGGAAACAGTCACGGCTGACGGCGACGATGCCAAGTTTCACTTCGGGGATGTTGCTGATCATGCTTATTACCTCCTGAAAATTATATATAGTATTTATTATATTGAAAAATTGATGTTCTATAAATGATTTTACAAAATGATCTTACAAAATGCACGTATTGACTGATCAGCCTGAACGGTCATTTCGTATAATAATTCAGACGCTGAGGTTGGGTCCGGTCAGTCTGACGCACGCGCCCTGTGCTGCTTCGCTGCTTTCTGCGTGGGCCAGGAGCCATTTGTTGCGGGCAGTGAGGAGCTGATCTTCGGGTGTTCTGATCTCAAAATTCTGCGGTATATCTGTGTTGGTACCCCAGGGGAGGACGATCAGGACGCGGAAGCTGTCCGTGTTCTCCGTGCAGCAGGGTGCATAGTGAAGGGTCGTGGCATAGACTTCGATGAGCGTGCCCGCAGGGACCAGGAAAGCCTTCACCTTTGCGGTATCAAGGAAGCCGTCTGTAATCTCTTCCTGTCTGGCAAGAAGCAGGATGAACTCCTCTGTGCCGAGATTGAACTCGCTGTCCCGGTGGTACTCCAGGCAGTTCAGGCTGCGATTATGTCCGCAGCACCAGCCCAACTCCACCGGCATCCCGCCAAAACAGTGATCGCGCATCACATCTGCGGCGGGGAGGTCCTGAAGCAGAGGCTCGGTCGGCACATAGCCGGTGCCCTCCGGAAGAGGTATCTGTGCGAGTGCAGGAAGAATTTCCGAGACGGCTTCTTCGAGACCGGTGATCACTCTGCCATACGGGATAAATTCAGGATCATGGACGGAATAAATGGTCATAGGTTTGTTCTCCTTTGAAGTGGTAGTTTACAGAATTCCTTTCAATGCAGGATAGAGTTTTTTCCACACCTGATATCTGGAGTCATATGCCTCCGTCAGGGCCGGCTCAGGGACGGTCGTCTCCCTGACAGATGTGAGCGCTTTCGCACAGGAGCAGACATCCGGATATTCTCCGCAGGTTACGGAAGCCAGCATGGCCGCGCCGTAGCCGGGTCCCTGCTCTGTCTGAGGAAGCTCCAAAGTGATTCCCAGAACGTTGCTGAGGATCTTTCGCCAGACAGGGCTCCTGGCGCCGCCGCCGCAGATACGGCTGACATTTACTTCGATTCCCTGTGCGCGGGCGATCTCGAGGCAGTCGCGGAACGCAAAGGCTACGCCCTCCATAACGGCAAGTGTCAGATCCTCTCTGGACGTATCCATGCGAAGTCCCAGAAATGCTCCTCTGGCAGAGGGATCGTTGTGGTCCACCACTTGTTGCAGGAAGCGGCGGAGAGAATGCAGCCCATCAGATGGAAGCCGCCGTCCGCATGAGGGAAGCTGTGCAGGGCGTTTAAAGGATCCACGCTGAAGTTTTTGTCGGTAATGAAAATCGTTCCGGAGGTACCGAGGGAAATGTTACATCCGCCTTCTCCCACGACACCGCATCCGACGGCCGCCGCGGCATTGTCACCTGCACCGGCGCAGACCCGGACGTCTGTCGAAAGCCCGGTCACGTCTGCCGCTTCCTGCGTGAGGGTTCCCACGCATTCCCAGCTCTCATAGAGACGGGGCATCTGGTCTTCACGGATGCCGCAGATCTCAAGCATAGGAGCGCTCCAGCACTTGTGCTCCACATCCAGAAGGAGCATCCCGCCGGCATCTGAATAGTCGGTACAGTGAATACCGGTCAGCTTGTAATTGATATAATCCTTGGGAAGCATGATCTTTGCGATCCGGGCAAAAAGATCCGGCTCATTTTCCCTCATCCAGAGGAGCTTTGGAGCAGTAAATCCCGCAAAGGCGATATTTGCAGTGCGCCCGCTCAGGACTTCCTTCCCGATCTCATTATTGAGATATTCTGTCTGGGACTGTGTGCGGCCGTCATTCCAGAGGATGGCAGGACGGATCACTTCGTCGTGATCGTCCAGAACTACAAGGCCGTGCATCTGCCCGCCGCAGCCGATCCCTGCGACATTCCCGGCATCAAAGCCTTCGAGCAGCTTCGGGATCCCCAGCTTCACGGCTTTCCACCAGTCGGAGGGGTCCTGCTGACTCCAGCCGGGCTGGGGGAACTCCAGAGGATATTCCTGAGAGACAATGTTCAGGATATTACCTTTTTCATCTGTAAGGAGAAATTTGCAGGCAGATGTGCCAAGATCGATCCCTATATAAAGCATTGCGTGTCCCTCCTTTTATTCACAGTCTGCCAGGCACTTGCGAAACTCTGTGCGGAATGGAATTGTGTGAACAATTCAAACAATCTGCACAAGCCTTAGAACTTCTTCATGAACGAAAGATGTGGAATGAGCAAAAACCGGACTGTCTGAGCACAGCGAGTTTCCGTTTTTTGCGAATGCTTTTCCACATCTTGAGTGAGTGTTAGAAGTTCTTGGCGCGGAAGCCGTTTGAATGTTCATACAATTTCCATGAAGCACAGACTTCGCAATCGCCTGCATAATCTGCTTCAGGCACCTGCGAAACTCTGTGTTTGCAGCTGCCTGACAGCCTGCTTTCTTACTGAAATATATGATACAGGAAATGGCGCAGTCGTGCATCGGCAAAGTATTTGGTTTATTAGACAATGTTAAGGTCGTGGAAAAATGATCCGGATTTAAACCGGCTCGGCGGCTGAATAAGGAATTCAGGAACGCATCAGTGTTCTTCACGAACGTCTGAAGATCATCAGACATTCATCAGACCGTTTCGTTGAAAATGTTCAATTGCCATAGTTTTATCTCAGTGGGGAAGCCCCTCCGCTTCTAAGCGGGGGATAGATCAATATCCTGCTAGTCTCAGTGGCGGGTTTCAATCCCACACTGAGATAAACGCCTCAGCTACACAATGCTCCACTGGAGCATTGTTACGCATGCTTAGGCACGGCGGATCGCAGCCGTGCAAAGAGGAAGGTGCTTCGCACCATGTGCGGCGCAGCAAGAACGCTGAGGCGTTCCTGAACCGGATGAAGCAAACGTCCTGCCCAAATGACACATTTGGTGACAGCTGCATACCGGACAGATACTGAGATCGATCTTCCAGATCCTTTTCATCAATTCAGCCATGGTCATACCAGTATAACGGCTTTTAAATCGCTGCTCTCCCTGAATACGGAAGATCAGTTTCAGGTTTTTCAGTCTCATTTGAAAAGAATGAGTCGACGAAAAAAGAAGAAGGACACAGGCGGTGCACAAGGAGGAGATCTTGGACAAAGAAGAAATATAGATAGGATGTGACTAGCCGTCGCGCAAGCAACTTGGTACAATGGAT
>CADABA010000259.1 GCA_902785985.1 uncultured Lachnospiraceae bacterium
TGTTGTTGACCTCATAGTTTAGCAGAAAACAGATCTGCTTGATTGTCTCCGGACTGCTCTTTATAATGACAATCATCATTATAAAGAAAGAGGCCCCGGGGATCCTTCCTGACCAGATCGCATCCCCGAGACCAATGGTAAAAACCATGGTTATCTTATCAGATTGCGATCTTGTTTACAATGAGAAACTTGGTGTTTTTCGTCCTGAGTAATGGGGAGGAACCTGCCTGTCCGGTTTGTGGCGCCAGACTCCAATACCGCGATCAGGTTCCCCGCATCATGAGAGGCTATAACGGTAAAAAAGCCTACGTTATGATCGAACGACGGAAATGCCAGAACCCTGACTGTAAGAAACTCCATCGCTGTCTTCCTTCTCAGCTCACACGGTTTAAGCATTTCCTGACAGAGATCATCGAAAATACTGTCGATGATATCGTTATTCCTGAGGATCCCGATGATCCAACCGCAGAAAAGGAAGGTGCTACAATTGAAAGCCCTTCCCTGCGCACCGTTTCCGGATGGAAGGCGTGGGTCGAACATAACAAAGCAAATATCAATGGCTTTCTGAAGTCTGTTGGCCACAGCATCCTTGGTTTCAGTGTACAGTTCCTGAAGTCCGGGATCTCATTACTCGATGAACTGCGTAGTGATGGAAGCGGATGGCTTGCCACCGTCCAGCACATCATTTATAACGCAGGTGGCTCGCTTGAGCCCTGCTGCTGATCCTGCCCCTGGGCAGGTTGCACCGACTTAGGTTCGATGTCAAAAAACATATGGGTTATGCTCTCTCTATCATCAAAGAAGGGAGGCAATAAAGCCCATGAAAAACAAAGAAGTAATCACCTGGCAGGATGAAAAAGCATCCGAACGTTTTGCCATGATCTCTCCGCTGTTGTCTGACGGCCTGGATCCAGCCAAAAGATGCCAGATCCGTTCACAGATCGCCGAAAACAATGATGTTTCGGAACGGACACTGTACAGGCTTGAGGCTGCATGGCGCAAGAGTGGCTTTTCAGGCCTGCGCCCTATGAACCGGGAAATGCGGCGTTCACAGAAGCTTCCGGACAACTTCGATGAGATCGTTGCAGAAGCGATCCAGCTCAAGAAAGAAGTCCCGACCCGCTCCGTCGCCAGGATCATCCTGATCCTTGAAATGGAAGGCTGGGTATCCCCGGGTGTCCTTAAGCGCTCCACACTGCAGCGCTACCTTTACAGGGCAGGCCTCGGCGTTAAGCAGATGAAACGCTATACAGAGGCGAGGAACGCTACCTCCAGACGTTTTTGTAAGCCTCATCGTATGATGCTTGTCCAGTGCGACATTAAATACGGCTTGAAGCTGCCCATCGGTGAAGGCGGCAAAAAGATCCAGACGTATCTGTCCGCGCTGATCGATGACCATTCCCGCTTCGTTCTGGAGTCCGGATGGTATGACAATCAGGAGGCAGTCATTGTTGAGGATACGTTCCACAAGGCGATCCTTAAGCGGGGCATAATGGATTCGGTTTATGCTGACAACGGCAAGCAGTATGTCTCGGTGAACCTTACCCGCGCGCTGGAGCGTCTGGGCGTGAGATACATGCACGCAAAGCCCTATCACGCCTGGAGTAAGGGCCTGGTGGAGCGCTTCAATTCTTCCGTGGACAGCTTTCTGGAAGAAGTAAAGCTCAAAAACGTAAAGTCCCTGGAGGAACTGAACAGCTACTGGCAGGCCTGGGTGGAGGAATACTACCACAACAAACCGCATGACGGCATCCGCGAATACTACGAAAGTCTGGGGGTACCTGTCCCGGAGGGCGGCATCACACCTGCCCAGGAATGGAACCGGGACAGCCGTTCCCTTAAGTTTCTTGACAGCAGCGTTGTCGCCGAAGCCTTCCTGCATCATGAGTCGCGGGAAATCGATAAATCCGGCTGCCTGTCCTTCGGCGGAAGGAAGTACGACATCAGTGTCTCCCTTGCCGGTAAGGCGGTTGAGATCGCATATGATCCGATGGCGCCGGAAACAATTACCGTCACATGCGAAGGCACTGCCCCGATCACCGCGAAGCCGCTTGCGATCCCTGAGTTTTGTGACAGGAGTCCTGCCCGGCCTTCCTGTATGCAGGAAGAAAAGCCGGAAACATCCCGTTTCCTGGATGGACTCAGGAAACAGGCCGAGAAAACCCGGGAGCACCGTATGAGTGCGATCTCCTTTGCCGGTTTTGGGAAGGAGGCGTGATCCATGTACAAAGAATTCTTTGGGATGGCCAATCTTCCTTTTTCCCGTAAAGTCCCTCCGGAAGAGCTTTATGCATCACAGGCAATGGAAGAATGCCTGGGACGCATGAAGTATGTTTCAGCAGAGCAGCTGTTCGCCGTAGTGACATCGGATCCCGGCTGCGGAAAGTCTACACTGATCCGCCGGCTGATCCATGAACTTCCGGGTGAACAATACCTGTGCCTGTACCTGTCAGATTCAAAGCTCACTCCGAAATGGCTGTATAACGGCTTGATCCAGCAGATCGGCGGCACACAGAAGTTTTACCGTGGTGATGCCAAACTGGAGTTGCAGAAGGAGATTGAACTGATCCGCGGCCTGCAGAACAAAAAAGTAGTCTGTATCCTCGATGAAGCCCATCTTCTGGACAAGGACACACTGGAAGAGCTCCGTTTCTTTCTGAACACGAAGATCGATTCGGAGAGCCCGCTTGCCCTGATCCTTGTGGGACAGACTGAGCTGCGCACAGACAAGCTGAACCTTCAGCGGTATTCAGCCATCCGCCAGCGTATTGATATTAACTGTGTTCTGCCGCACCTGGACCGAGCGGAGACAGAAAGATATATCACATCCCATCTGGCTTACGCCAGTGGCAGCCAGGAAATATTTACTTCCAGGGCGGTGGATGAGATCTATCGTTCCTCTACAGGCATCCCGCGTACGATCAACCGGATCTGCGAGAAAAGCCTTATGTACGCTTTTCAACAGCAGAAGCGCCTTATCGATGACCACATGGTGCTGTACGTGGTCGAAGACGAAATGCTGAAGGAAAGGAGCCCGAAATGAAAGACCAGAACAGCTCTTTTCCCTGGGATCTTCCGTGGGAAGCGGAGGATCCTGAAAGCGATGAACGAACCAGTATTAATGAATGCCATGGCGAAGATGTCCATGGAGCACCGTGGGAGCCGACGCTCACCATCGATGAGGTCAGCCACCTCCTTGACCAGATGATCATGGATATCCAGCATCTCGAGCTGGAAGTAATCCGGGCACGTTATAAGCTCAGCTTTTTTCTTGAACCACCTTATGATGAATACCTTCGAATGGAGATATTCAGCAGCATGGGATCACGGTATGGAGGGGATCCAGTATACGATAAATATCTGTCGTACTGTGGCCTGAGTGAATACGCTGATGCAATAGACACACCGTTCCATTTGAAGCGAAAGTGGCGGTTAGCTAAAGGCTTCGATGACTATCCGGATTATTATCCGTGAGGCTATCAACCTACCTGGGGTGACAGTAAGTCACCCTATATCATAAGTTTTATTGACAACAAACAAAGCAACTTTATGACATGGAAGCAGATCAGCTGAGTGTCATATCAGGAGATCATTAACATCCCATATCAGGAGATCATTAACATCCGAACGAGGCTTTGGCAAATGATCACCTCCATGTCTCACTTTTTGCACATATCATAAATCAGAGAACTGCCCAGGTCGGTTGTAAAAGTGAGACAAAATCCTTGACCCGCTTGCCCCATGAAGCTATAATGGATACCGTGTGCTTAGCGGATTATGGGTACAGCGCACGCATATAATTAGAATATGGGGGTCATAAAATTGTTGACATACTTGCAATGGGGATTATGGGCTGCTAAGAGATGTGTCCTGAGCGGGCTGATTGTATTCATAGCCTATCAGGGCTTTTTGATGTTGATTAAAAAGAGAACACCTCGTCAATATAAAGAGTTTCCCAAAATGCTTCTGGTAGCAGAGTTTCTGCTATCAGTTTATATATGTACGATTATGGATATTACCGGGATTCTTGGAGGCCTGCAATTTGCTTTCTCGCCGTCAAATCTGCTGGGATTTTTCAGTGTTCCATTTGTCGGGGCTTCCATCAAAATGGTAACACTCAATTTCCTGCTGTTCGTTCCGTATGGTTTTCTGGTCTTTTTCTGCTTCAGGGATTCAAAGCTGAACTGGTTCAAGGCCTTGTTGATCGGCTTTATCACTTCGTTACTCATTGAATGCACACAGGCTTTCACCGGCCGCATGACAGAGATAGATGATCTTCTGATCAATACCGCAGGCTATGTTGCCGGATACCTTGTTGCTGAGGGATTTCACAGGATTATAGTTGCAAAAACGAGAAAACGCGGTATCCTGCAATGCCTGCTTACTATCCTTGCGTCAGTACTGCTCTTATTCCTGCTGTCCTTCATTGCAAATGGCGATGCCCTGCAAGCAGAGGAAGACGCTTATTACAATGATATCGCAAGTCCGGGAGGTACACGGGATGAGGAACTTGCGGTACTTACTGCACTCAATGTGTACATAAAAGGAAATGAATATGATGTGTTGAATAATGAAAACAGTATCTATGATACCTTGTATACAGATATCGGAATGGATATAAGTAACAGATCCAGTCTCTATGCTGTAGAAGAATATAAAGAAAATGATCGCCCGCAAATGGATAAAGAAAAAATCTATTTCGAGATCAAATATTCAGAGCCGCAGACGTTTCGCTTTTATAGCAATCGCGAATGGGTGATGTCGGATGTTGAATATATGCTCTATTGCGCTGACGAAGGTGAGCTATGGTATGGAGCTAGTGAAAAAGATATACATTTTCATGCTTATTATGACAGCAATGAATATCCGTATGAAAAAGACGAAATGCTGATGGATGATTTGGATGACTGGCTGAAGAACCAGTAAAAACACAGGATTGCAACCGATAGTTCATTTGGATAGTCGGTTCCATCGTAATCATCTATGTTTGCAGGATGAACCGATTGATTGATCAAAAAGCAGTATATCGGTATTGGATGATTTCAATCCCGGCCATAAGTTTATTTGTACTATCCATTTTGTACAATGTCTTAGCTGCTCGCTCACTGGCACCATACCCTCAGATATATGGGAATGGATATCCCTTGTTAGTCGTGTGGCTGCTTCTTGTGATCAGTTTGAATATTGCTGTTGAGATTCTTTCGTATAAAAGGATAAAACAATAAATTCAAATTGCATTGATAACAAATCTCTGATAACAATTTGATAACAACAGTTCAGATACCCTGTGGACACAGGATACCAGAACGCAAATGGATTCATGAGGTATCATATCTCCTAAACAAAAACAGTTAGTGCTGCTGCCACTACAGCGAGTATGAGTGATAACAAGGAATGCACCTTCACACAGAAGTGACAGACGCGAAGCGGATGTAGAGATAATAAAAGAGAGCGGATGCCGTGCTTGCACGAGCAGACGCTC
>CADABA010000260.1 GCA_902785985.1 uncultured Lachnospiraceae bacterium
GGAATGATATACGAAATGAAAAAGTCTACGTCAGATACATGTAACTGACGTAAAGAATGCAGTAATTCCGGGGGCTGATGCCCCCTGACCACGAGTTTTAAGTAGGAGGTGGTACCAATGCAAATTAAATATGATTTGGACAAAGTCGGCATTGGCAGCCGCCTTCAGGAAGAACGCATTCGTGCGGGCCATACGCAGGAATCGTTGGCGGAGGCAATGGGAATCACCGACAAGTATATCAGTAAGGTGGAAAACGGGGCTGCGGCTCCATCCCTTTCGTACGTTATGAAGTTTTCCGATATTACCAAGACGGATGTTCGCTATCTTCTGCGGGGAATCAAATCAATGGCCGAAAAATCATCAGATGTCTGGATGGTTAAGGAAGGATCGGCCCCATATGGATACAAGCCAACAAGAATTTCAAAGAAGGGTCAGAAGATCTGCGATGAGATGATGACAAAAATCATAGAGGTACTGGAAGAAAACCAAATCTGACGGAAACGAAAGGTCTGCCAACAAACAAGAGCACCTGTTAGCTGGTAGTCTGATCATAGGAAAAGGATGTCCGCAGGACTACCGCGTAATGCCGGGTAGCTCTGCGGACTTTTTACTTACCCGCATGTAGACACCATTACGTATAGCAGCTGAGAAAGGGGGTCAGATTATGCTTGAAAAACTTTTTTCGAAAAGGCAGAAGACAGAATCTCTGCCAGAGAAGCCAACCGGAAACTATCGGATGGTATCTGAAGAAGACATGCAGCGCTATGAGTTTCAGGAAAAACTGTTTCAGACGATCGTGTCTGTTGAAGCAGATGCTCATAACGAAGAAGATCCCATGGCGATTGCCGTCCGGGTCATGAAAGCGTGCTGCGACTTTTATGAAGCTGACTGGTGCGGCGTACTGATCGCAGACTTGCAGACGCAGGCGTTCATTCCTGAGATCTGGTACGAACCGGAGATTGGCCCTATGCAGGATACGCTGTTCAACGACATCGAATTTACAGAAGAGTTTGCCACCTGGGCACAGCATCTTATTGAGCAGAAGCCGCTGATCATTCCGGACGCGGAGAAGATCCGGGAGATCAATCCCAAAGAGTATGAAGCCTATCAGCGCCTGGAAGCCAGGTCGATCATGGGTGTTCCCTTCGGACAGCATCCTCTGGGCTTCATGGTTATCCGCAACATGAAGCAGTATACGGACCGGCCGGAGCCGCTGCAGCTTGCCTGCTTCGTTGCCATGATGATGCTGGAACAGATCCGGCGTACCAGAATAGAAAAGCTGACGAAGATGCATGATGAGGACGACGGCAGATTCTGCATCCGCTATAACATTCTCGGACCGCATAACTTTGTGATCGATGGAAAGGAGATCTATGAACAGGATCTGCCGCATCCGAACCGGCGTGCATGGATCATCATGCTCTACATGGTTCTGCATAAGCGTCCGGTGGATCAGCAGAAGCTGATTGAAGACAACTGGCCGGATGAGGAAGTCGATACAGCCAGGAACAATATGCGGCAGGCTATCTTCCGGCTGCACAATGACCTGGCAGCGTATCATGATGTGAAGGTGATCGATACCAGAAGCAGGATGATGGATTTCTCCGGAGAAGTAAACGTGACAACAGATGCGGATGAGATGGAGGACCTTTATAACCGCGCAAAGAATCTGCCGGACGGGGATGACAAGATCATCTTGCTGAAGAAGGCCTTTGACCTGTACCGCGGCAGACTTTTCATCCAGGGAGAAGACGACATTGGAACCTGGCTCTATACATATACGACGCATTACAATCAGGTCTACGTTGATCTGACATCCGCACTGCTGACGACGCTTGGCCATATAAGAGACTATCGCTGCATCATGGATTACGGGCCGAGAGCTCTGGAAATCGAGCCGGGCATTCTCACAGCCTACTACTGGATCATCATTGCGGCAGATGAAACAGGAAACAGCACGGCACGGGAGAAGTTCCTCCGGAAAGCAGCGGAGGATCTGATCGATGAGGAAAATGAGAAGCTGATGAAGCTGTTGGCTGTGCAGAACCACATGAGCTGATTCCCTCATAAAAATGCCGAGTAACAGAAAAGTAACAGACTCTGTAACGGCAAAGTAACAGGCAGAAAAGATTATTTTTGAAGTAACAGAATAGTAACGGCCTCTGTAGCAGGCCAAGTAACACCCGCCCGTTAGGGTAGCCAAGGCAAAAACAAAATGCTTTGGAAACCTTAGAACGGACGGGTGATTTTTTTGGAAGAAACATCGCAGCAGGAGGCGGTTGTTTTTGCAGGAAACTGTGAAAGCAGCCGCCTCTTATTTTTATGCAAACAGATCGGAGTTCGATGCCGGTCGCCTCCGGTTTCAGGGATTTGCAGCTGAAACACAAATCTCAAACGAAATCGGAGGAACTGACATGAGAACAACAAAATTCAATATGAAAGACTTTGGCTTATCGTAGAGATGGCGGAGTACTTCCATGTGAGCCTGGATTATCTGCTGCTGGGAGAGACGGAATCCAACAGCAAGGCAAAGAGAGACATCCTGACTGTCATAGAGAGTCTGACGAGGATTGCGCGGGAACTCTAAACTGTATTTTAAGAGAAGAGGGCAGGGAGATCATAAAACAGATCTCTCTGCCCCAACATGTTTTGCGAGTAATAACGGGTTTGGATTTTTATCTATAAACGTGGTTTTTATACTGCCACCAGTGATGATCACATGAAGGCTCTAGTATTCCTATTATTGTAGATTGTATTTAAGCCACTCTGACATTTGGCCGTCAATCTGATAATAGGAAAGTGTCCCGTTACCATAGATCCAGCCAAATGTTGGATAAAGTTCGATATAAAACCGCAGACCTTCTCTTGTTTCAATTCTTATGACTCTCAAATCGTCAGCAAATTTCGTATGAGCTTCCGGCTGTTGTTCTTCAGGAATGCCGTCGAATACGATTGATTGAAAGTCATCATTTCCATAACAGGTCAACTGAGTGCTTATTTCATAGAAAGCCGCAACTTCATAGCTGTCTGTAATTACATTGCCGATTATTTTGTCTCTATTCCAATCTACTTCTGTGATGGAGATAATATCATCGGCGCTATGAATTCCATAAAATTCATACAACGTTTCCATTTCAACGTTGGCATTGCTGTCAAGCGGAATAATGTTGCAGAACAATGCTGCGAGATATTTGTTGCCGTCTCTGATGATATAAACACCTCTGCATGCTGCAGGAGCATATTGCATCAGTTCGATATCCGTTTCAACAGCAGATTCTTTGTAGCCTGCACCGCCGTCCGGCTGAAGGTAACCAAGATGTCCTCCTGTCATATTTTCCGTGATTACGGTTGGAAGCCCAAAACGTTCAAGTACCTCCGGGATATCTGTTGCCTCGTAATAAGCTCCATTGAATTCGAGATTTGAAATATCCTGAACAAGAGAATCCGGACCGTCATAAGTCTGTTGATCTGATCCGCCCTTATTCTGGAATATATTCGTCAACTGAGGAATAACTATACCTACAGCCAAACACATACATGCTGCGACTGCTATCCATCGGATTATTCGACCGTTTCTCTTCCTGCCAGCTGGTTGATCTGCTGTATTAATATACTGTGGATCAATGCCGCCAACGGCTTCTAGAAGTTCATAGTTTTTCATACTGCGTAACCTTCTTTCTCCAAGTGCTGTTTCAGTCCCTCACGCATACGGAATAATGCTGTTTTGACTTGGCTCTGGGAATAGCCATATTTCTTAGAGATTTCTGCAACGGTGTCAAAATACCAATATCTTCTTACAAAGATATTCCTCTGGTCTTCTGAGCAGGTTGCCAAAAACGCATTAATGGATAGGGCTAATTCGTCAGCAGCAAACGCCTCCTCCACATTGTTTTTGCTTGGAATGCATTGTTCCATTTCCTGTGTCAGTTCACAATAAAGCGCATATCTCTTCTGGCTGGTATTCTTGCGGCATTCATCAATAGCAAGATGACGCGTAATTTTTCCGAGAAACGCAAACAAATAGGTTCGTGGCTCATTGGGAGGAATACGATTCCAAGCTTCAAGATATGTATCATTTTCACATTCCTCTGCTGAAGCCATATTGTTGAGAATGCTATCCGCTATTCGCCTGAGTTTCAAACCGTATTTTTGCGCCGTCTGGGAAATAGCAGATTCATTTCTGGATCGCTCTTTTCAAAGAATTAGTTGATAAATGAGAAAATGCCATAATGATATTCTCCATACGCAGTAAACAGATTGACAGGTAATGGAATACGGGTGATTTCATTACATCTGAAAGGAATCTGTTCCATCATTGTGGTCATATACGCTTCAGATTTCCACTTTCTCATATCAAGCGTGTACTTCAGTTTCTTTCTCAAAACCAGCCAGTCCAGGTATCCCTGAAGATGCCGTGTACTGATTCCACGTTTCCATCTGATCAGATTCTTCAGTTCTGAATGAAGTTCATCGGTTGAAGATACCGTTTTACCACTTGGTGTTGCAGTTCCGCTTGAAGGAATAATTTCACTTTTGAGTTTATTATCACTCACGAATGTCTGAATGCTGTGGCTGTCATCACTGATAATCGTTGAGATGGGAGAAAAATGATCACGGAAACGATTAAGAATATCTGCACTCTCGCGTCCAAGGCCTCCGACTTTATAAAGAATGTTATCGTTCTCGTCGATTGCCGTCACAATACATACTTTGTGATGATTGATCCCGCGCAGTTTACCGGATGATGTGCTTTTCCTGGATTTTCCTCTATGTTTGGAATAGCGCGGCATATTCTTTGGTTTCGTTCCTTTCAGGTTGATCGATGTATATGTCGGATCCAGCTCGATATCTCCACTGAGTACCACTTCATTTTGAATCTTGGAGGCTGCTTTATAAAGCTTGTGTCTCATATTGAAGCATGTTGTCTTTGACAAACCGGTGGCCACACTCTGCTGTTCTAATGTAAGGCAGTTTAATTCACCTGCGATAAATGTCGACCATTTGTCGAAACTCGTCTTTGAATGGGTAAACATGGTACCTGTGGTTGCCATGAATATACTTCTGCAGTCTTTACATCTGTATTTCTGCCTGTGGTGAGGATTGAATCCGTTTTTGACAAATCTCTTTGATCCACAATGCGGACAGCACGTGACGTGGGCTGATACATTCTCATAGTTTGTGGTTTCACTGGTGACTTTTTCCTTGAAAAGCTTATCAATACCAATACGGATAAAAGATATTTCCACGGGTGTCAGATGATTGATAAATTCCTGATTGATCAACATATTCTCTACCTCTTCATAGCCAGAATAGTCCTCTTTCAGGTTTTCGGTGTGCAGTTTATAGTACATCAACTATTTCTTTGAAAAGAGCGTTCTGGATAAATATAGCTCTACAATTTTTGAATCATCCATTCTGCTTTGCTCCTTTCGGCATTTATAAGGCCTTCACCCTATATAGCGGATTTTTATTCCTGATGGTTACACAGTTAAAAAATATTTCTCTCTATCAGAAACAACCTGATGACAAAGAGGTTCCGACTGGCATCTATTCGTTTATATCAAACATCCCTAGTTCGGATCCCATTCATTAAATTCTTCGGTCTTCCCTTTACGGAATCTGCATTCATGAAATAAGCACTTCCAGATATGTTCTGATAATAGTTTCACATCGTAACTTCTTTGCATACGTGTATAGCCGGTCGATCTGACGATCCTTCCTTTTCAGGTAGTTGCGCAGTACCTCTGATGTTTCTTCTATGCCGATTTTATTGCGGTAGTAGATGATATCAACG
>CADABA010000261.1 GCA_902785985.1 uncultured Lachnospiraceae bacterium
CGGCGCTGAGGTCGGCATTTCGACCGGAAAGATCCATGCGCGCGGACCGGTCGGTCTGGAAGGACTGATGACCTATAAATACCTGATCAGCGGCGACGGACACATCGTCGGCGATTATGCTGAGGGAAGAAAGGCATTTCATTTCAGAGATCTTATGTGAGTCTGCAAAGAAGATGCAGGAACGCCGAAGCGTTCTTGAGAAGAATAAAAAAAGCAATCGTTACACGGAGGTTTTTATGTTCTACGATGAAAATGATGTGATCATCTTAAACGGCGAGGACGGGACGGAAGTCCTCTTCAGTCTGCTGGATACGATCGATCATGAGGGTCAGGAGTATGTATTCCTTCTGCCGCTTCCCGACCAGGGAGAGGTAGAAGATGAAGTCTATATCTTCCGGGTGATCGAGGGCGATACGATGGCGGATGAGGATTTTGAAATCGTCGAGGATGAGGCGCTTGCGGATGAGCTCTACGAAATATTCTCTGAAAAGAACAGAGACAGGTTTACTGTAGAAAAAGATTAATCATGTACAGATAAGTAGGACGGCATGATCAGGCAGTGTTCTGATCATGCCGTTTTCTTTTTACCGGGAACGCTCCGTCGTTCCCGTCAAGTGCATTCAGTGCATTCATATCACGGTTGAGATCACGAGAGCTCGGCAGCAGAGAATCAGGAGCGCATCGATGTTCCCGCCGCCCCGCGCAGGGCACGAAGCACCTTTTAGACTGCAGACGTGCGCAGTGGAAGGCGATGGCACACCGCGCACGTCGCGGCAGGAACGCCGAGGCGTTCTTAAAGTGGATTCTTTGAAAAAACTGTTTGTAATAAATAACTCACAAGGGAGAATTTCCATGAAAAAGGCTTTGATGAGATCCGAAAATTGTTCATTTTGAGGAGCAAACAAAAACCTGCTTGACTAAATCCCTGAAAATGTTATTGTTTATTATAAGGTTAGATATAACTAATCTATGCATCATTTTCACTCATATGACAAGAGTCATGTTTTACGAGCAGGAGGTCGCAATGAATAAACAAGATACCGTTCTTATCCTTGCAAGCGTAGGCACCAACATCATCCGCGCAAAGGAATCCACCTATGATGTGATTCAGAAAGAGCTCGCGGAGTATTCAGGCCTCACGGTTTATCAGGTCTTTACAGATGACAGTATGGCGAGAGCGATGTCAGACAGGAACAATGAGGCGTACACAGTGGAGGAAGCGCTTGAGAAGGCAATTGCAAACGGCTATTCCAGGGTCATCGCCGTACCGGTATTTATGACAAAGGGTGAGTTGTATAACAGCCTCAAGAGCAGACTTGATTTCTATCTGGACAGGCTTGAGATCAGGATGACGGATTCTGTACTCCACGATGCAGCATCCTGCGATGAGATGTGCGAAGTCTTTGAAGAGATCTGCCAGATCGTCCCGGAAAGAGAGTACCTGTTCGTGGAACACGGAAATCCCTATTATCACTGCGCGGCAAATACATATCTGCAGCAGAGCTTTGACAGGAAGGGCTACCATATCATACGCTTGGCATCTACAAGTGGGAGGAACTGGGGTTCAAGTATACGCTGGGGGATGTGGCGCCGCCGGATGAGGAGACGGTTGAAAGGGCGAAAGAGATTCTCTGCCGCTAGCTGCGCGGCCGGATGAAGAGACGATGGAAAGGGCGGAAGAGATTCTCTCCCTTCAAATAGGAGAAAAACCGGGCAATTGCGAAAGTCTGTGCTTCATGGAAATTGTATGAACATTCAAATGGATTCCGCACCAGGAACTTCTAACATTCACTCCCATTTCGCACAGAGTTTCGCAAGCGCATAATGAGAAAACCGGCTATGAGAAAAAAGACCCTGAGGATCGGTAAAATGAATGTTTTACCGACCTCAGGGCCTTTTTCATACTTGATCAGGAACGCCTCGCCGTTCCTGCCTTGCTTTGCGAGGTGCGCAGCACCTTCCTGACTCAGAAATCAGCCGTCTTCCTGTCAACAATGATCGAAATGACGACGAACACCGCCAGAAGGTACGGATAGTACAGGAACGGGATGATCTTCACGGAAGAGATTCCCGCAAGGCTTGCTGCGACGAGGAGCTGAGCGCCGTAGGGGATGATTCCCTGTGCAATGCAGGAGCAGGTGTCAAGGAGCGACGCAGTCTTGATGGGGGAGATCTTGTACTCCTCACTGATTTGCTTTGCAATCGGAGCCGCCAGTACGATCGCGACCGTGTTGTTCGCAGTCGCAATATCGACGAGGATAGTCAGCAGGCCGATCCCGACCATGCCGCCCCGCTTGCCGCCGAAGTGAATTTTGATAAAGTCGAGGATAGCCTCGAATCCGCCGTGCTCATCCATGAGCGCTGCTCATCCATGAGCGCGCCGATGGACGCGACGAGGATCGTGACGATAATCGTCTCGAACATACCGGAACTGCCGGCTCCCATAGAGGTGAAAGCCGTCATGAAGGAGAGGCTGTGCGTCAGAGCGCCGACGATCATGAAGAGCACAATGCCGGTTCCGAGAACGACGAATACGTTGATCCCGACGAGCGCCATCGCAAGAACGATGAAATAGGGGAGTGCCTGCGGAATGCTGTACTCGAAGGTACCGATCCGTGCTTCCCGGCCTACGACCGCATAGACGATCAGGATGATAAATGTGATGACAGCTGCCGGCAGGGCGATTCTGAAATTGGCGCGGAATTTGTCTTTCATTTCCACGCCCTGAGTCTTGGTCGCGGCGATCGTCGTATCGGAAATGAACGACAGATTATCGCCGAACATCGCTCCTCCGACGACTGTTCCGATGCAGAAAGGCAGGTTGAAACCGCCGTTCTGCGCTACGGTGACTGCGATCGGGGCGAGCACAGAGATCGTGCCGACGCTGGTTCCCATGGACATGGAGATCAGGCAGGCGATGAGGAACAGGCCCGGGATCGCGAATTTGCCGGGTATGATGCTGAGAAGCAGATTCGCGGTGCTTGCGGCGCCGCCCGCTTCTTTCGCGATACCGCTGAAGCATCCGGCAATCAGGAAAATGAAGATCATGATCGTGATATTCTCATCGCCGATTCCTTTCGCGCAGATCTTCATTTTATCGTCGAAGCTGACTTTCCCGTTCTGCAGAAAAGCGACGACGAGCGCGATCATGAAGGCCACGACGACGGACATGACGTAGAATCCCATCTGGCCTTCGACCGGGTGAATGTACTCGAAGTAGATTCCGACGCCCAGGTAAAGGACAAGGAAGACGACGATCGGCAGCAGAGCGATCGGATTTGGTTTTTTCTTTTTCATAATGGTTTCCCCCTTCTAATAATGAACTTACAGGATGGTGCAGTGGGCCGTCACGAACGCTGAAAGTGCTGCGGACTGCTTCGGCCTTACGAATGTTCCCTGACCTTATGCTCCGGTCAGTTTTCGCCGGAGCAACGCGCATTCGGCATCCGAAAGCCCGAGCCTGCGGATATAGTTCTCTGCCTCCCAGACCATATCAAGCCCTTCATAGTCTGAAAGATTGTCCGAATCGAGTCCCGTAATGACCTTCAGGTCAATGACCGGGAAGAAATTCAGAATCGCGTTGTACTGGTCGCTCCCTGGTTCAATCGTGAAGATATTGGTGTAGGTGAGCATATAATCGTTCAGCACCTGACTGAGCGGGACGCCCATGTAGAAGGAGAGCAGCATGGCCATGAAGCCTGTTCTGTCCTTCCCGACGACACAGTGAAGATAATAAGGACCTTCGTGATCGATCATGAACCGGAGCGCAGCTGCAATCTGTGCCCGCTCTTCTTCCGTCGTATAAATAGCTCTGAGTTCATAGGCGCCGACAGAACCCTCGGCGTACAGGGCAGCATAATTCGGAGAGACAAAATCCGGAGCTGCGATCCTTGCCTCGATCTCTTCGTTGGTATTTGCGAGATTGATCACAGTACGAATGCCGTACTTTGCGAGCAGCTCATCCGCTGTCTGCGTTCGTCCGTAATAATCTTCGATCGGTGTACAGCCCCGGTAGAGCATTCCGTCGGGAAATGCACCCCCGCGGACCTCCCTGAAATTCGCATAGACCTCATCGCTGAGATAATCTGCCCGGTCTGACGAGAAGACCAGATGCCGTGTGTAATAGGCGCTCAGAAATCCGCCTTTGGCGGACATCGTGATCGTGACAGGAATCGCGTCCGGTGTGCGTCCGTCCGGCATGGACCAGACGAGGGAGCCGTCTTCCGCTGCAGTCTTCTGCGCGAGCCCGCTGGTCTCGGCAAAGGAGCTGTCGGAATTCATGGCGATCCAGACGGGACCGGAGGCATCCACGAGGGCGGGCTGTCCGTCATCAGCTTCAGTCGCGAAGGAGACAACGGGCGCGGTGTAGTCTTTTCCGTCGACATTTATGTTGATGATATCTCCGAATGCGTATCCTGACTGGCGGAAGGTGTCCGCGTCGATGGCAAGGACGAGGTCGCCGCCGTCCGAGAAGGATTCTCCGTTCGTCTGGATCTCAACGGAGTTATCGGGGATATCAAAACCCTGCGCGGCAGGAATCGGAGTCGCCTCGATGCCCGGATTGATACCGTCTCCGGCTTCTCCGGCTCCCTCCGGTGCGGATTCCTGCTCGGCTGCGAAGGACTCCGCGGAAGAGAGATCGGAGGAAACTGTTTTTGCTTCTCCGGGTGCTTTCTTCCCGCATGCTGAGAGAGGAAGGGATATCGCCATCAGAATGGCCAGAAGCCATATGGCGCCTTTTTTTCGTGAAAGGCTCAGGGATCCGGCAGCCGGGTTCCAGTGCGGCGCAGGCGCATGTACCGGTGACTGCGGATCAGTTTTATGATCAGAGACAGGATTTTTCATAGAGTACCTCTTCTCATAAGTATTTCGTAGAGTAGCGCTTAAGTATCTCATAGAGTATCTCTTAAAGTATCTCATAGAGCAGCACTTAAGTATCTCATAGAGTAGAGCTTAAGTATCTCATAGAGTATGTATACGGTTCCAATTTTGGGTTTCTGCATCCTCCACGCTGACCGGACCTCTGCGATAGTTGGCTTCCGGGATGCGATGACCGGTTGGAGAGACGCTTTTCCACGCTATTGTACCACATTTTTTACAAAGGTTACCTGTAATTATTCAGTATGGTCTGAAATATGCGAATAAGGGAAATCTGAAATATGGGAATTTGTAAATCTAAATTTCACCTTGTTCCGGAAAGGCTTGCGAATAAAAAAGTAGGGAGAAGTCCGGTCATCGGACAGTGAAGGTTCATAATTTGAAAAACAACCGGCGCATTCTCGTGTTTTCAAAAATGAGCTTCACAGGCAAATTGGATACAGGGAACTGAATTTCATTCGATGTTCTCCTGGGATTTTTGACTCAGTGAGCCGATTAGGCAGAGGGAGCGGAATTTCATTGGATGTATTCCAAGGAATTTTGTTTCAGCGGGCCGATTAGGCACGGTGAGCGGAATTTCATCGGATGTACTCCAGGGAATATTGTTTCAGCGGACCGATTAGGCACGGTGAGCGGAATTTCATCGGATGTACTCCAGGGAATTTTGTTTCAGCACGCCGATTAGGTACAGTGGGCAGATTTTCAACAATTATTCTCCATAAAACAGAGCGACATACGGAGAACAAATCGTGAAAAATCCACCGCCATACCTAATTCCGTTGGAACAATATGCCTTGAAGTGGGAGATAGACTAAGGAGAACAAATTTATAAATAGCTGCAGCTGTATCTAAACGCATGAAAATGAGAAAATACCGTTAAATAAAACCGTATAAAACAGGTCAGCGACTCCTGTTTCTGTTGTTTCAGGACTAACGGCTGTCCAATCTGTATAAGTCCGGCGGCAATTCT
>CADABA010000262.1 GCA_902785985.1 uncultured Lachnospiraceae bacterium
CTCGAGCATTTTCTCAGCACCCTTCATAACTGTTGTCACAGAGGGATCCGGTTCGATGCCTTCGATCAGGGCAACTTCCATACCGGCTTCCTCGAGATAAGCCTGTGCCTTCTGAAGAAAACCGAATCTCTTCATGCTGCCGCCGCCGACACAGATGACAGCTTTCTTGCCTTTAAGTGTTTTCAAAGCCTCGAGGGCTCCCTTTCCATGATACAGGTCACGGGGATTCGTAAATCTCTGCATGTCTATTCCTCCATTTTTGCAAGTGGCGGCTGTTCTTAGCTCATTGTTAAGCCGGTCACTTTTGTGTAATCAGATGCTGATAACATGATATCACGATATCGATATTTTGCAAACGATATTTCATGAAGTTCCTGCTGTCTGTCCTCTTTTGCGGTTCTTTCATCTGATCTGAACAATCTGTCACAGCAGGAATGATAGGATTTTACATATAGAATGACTTTTATAGGAGCATTGCTACGCATGCATAGGCACGCGAGGATGCGCAGGGATTCGGTTGGGAAGATGTCAGCTTACGCTGACCCGAATCCCGCGCCAATTCTCGCGAGCGAGAATTGAACATGAGCTGGGTTTGTCAAACGTCCGGACTTTAATAAGAGCTGAGTTTCGCAGGCGCCCGGACTTTCACAAGATCGGAAAGGAACACGTATGTTTAACAGAGTGCTTATCAGACAGGAAGATCTCTGTGACATGATCCACACATTCGGTGACACAGAGATCTCCGGTATCCAGGATCCGGCTGATCGTTTCGCTTATGACCATAACACAGACCGGGTCAGAGCTTCACATACATCTGCAAATTACAAACAGTATGAGGAAAGGATTGAGAGCCTGCTGCTGGCAGTACTGATCATTAAGAAAAGTACTCACCGTCTGATCCTTGAAATGGGAGAGGGATTTCTGTATGAGTATCGAAAGATCTATTTCGCCTGTGAAGGAATCGTAATCACAGATAAAAAGGCAGATTCGGAGTATGTTCGCTTTACACTCGCCCCATATTTACCGCCTGTCATCGGAGCACTCTCATGCGTCGGAGAGCCATCGATGTCCGGAACGGATCCCTGTTCGGATATCAATACAGGAGAACCGCATCAGGTAACACCAAAAATCCGGGTAAAAGAGATCACCCCTGACGGAGAGAGAGAATATGAAACCCGATGTGATCCGGGAGAAGAACCGGAAGAGATGGAACGCATGGTTAAATTCATAATTTTCTCCCATAGAGCATCACATAATCGGGAAGCATAGTCCTTCTCGTAAAGAGTATGAATATATCAGGAACTAATAACTTCCCACATCCCTGACTTTATTCCCGGTCGCCGCCTCATAAATGCGTGTGGGAAGGTTGAGTCAGGAATATCCCAAGTCGTATGGACAGATCAGAAAGATCCAGGCATTCCTGCCACGCCGCACAGGGTGCAAAACTCATCCCCCTTTCTGTAAGCTGTTTCCCGGGAGCCATGACCTTTCGGGAAACAGCTTCTTTGTCCTGAAGTTCCGGGTATATATAAAAATTGGAAAAATTAGCACTCGATGCTTGACAGTGCTAACAATAGGTGTTATATTTCCATTAGAACAGTAAAAAACTGCTCAGGAGGTAACCTATGAACATTCAGAAATTCACACAGAAATCACTCGAGGCAATGCAGAACCTCGAAAAAATCTCTTATGACTACGGACATCAGGAAGTCACTCAGGAGCACCTTGTTTATGCGCTCCTCACCCAGGAAGACAGTCTGATTTTAAAACTGATAGAGAAAATGAACATTGAGCCGAACCTCTTCAAAAGTGCCGTAGAGCAGGCGCTCGAAGGCTTCGTAAAGGTCAGCGGGGGGAAACCCTACATCGGAGCAGACCTCAACAAAGCCCTGATCAAGGCGGAGGATGAGGCGAGAGCAATGGGAGATGAATATGTCTCCGTTGAACATCTTTTCCTCTCTATTCTCAAGTTTCCGAGCAGGACCATGAAACAGCTCCTGAACCGGTTCGGAATCACCAGGGACGGCTTCCTCAAGGCGCTCAGCACGGTACGCGGAAATCAGCGCGTGACATCTGACAATCCGGAAGCAACATATGACACGCTCAATAAGTACGGATCCGATCTTGTCGAAAAGGCACGTCAGCAGAAGCTCGATCCGGTCATCGGCAGAGATGATGAGATCCGTCAGGCTATCCTTATTCTCTCAAGGAAGACGAAGAATAACCCGGTCCTGATCGGAGAGCCCGGCGTAGGCAAGACCGCTGCGGTCGAGGGACTCGCACAGAGAATCGTTGCCGGGGACGTGCCGGACAATCTGAAGGATAAGAAAATCTTCGCCCTCGATATGGGTGCGCTGGTCGCCGGCGCGAAGTACCGCGGCGAGTTCGAGGAGAGGCTGAAGGCCGTTCTCGAGGAGGTGCGGAAGTCGGAGGGAAAGATCATTCTCTTCATCGATGAGCTGCATCTGATCGTCGGCGCAGGAAAAACGGACGGAGCGATGGATGCCGGCAATATGCTGAAGCCCATGCTGGCCCGCGGCGAACTCCACTGCATCGGTGCGACGACACTGGACGAATACAGGAAATATATCGAGAAGGATAAAGCTCTCGAACGCCGTTTCCAGCCGGTCATGGTGGATGAGCCGACGCTTGAGGAGACGATTTCCATTCTTCGAGGCCTTAAGGAACGCTATGAAGTCTACCACGGCGTAAAGATCACGGACAGCGCGCTCGTTGCGGCAGCGACTCTTTCCCAGAGGTATATCACGGATCGTTTCCTGCCGGATAAGGCGATCGACCTGGTCGACGAGGCCTGTGCGCTGATCAAGACGGAGCTGAACTCCCTTCCGACAGAGCTTGACGAGATGCAGCGAAAGATCATGCAGATGGAGATCGAGGAAGCAGCGCTCAAGAAAGAGAGCGACACGCTGAGCCGTGACCGTCTTGCTGCACTTCAGAAGGATCTTGCCGAGCAGAAAGATGAATTCAACATTCAGAAGGCCCAGTGGGAAAATGAAAAGCAGGATGTCGAAGGCCTCAAGAAATACCGCGAGCAGATCGATGAGCTGAACGCGCAGATCGAGATCGCGAAGAGGGATTACAATCTTGAAAAGGCTGCCCAGTTGCAGTACGGCGAGCTGCCGAAGGTCCAGAAAGCTCTGGAGGAAGCGGAAGCGAAAATAAAGGGAAAGGATCTCTCCATGGTGCATGAGGAGGTCTCCGACGACGAGATCGGTCGGATCGTCTCCAAGTGGACGGGGATTCCGGTGGCAAAACTGACAGAAGGCGAGCGGGAAAAAGTCCTTCACCTTGACGCACAGCTCCATGAGCGCGTCATCGGACAGGATGAGGCTGTACAGAAGGTCGCGGACGCGATCCTTCGGTCCAAGGCCGGAATCAAGGATCCCAAGCGGCCGATCGGCTCCTTCCTGTTCCTCGGACCGACCGGTGTCGGTAAGACGGAGCTGGCGAGAACACTGGCGGCAAGCCTCTTCGATGATGAAAATAACATGATCCGGATCGACATGAGCGAGTATATGGAGAAGTTCTCCGTC
>CADABA010000263.1 GCA_902785985.1 uncultured Lachnospiraceae bacterium
TGCCGGAAAGAAAACTTTGGTGATCGAGCAGCACAATCTGCCCGGAGGCTGTGCTTCCAGCTTCCGGCGAGGACGTTTTGAGATCGAGCCGTCCCTCCACGAGCTGTGCGATGTGGGACCGCTCAGCAATCCGGGCGATGTCCGAAAAATGTTTGACGAGTACGGCTTAAAGGTCGAATGGTGCGAGGTCCCGGACTGCTTCCGCGTGGTCTCGAAGTACAGAGACGGCGGAGTGATGGATGTGACGATGCCCTCCGGCATTGAGGCCTTTAAGGATGCAATGGAGAAGTATGTTCCCGGATCACGGCCGAAAATGGATGAACTGTTCGAACTGATGCAGGAGATCCTGGATGGGATCGCCTACATTACAGCCTCTGCCGGACAGGCCGACTCCAACGTCCTGAAGGAGAAATATCCGAACATGCTGAGGACCGGCGCCTATCCCACGCAGCAGGTCTTTGACGCGCTGAAGCTTCCGAAGCGCTGCCAGGACATCCTGTCCACCTACTGGGGATATCTGGGCGTTGACATGGAGCACCTTTCCTTTATTCACTATGCCGCGATGGTCCACAAATACATTTCCCGCGGCGCCTATATTCCGAAACACACATCCCATGAACTGAGCAATGCATTTATCGAGCGCTTCCGTGAGCTCGGCGGAGAGATCTGGTTCAACTGCCGCGCGGAGGAATTCCTGTTCACGGGAGACAGACTGACCGGCGTCCGCACGAACCTCGGTGTGATCGATACAAAGTATGTCCTTGCGAATATCAACCCGGATATCATTTACGGAAAAATGATGCCGAAGGAGCTCATTCCCGAGCGGGAGAAGAAGCTGGTAGCGGCCAGGAAGCGTCAGTTCGGCGCGCGCATCTTCACCGCGTACTTCTGTCTGGACGTTCCCTATGAAGAACTGGGGATCAAAGATTACAGTATCTTTATGCCGGAATCGTCGGATTCCGCGGAAGAATATAAAAATATGACGGGCAGCTGGGAGACCAACGATTACAGCATCTTCCTCTGCTATAATGTTGCGAATCCGGACGCGTCTCCCGAGGGTACGTGTATCTGCAGCTTTACGACGTTCTCGGCCGTGGATGACTGGAACAACGTCACCCCTGAGAAGTATGTGGAGCTCAAGAACAAGGTCGCGAAGAAGTTCCTTTGGAAACTCAAGGAGAAGACAGGGATCACCCTTCAGGGGCATATCGAGGAAATGTCCGTCGCAACGCCGTGGACCTTCGCGCGCTATCTCAACGCGCCGGAGGGCAGTGTTTACGGCTACGAGACCCGTGACTGGGACGGCATGATGGCCCGCATGATGATGCTTTCACAGGATTATCCGATCAAGGGCATGCGCCCGATCGGAACGGCCGGTCCTCGGGGCGACGGCTACAGCTCCGCGTATATCTGCGGACAGCTGCTTGCGAAACTCGCGATCAAAGATCTGAATACGGAGGAGGTGTGAGCTCGTGGCACTGAATGTTAAAGTTGGACTTGTCGGCGCTTTAGATATGCTGAAATTCAAAAATATGGCCAAGGTCCGTGAAGAGGCGATCCAGGCTGCACCGGCGAGAGAGGTCGATGGAAATTTTACGATCAATACGAAAGCGAAGGAGCTCCACCCCGATTATCAGGAGCTTGTCGTCTGCAAAGTGATCGATCATGACGAGGCGGGGGCAAAGACGTTCGTACTGAAGAGACCGGACGGGAAGCCCGTGGCTTATTTCCGCGCCGGTCAGTATCTGTCTCTGAAAATGCAGATCGGCACTTCATTTATCACAAGACCCTATTCCATAAGCTCGTCCCCGAAGCTGGCGCTGGAAGGAAAATACTGTATCACGGTGAAGACGAATCCGGGAGGCTTTGCGGCGGACTATATGCTGGAAAATCTGCATCTCGGCAACAAGATCATTGTTTCGGATCCGCAGGGGCAGTTCTATTATGAAGACCTGAGGGACGGTTACAATATCCTCGCTCTTGCGGGCGGCAGCGGTATCACGCCGTTCCTGTCCATGGCCAGGGCTATACGGGACGGCATCGAAAGATTTAATCTGACGATCCTCTTCGGTTCGAGAACGGAGGATTCGATCCTCTTTAAGGAGGAGCTTAGCGAGATCTCGAAAGTATGCCCGAAAGTAAAGGTCGTGCACGTTCTGTCGGATGAGGAAAAGGATGGATTTGAACATGGATTTATCACGGCGGAGCTGATCAGAAAGTACCTGCTTGATAATTCCAGTATCTTCATCTGCGGTCCTGAGGCCATGTACCGCTTCCTCGACGGGGAGATCCCGAAGCTCGGGCTGCCGAAGCGACTTGTGCGCCGTGAGATCCTGGGCGTCACGAAACATGTGGAAGATCATGAAGGATATCCGGCCGAGTGCATCGGAAAGACCTTTACGATCACGGTCTGCCGCGGACCGGAAGAGACCGAGATCCCTGCGGCAGCCGGGGAGTCAGTTCTGGTCGCGCTTGAACGCGCGGGAATCAAAGCCCCGAGCCGGTGCAGGAGCGGAGAATGCGGCTGGTGCCGCTCGAAGCTTGTGTCCGGAGATGTATTTATTCCGGAGGAGACGGATGGCCGCAGGTGGGCGGATAAAGAGCATAATTACATCCACCCGTGCGCATCCTTCCCGGTCTCGGACCTCGTCCTCGAGGTGGCCGGAGAATATCTGGAACAGTAAAGTGAGCGAATGACCTGCTGCGGTGCCGTTTTGGCACCGCAGCAGGAAGCATCAGCGGAATGCAAACGGCATCGCCCGGTAAGCAGGAAGTTCGCGCTTACATGCTTCCGGACAGGAGGTTTTATGCAGAAGGAGACGGAACGCCGGGAGAAAGCCGAATATATAGCGCGTGAGATCATCGCGGAGGCGAGAGGGCGTCTTGTCCTTCATTTTCCTTACCTTGATCAGGCGATTTACGGACTTCGTCCGCTTCCTCTTAAGAGCGTTCCCTTCGGGTCGGACGGCTCTTTTCTCTTTTATGACCCGATTTTTCTGATCGATCAGTATGAGCGGGATGAAAACTCCGCATTGAAGCTCCTCCTGCACACCACGCTCCATATGCTCTTCCGGCAGGCTCTGGTCGGGGTGCGGATTCAAAGACCTCTCTGGAATCTCGCCTGCGATATCGCCGTGGAGCATCTGACCGAATCCTTTGACCTGCCCGGGCTGAAAAGCGGAAGGGAGGAAGCGCGAAAGGACGTTTACGGGAAGCTGCAGAGGGAGGGTGTCTATATAAGCGCCGAGGCGGTCTATGCCTGGCTTTGTGAGCATCCGCCCTCTGATCCGGAACATGTTCTGTATCGGGATCTCTTTCAGAGGGATTCGCACAGAGTATGGTACCGACGGGAAGACGGGATACAGCTCCCGGATGTCCCGGAGATCCTGAACTGGGAGGAGATCAGGCAGGATGCGGCCTCTCTCTGTGAAGCGGAAAATGAAGACAAAAATCCCCTCTTCCTCGAACTCCTCCGCGGCCGGCGGAAGCCGAAGGCAGATTACTCTCAGTTCCTTACGCGTTTCCTTATCTGTATCGTGCAGTGCGATGACCGGATCCGTGACGTGTGCATGATCCGGAGCAGGAACGAGCTCGATGCATACCTGACGGATCTCAGGCTGTCCGGCTTCGGACAGACGGACTTCCGGCCGGTCTTTGAGCTTGCCGGGGAGTATGTCCGCAGGGGAGAATTTTCGGGTCTTGCGGGCATTTTCTATTTTACGGACGGTGACGGAGTCTATCCGAGGAAGGCTCCGCCCTTTGAGACGGTATTTGTGATCGACAGCGACATGCCGGGGCGCGCGCATGTGCCTCCGTGGGCTGTACGGGTGGATATGGATGAAGATTCTTTTGGAAGCGCAGAAAGATGAAGAACGGATCGCTCCCATGATCTTTGCCTACAGGGAAGATATCACGGAGGCAGTGATCGCGGAGGGAGTCACGGAGATAGGGGCCGGGGCGTTCCTTGGGTGCCGGGCGCTTCGGCGGGTGCATTTTCCTGACTCGCTGCGCGTGATCGGGGAGATGGCTTTCTGGGAGAGCGGGCTTTATGAGGTGACGCTTCCGGAATCCCTGCTGCGCATTGAGGACAATGCTTTCTGGAGCTCGGCAGACCTCAAGCGCATCACCGTTCCCGGCAGGAATACTGCGATCGGACTGAATGCGTTCGGAGGGTGCGAAAGCCTCTCGGAGGGGTACGTCGCGAGAGGATATCCGGGACCGGAGGCATGTGATCCTCCGGCTGAACTTCTCTATACCCTGCTCCTCCTCTCTTCCGGGGGAACTTTCCCGGAAGAAGCCGTGGAACACGCGGTCCGATATGCCCGTGAATATGAAGATCTGCTGATCGAGCGGATCCTGGCGACAAATGCAGGAAAATCTCTCGAAGGGATGGTCGGCAGGAAGCTTCTGACTCCCGGGAAGATCCCCGACTATGTAAAAGCCGCAGCAAAGGAAAAGCGCCCGGAGCTTTCTGCCATCCTCCTTGGGAAAGCACCCGGACTACGGGGAGGTGCGGCGGGGCGGTTCGCCCTGTAAGAATCTGGAACTTCCCACATGCATCGGTGCTGCGGAGACCGGGATTTTATCTCTGACGCAGAATTCCCGTGACTTTAGTCGTGAGGTGAATGCGCAAAATGAAACTAGTCTCTGACATGGGATACAAACCTGCGTCAGAGATTAAAAGCCTCAGCTACACAATGCTCCACTGGAGCATTGTTACGCATGCTTAGGCACGGCGGATCGCAGCCCCGCATTAAGGAAGGTGTTTCGCACGTAAGCGCGGCGCGGCAAGAACGCCGAGGCGTTCTTGATGGAACGCCTGGACGTCCCTGATCAGGAATGCATCAAATGCCGGCTGTGCAGCGGCAGAACGGAGTTTTTCGTGAATGTTAAAAAGGCAAAAAAGCAGATTCGAAATGCCCTGGAACTTTATCTGAAAGAAGACCGATGGGGTGATCCCTGTATCCCGGAGAGTGAGCAGCGGCCAATCGTCCTCATGGGACCGCCCGGAATCGGAAAAACGGCGATCGTCTCCCAGCTCGCAGAGGAAATGGAACTCGCCTTCGTCAGTTATTCCATGACGCACCACACAAGGCAGAGTGCGCTCGGACTCCCTGAGATCAGCACGAAGGAGTATGCGGGAAGAGTATATACGGTGACGGATTATACCATGTCGGAGATCATTGCCTCCGTTTTTGAGGCGATGGAGCGGACAGGTATTCCGCGGGGAATTTTATTTCTTGACGAGATCAACTGCGTCTCGGAGACGCTGGTCCCTGCTATGCTGCAGTTCCTGCAGTTCAAGACCTTCGGGCGGCACCGCCTTCCGAAAGGCTGGATCCTCATCGCGGCGGGAAATCCGCCCGAGTATAACCGTTCGGCGAGGGATTTCGACGTCGTTACCTGGGACAGGGTCCGCCGGATGGATATAGAACCGGACCTTTCGGCCTGGAATCAGTATATGGCGGAAAAAGGCCTGCACCCGGCAGTCCATGCATATCTGATGCAGAAACCGGACCGATTTTACAGAATGAACCGCACCGTTGACGGGACCGGATTCGTCACGGCCCGTGGCTGGTCAGATCTTGGCGGCATGCTCACCGCTATGGAAAATGCAGGTTTTTCGCCGGACAGGGACCTCATCGGCCAGTATCTGCAGGAGACGGATACGGCGGGCGATTTCTTTTCATTTTACAGGCTGTTCATGAAATATCGCGAAGATTATCAGATCGACCGCATGCTGAACGATGCCCTTTCGAAGGGGTTTCGGGCAGTCGTCCGGGAGGAGGAGGTCCTGGGACTGATCTATGAGAGCCTTGTCCGGATCCGGGAAGGAGAGGATATTGCCGCTGTCCGGGAGGAGGCCGAAAAATCTTTCGAGCGGCAGCAGATCCTCGGCGGACCGGAAGGACGGAGAACGGTCAGAGAGAGGGAACGCATTGCGTTCCTTGATGAGATGACGGAGTACGAGGACGGAAAGGAAGCCTTCCTTAAGCGGACGGCTGCGCTCGATGAGAGGGCGGAAGCGGAAGGCAGGAAGCTCAGGGAGGTATTTTCATTTTCGGAAAAGGTCTGGGGAGAAGGGCAGGAAATGCTTCTGCTCATGTCGGAGCTCACCGCCGATCCGTACGCGTCTGCTTTTATCGGTCTTTACGGATCGCCGGATTACAGGAGGCACAGTGAGCTGCTGTCCTTCGGGGAGCGCGGGAATGAGATCCGGAAAGAGATCAGGGCGCTTCGCACACTTTGATCTCTGACGCGGAATTCGCTTGACGTAAGGCCGGGGTGAATTCGTGTGTCTGCTTAATGGACGGAAGGGCTGACAGAGGGGCCTGCCTTCGGGAGAAAAAATGACTGGAAGAGAAGAACTGAAAGAAAAAATTGAAAAGGAGATCTTAAGCGGGACGATGAACGCCGGAGACAGACTGCCGAGTGAGCGGGAGGTCAATGTCTGACAGTCGATTCGCAATGCGATTTGATAGACACATTTTACAAAGTACGGTAAAATTAGAATAGAATCTGAAAAGATACTCGACAAATGGATTGAGAAATGCAGGAAGACCATATGGATCGATTGAAGATGTTTTTTCGATATAACTGTTCCCGTACACTGGGAATTTTCATATGTGCATTGCTGCTCCTGCTGAACTGTTTACCGGTCTTTGCCGCGGAGGCGTACACAGCTTCAGGTGCCGGGACACGGGATCCGGCTGAACAGGGACCAGAAGATGCCGGTGCAGGAGCATTCACGAAGATCTCATCAAATGCTGCGATCGGGACGACGGGTATGGAGCCTCAGACTGAGGAGAAGATCCTCGATGCGACGGATCTTTCAAACCGCGTGTCTGTTCTGTACATGAGGGATAACGGCCTGCCGACATCCGATGCCAACGACGTCGTCCAGTCCGCTGACGGGTTTATCTGGATCGCAAGCTATGGCGGCCTGGTCCGCTATGACGGGAATAATTTTTACCGCTATGACGCTTCAGCAGGTGTATCCAACACGACCTGCCTCTATGTAGACTCGAAAGGCCGTCTCTGGGGAGGCTCCAACGATAAGGGCGCGTTCGTGAAGGAGAGGGAGGAATTCACTTTTTTCCGGAAAGAAAGCGGACTGCAGTCTGTATTTATCCGTGCGATCTGTGAAGACGAGCATGGAAATATTCTGATCGGATCAGAGGAAGGCATTGATTATATCGAGGCCGGCACGGATCTTCATGCTTTATCACAGAAGGGGGAGGATCCCGGCAGTTCGGAAAAACAGCAGGAGAGCGAAAATGCGGAAAACAATGCTGGATCGCAGAAGGGCGTGATGGTCCATGCTCTTCTTGACGAGCGGCTCCGGCACACCAGTATAAAGGATCTGCGACCGGGCAGGGACCATGAAATCTGCGGAATCACGTACGATGGGGCGCTCTTCACGATCAGGGACCTGAAAGTTACCTCCTATTATACGGCGGAAATGCTG
>CADABA010000264.1 GCA_902785985.1 uncultured Lachnospiraceae bacterium
CACTTCATCGCGCTCTGCCTTGAGCTCTTCGATTTCTTTGCTGACCGGGTACTCTTCCTTGACCTCTTTCGGGGTCGGAAGTTTTCTGTAAAAACGCATGTCCATCTTTTCCATAATAATACTCCTTATTCCGTCCGTTTTTTCTGTTCTGGTATCATACTATACCATCAAAGGGAGAATTACTCAACATTTCTTTTTTGCTTTAAAGCAATAAAGGAAAGGCTCGATTTGTTTCCTTTTATCGAAAGGGTCGAGAGTGTAGTCTGCCTGGGTAAGAATTTTTACGGAAGCTCTCTGTTTGTGATAAGATATTCAGGAAAATCCATTTCCGGGATCTATACCGGGTAATTGCCTGGAAAATCCATAAAGCAGAAAGGAATCCTATGAAAGAGAAATTACCGAAGAGAAATGAAGTGCCAACAGAGCTTACCTGGTGCCTTAACGACATCTATGAGACGACGGAAGAGTGGGAGGCAGATCTTAACGGATCTTTGGCTCTTGCGAAGGAGCTCTCGGCTTTTGAAGGCCGTGTGACGGAAAGCCCGGAGAATCTCCTCCTCGTTCTCGACCTCTACGAAAAGTGTCTCATGAAGCTGTACAGCTGTGACACGTACGCAGCACGATCAGGACACCGCGGACGCAGAGAATCAGAAGCTTGTCTCACGGGTGCAGACCTTCGCGGTGCAGATTGACGAGATGCTGTCATTTTTCGAGGCGGAAATCCTCGACATGGATCCTTCCGAACTAGCCCGATACTATGACGCGCTGCCGGAACTCAGAAAATACGAGGTGACGATTCGTGAGATCGTTCGCCTCCGCGAACACTCGCTCAGCAAAGAGCTTGAGAAGCTGCTTGCCTCCGCAGGCGAGATGGCGCAGACGCCCTCGAACGGATTCGGCATGCTGAGCAATGCGGACCTTCGGTTTCCGTCGGTCCGTGACGGGGAGGGAAAAGAGGTCCAGCTTTCTAACGGCCGCTTTGTTCCTGTCCAGATGTCCGGGGACCGGATTCTTCGGAAGAATGCGTTCGAAGCATTTTACGGGAGATACAGTGAATTCAAAAACACCTGGGCTGCGCTCTATGACGGGCAGGTGAAGCAGCAGATCTTCTACGCGAAGGCCAGGAAATATCCCTCGACCTTCGCCGCCGCCGTCACAAAGAACAACGTCGATCCCGCAGTCTGCGACAATCTGATCGAAAGTGTTCACCGGAATATGGACAAGATGCATCGCTATGTCCGTCTCCGCCGCCGCATGCTCGGCGTGGAGGAGCTGCATATGTATGACGTGTATGCCCCGATGGTGAGCGATTACGATGCCGGTGTGACTTATGAGGAAGCGCAGGAGATGGTGCTTGCAGCCCTTCGTCCGCTCGGAGAGGACTACATTGAGGTCGTCCGCGAAGCCTTCCGCGAGCGCTGGATCGATGTCCCGGAAAATGAAGGAAAGCGCAGCGGTGCCTACTCCACCGGTGTCTACGGGGTCCATCCGTACATGCTGCTCAACTGGAACGGAACGCTCAACGACGTGTTCACGCTGATCCATGAGATGGGACATTCCATGCACACCTGGTATTCCTCGAAGAATCAGACTTTCCTGAATTCTCATTATAAGATCTTCGTGGCGGAGGTCGCCTCCACGACCAATGAGATCCTGCTCCTTGAGTATCTTCTCGGAAAGGCAGAGGACCGGAAGGAGAGGGCGTATCTCATCAATCACTATCTGGAGAGCTTCAAGGGCACGCTCTTTCGGCAGACAATGTTCGAGGAGTTCGAGCGGAAGACCAATGAGATGGCAGAGAAGGGCATCCCGCTCACGGCCGATACACTCTGCGAGACTTATATCGGGCTGAACCGGGAGTATTTCGGGGAGGATATGGTCTCAGATCCTCTGATTGCGTATGAGTGGTGCAGGATACCGCATTTTTATTACAACTTCTACGTCTACCAGTACGCGACGAGCTTTGCCGCTTCCGTTGCAATCGCGCACAGGATCCTGAGCGAGGGTGATCGCGCGGCAGCTCCGTATCTCAAATTCCTGAAGAGCGGCTGCACGGACGACCCGGTCAGCCTTCTGAAGATTGCAGGGGTCGATCTGTCGACAGGCAGGCCGGTCGATGAGGCGATCGCGGTCTTTGGAGAGGCGGTCTCGGAGATGGAGAAGCTCGCTGAGATGGAAGAACAGTAACGCGCCGGGATGAGAAGATTTCGGGACGAAGAAACTGTCTTAATAAGAAAGAGGACCTGCAGAAGGATTGTTGATTCCTTCTGCAGGTCCTCTTTCTTAGTTTGGGCCGGATTGCAGACTCGTGCAGTGGAAGGCGAATTCGTGCCGCACGCGTCGCGGCAAGAACGCCGAGGTGTTCTTGAATAATGTCCAGATGACGCTGACCCGAATCCCGCGCTTTCGTCTCGCGAGCGAGACTTGATTTATAATATTCGCACATGCATGAGTGTGGCGGCGACCGGGAATAAGTTATTTCCAAAGGCGGGCGTCCGAGCGCGGCCGGTACTTCATATTTTTATAGCCGAAGGCTTCAAAAATATGTTAGTACCGCTGCCAGCGCGAGCGAGCGGGAGCGTCCCGCCGTGGAAATACTTATTCCGGGAGCCTTCCAGGACCCTGACTGAGAAGCTTCAGACCAGGAGCCTTCCAGGACCCTGACTGAGAACCCTCAGGCCGGGAGCCTTCCAGGACCCTGACTGAGAAGCCTCAGACCGGGAGCCTTCCAGGATCCTGACTGAGAAGCCTCAGACCGGGAGCCTTCCAGGACCCTGACTGAGAAGCCTCAGACCGGGAGCCTTAGAGGACCCTGACTGAGAACCCTCAGACCGGGAGCCTCACAGGACTCCGACTGAGAAATCCTTGTTCCGGTTTATTTTCCGATCACGACCGTGACCTCAACCTCCGCCCCTTTCGGCTGCGGCGGAATGACACTGCCCTCGATCGGCTGTCCGTTGACTGTGATCGCGACGTTTCCGCCCTCCAGTCCGTCCGGATTCTTGACCGTGATGTTGTAGACCGCTCCGCGGAAGACACGGCGGACGCTGAATTCCTTCCAGTCGGACGGGATGCACGGACGCATGCGGAGACCGTCGAAGTCCGGATAAACGCCCAGGATATACTGGGACGCATTGATGAATGTCCAGGAAGCGGTTCCTGTCAGCCAGCTGTTCTTGCCTTCGCCGAAGTTCTGAGCATCGCGGCCGGCCACCATCTGGCAGTATGCGTACGGCTCTGTCCTGTGGATCTCGCCCTTGTCCTCGAGGAAGGACGGGGTGATCTTCTTGTAGATCGAGTATGCGCGGTTGCCGTGTCCGAGCTCCGTCTCAGCGATGGAGACCCAGGGGTTGTTGTGGCAGAAGATGCCTGCATTTTCCTTATATCCGGGCGGATAGGAGGAGACTTCGCCGAGATTCAGGTGATATTCCTTGTAAGCCGGCTGCAGGATCATGATGCCGTACTCGGATTCGAGCTTCTCTTCAACGCTCTTTAACGCAGTTGCAGCCTCGCCTGTCTCCTTGCCGATGCCCGCCATGACGCAGAAGCCCTGCGGCTCGATGAAGATCTGGCCGTCCTCGCACTCGTGGGAGCCGACCTTCTCGGAGAATGCGTCGTAAGCTCTGAGGAACCACTTGCCGTCCCAGCCGGCTGTCAGCACGGTCTTCTCCATCTCGGCGATTTCCTTCTCAGCGGCCTCGATGAGACCTGTGTCGCCGTGATGCTTCAGGATCTCGACATATTCCCTGCCGTATTTTACGAACATGCCCGCGATAAATACGGATTCAGCCACCGGTCCCTCGCTCGGTCCGGTCGTCTGGAAGGATTCGCCCGGCTCATCCGAGAAGCAGTTGAGGTTCAGGCAGTCATTCCAGTCTGCGCGTCCGATCAGCGGAAGTCCATGCGGTCCCTTGTGGGTCGCCGTATAGTTGAAGGAGCGGTTCAGATGCTCCATGAGCGGTGCTGCGAGAGCATCGTCGTTGTCGAACGGTGTGATCTCGTCGAGGATCGAATAATC
>CADABA010000265.1 GCA_902785985.1 uncultured Lachnospiraceae bacterium
AGAGGGATCAAAATCGTCATGGACCTGGTCGTGAACCACACCTCAGATGAGCACAAGTGGTTCATCGAAAGCCGCAAGTCTAAAGACAATCCCTACAGAGATTATTATATCTGGAAGGATCCCAGAGACGGGCACGAGCCCACGAACTGGGGCTCCAATTTCAGCGGATCCGCCTGGAAATTCGATGAAACGACCGGCCAGTACTATCTTCACCTGTTCTCAGAGAAGCAGCCGGATCTCAACTGGGAAAACCCGAAAGTGCGCGATGCAGTCTATGATATGATGACCTGGTGGTGCGACAAGGGAATTGACGGGTTCCGAATGGACGTCATTTCCATGATCAGCAAGGTCCAGTCCTATCCGGACGGAGAACTCTTCGACGGAGTCTACGGGAACGCCAACCCGTACGTGTGCAACGGTCCGCGCGTGCACGAATTCCTTCAGGAAATGAACCGCCGGGTACTCTCCCGCTACGACATCATGACGGTCGGGGAAGCCGCCGGAGTGACCGTAGAGGAGGCAAAGCGCTACGCAAACAACGAAGGTACAGAGCTCGGCATGGTCTTCCACTTCGAGCATACGGACGGGAGCTCCAACTCCGAATCCGTGATCGGAAAATGGACCGTCAACCCGCCCAGACTCACCTACGTCCGCGGCATTCTCAATAAGTGGCAGACGGAACTGGAAGGAAAAGCATGGGGCAGCCTCTACTGGGACAACCATGATCAGCCCAGAGCGGTCTCCCGTTTCGGAAATGATTCAAAAGAATGGCGGGAACTCTCCGCCAAAATGCTGGCCACCGTCCTTCACATGCAGAAAGGTACTCCCTATATCTATCAGGGCGAGGAATTCGGCATGACAAATATGCACTTCGAGTCCATCGACGACTGCCGGGACATCGAAGAAATCAACGCTTATCAGCAGTATGTCACCGACCACAAATTAGTCGACGCAGAGACGATGCTTCGGTGCTTTGACACCATCGCGAGAGATAATGCCAGGACTCCGGTCCAGTGGGACGCCAGTGCGAATGCGGGATTTACGACAGGAACTCCGTGGATCAAGGTCAACCCGAACTATACGGAGATCAATGCGGAGGCGGCACTGGCTGACCCGAATTCCGTTTTCTACTATTATCAGAAACTGATCAGTCTCAGGCATACGACTCCGATCATTGTTTACGGGACATTCAGGCCGCTCCTTCCTGACAGCGAAGTCCTCTATGCATATGAGCGGGAAATGGACGGAAAGGTCCTTACCGTCGCCGCGAACTGGACGGACAGAGAGCAGGAATGCACCCTTTTTGATGACCTTGAAGGGGAAGAGCTTATTTCCAACTATGACAGTCACAGGACCGGCATTCTTCAGCCCTATGAGGCCAGAGTCATACTTCACTGATGAACATGAAAACAGCTAAGCATTCGACAGAAGCGTCAGAGGAAATCAGACAGCAGGGCTATACGTCTTTTCCCTGTTCCATGTATTTTGCAGATTCGGAAAAAGACAGCTCCATAAGATTCGATACCAAAGCGCACTGGCACAGTTCGACGGAGCTGCTGCATTTTGAGAAGGGAGTGTTCTCATTTACCGTCAATATGGAAAACATTGCAATCTCAGATGAATGCTATGCCTTCGTTGAGAGCGGAATGATCCACTCCATCACCTCGGAATCCGTCTACAGAGAGTCGGCGCTGCTCTTCAGCCCGTCCGTCCTCTCAACACGCAATATTGATTCTTCGGAACAGAATCTGATCGAGCCTCTGATTCACGGCAATCTTACTCTCCCGAGATTCATCCGGCCGGACATGCCGGTATTCGCAGAATTTGACAGGCTGTACAGGCAGATCGCTGACATATTCAGGAACGCCCGGGACAGACGGGACGACCAGTTCAATCTGTCCGGTGCCTCCGATCAGCTGCGGTGCAAAGCGCTCATGATGCTGCTCATCTCCACACTGGCAGATGGCGGTCTTCTGACCGCTTCAACGTACGATCCTGACCCGAAAGCGGAGGCTCTCAAATCAGTGCTTTCCTATATCGAGTCCGCATCCGGCACGCAATGAAATTGCTCAGGACGACCGATGCGCCCGTACTCGATATAGCGTATTCCTGCGGTTTTGGAAATATCGGCCATTTTATTCAGACCTTTAAACGGGCGACCGGGAAAAAACCGTTCGAATACCGGATGCAGGATCGGATGCAGTAAGTATCCCTTGCTAAGGAACGAAAAAATACCGAAAAAGACAGCCGTGCGCCGCGGAAATATTTTCCGCAGCGCACGGCTGTTGTTCGTATTATGCGTAAATTATGACCTTTTCGGCATTCGTATATTGATGTCCACACTGAGGACTGTCCGGATGATCCATACAAAAAACAGAATGACCAGGATTGGAATCAGACAGGACGTCACGATCATGACGGCAAGGGCTTCAATCAGGTGATTTAAGGTCTGCTGGAATTCATCCAGAAGGCCTGCCGCCGCGCTCTTTGCATCTCCTGCAATACCTTTTGCTGCGCTCACGATCGCATCCCACCAGCTCTCATTCTCCGCTTTTTCCGCTGCCGCCGTCTCACTCGCAGAGACTGCCTTCTCACAGCATTCTCCGACTCCAGCTCCTCCGCGGATTTTCTGGCCTGCTCCAGTGTACTGTCGATCGAATCCTGATAAGTCGCCGAGATCATGTCGGATGCTTTCACGCTTGCCGGCACGACAAGAAATATGGCCAGGCCGAACATCGCGATCTTGACAGCCATCTTGACGAGCGTTTCTTTTCCCGTCTGCCGCTTTTGAAGGATCGCGGCGGACAGAAGAACACAGGCTGCAGGGATCAGGATTTTAAATGCTGCAAATCCGAGGATCGTCAGCAGATATTTCTCCAGATACAGTGCGCAGATGACAATGACAAAATACCCGCTGATATCCGCGAGCTTATCCGCCAGAGGCGTCGCGACATCCCCGGGGATCAGCGTGATTGCCGCCGAGGAGGCTGTCGAAGCCGCTGTAAGCTCCATGACGACCGTCTTTTTCTCGTCGAGTGCCGCGATCGTTCTGGCATAGCGGGCCGGATCGGTTGCCATTTTCCCGATCGGGAAAAATGAAATGAGTGCCACTATGAGCGGTATAATTGCATAAATGTATCTTTTATACCGTAAATACTCCGGCTCATTTTCCCGCTTTTTCCGACAGGATCTCGTTCCCTCTCTCGTCAGATCCCGGTTTCCTTCCCTGTCCTGTCTCCCCTCTGCCGGCAATTGCTTCCTGTTTTCAGACCTCTCTTCACCTTCGTACATATTTTCACCCCTCTTCTTTCAGAATCTGACATACTGGCTGACGAAAGCAGTGTCAGCGATTCTCCCTCTCTTTCTTTTGTTCCTGCCGGGATGCGGCACAGTGTCCGGCTGAAGTTCCTCCGGCGGTCCGTCCATCTTTTTTCTATTATAATTATAATTGTAATAATATAGAAGAGCACCTGAAAGTTTAGATTTTCATTATACTTTTTATTTTTTTACTAGAATCTGTCCATCTTTTCTTCACAAATTCCGGTTATAGTATTACCTGTAAGATAAAACTTACAAAAAAACCTTTTTCTTTTATCCGCCGAGAGGCGGAACTCCTTCCCCTTTTGATGAAAGAAAAGAGAGCATCCCAGCCAGGTGCTCTCTTTTTCTTTTGCGTTCCGTTCAATATTCTGCTCCTGACACAGACAATCCCCCTTCTCTGCGACATAGAGGAGGGGGATTGCATGTGTCAGTCCAAAATCGGATCTCCCGTAAAAGACGCAGATCAGATCAGGAAATATTTCAGTATAAAGAGCGCTGCCAGTATATACATACCGATCGTGATCTTCTCTCTCTTGCCGGCTGCGAAGTTAATGAGCACGTAGCTGATGATACCCATGCAGATACCTTCGGAGATCGAGTACATAAGAGGCATGCAGGCAATCGCGAAGAAGGCCGGCATCGCTTCCGTAGGCTCAGACCATGCAATCTTGTTGACAGACTGCATCATCATGAAGCCGACGATGATCAGGGCCGGTGCCGTCGCAAAGGACGGGATCGTCAGGAAGATCGGTGAGAAGAACAGCGCAATGACGAAGAACAGACCGCCGAAAATAGCTGTCAGACCCGTGCGCCCGCCTTCCATGATACCTGAAGAAGACTCGACGAATGTCGTGATCGTGGATGTTCCCATCATGGAACCTGCCACTGTACCTACAGCGTCGGAGAGGAGCGCGCCCTTGATACCCGGGAGCTTTCCGTCCTGATCCAGCATACCGCCGCGTGTCGCGCAGCCGATCAGTGTTCCGAGCGTATCGAACATGTCGACAAAGAGGAACGCGATGACGACAACGATGAAGTCCGGTTTCAGCATTGCCGAGAAGTCAAGCTTCATAAATGTCGGCATCATAGAAGTCGGCATGGAGACAACTGCGGACGGGATCAGGCTGTAGAAACCTGCATCCGGATTGGGTACATAGAGACCGGCCAGCTGACAGATGATTCCGAGGAGCCATGTCACAAAAATGCCGATCAGGATGTTGCCCTTGACATTCTTGACGACAAGAATACCGGTGATGATACATCCGATCAGAGCGAGGAGAACGGTAATTCCCTCATAGTTGAAAGTGCCGCCTGTCAGTGATCCCTTAATGCTGAAAATGCTGAGCAGCGTGGAGTCATTGTTGACAACGATGTGTGCGTTCTGCATGCCGATGAATGCGATGAACAGACCGATACCGACAGATACCGCGACCTTGATGGACGCCGGAATCATGTTGAAGATCGCTTCACGCACATTGAAGATCGACAGGAAAATGAAAATGATACCTTCCGCAAATACCGCAGCCAGCGCGACCTGCCAGGAATAGCCCATGATCTGACAGACAGTGAAGGCAAAGTACGCGTTGAGTCCCATTCCGGCTGAGAGAACGAACGGCAGATTGGCGATCAGACCCATCAGGAAAGATGCCAGTGCTGACGCGAGTGCCGTCGCCGTGAAGACCGCACCCGAATCCATACCGGAAGCCGAAAGGATATTCGGGTTGACCGCCAGGATATAGGCCATCGTCATAAAGGTCGTCAGACCGGCGAAGAACTCAGTCCGAACGGAAGTCTTCCGCTCCTTCAGTTTGAAAAACTTCTCCATAGTTACCCCCTGTAGTTAAAGAAGTTATGACGGCCGTCGGCCGTCATATATATGTGTCCCGGACAAATGTCCGCCCCTATTATACATGATTTTTTGATTTAGACCAGTCCTTTTTTACATTATTACAGGAAAGTGTCCTTTTTAATATTAATATATGAAAGAATCTTTTTTCATTATTACCGGTACGTGCCTGCTTACACATTGTAAAGGGAACTTCATTATGCGCGCGTATCTCATGATAAAATAACGAGGAAAAGCGCGATGAAGAATAAAAAACGCGGCAAGCATACCGCTTGCCGCGCAGATCTTCCAATGTATCCGCATAAGAACACAGATAAGCGTTCTTTACTTTCTGATCGTGACAGAAGATGCCGGACCCGCCATCTTATTCTCACCGAGGGCTGTCGGGATATCTCTCATCAGTGCGAAATAGACATCCCAGTAATCCGATGTTTTGCACCACGCACGGGTCACATATTTGAGACCGCCGGAGACCGGCTCGAGCGGAGCAGCGAACGGTGCCGGATCGGTAAGGATCTTCTCATTTCCTTCCATAACAGCGATCAGCACTGCCTCAGCTTCTTTGATTGGAACACTGCCTGCAACATTGAACGTAAGATCCACACGTCTCGTCGCAGCCGCGGTCACGTCGGTGACATTTCCGCCTGTGAGTGCGCTGTTCGGGATCGTGATCTTCTGATTGTCATTGGTCATAAGGATCGTGTAGAAAAGACCGATCTCCTTGACATTTCCCTCTGTTCCCGCGCCGACGATATAATCACCGACTGCGAACG
>CADABA010000266.1 GCA_902785985.1 uncultured Lachnospiraceae bacterium
CCCGGCGGACGGATACCGCTGTATGACTTCGTGGACAGCCTGGATTACGAGGTCGAGCTTGGCGTGATCCTGGGAAGGGACGCGTTCTGCGTCAGCAGAGAAGAGGCGCTGTCGTATGTACTGGGCTATACGATCATCAATGACGTGAGCGCCAGGAACGTGCAGCGGAGGCACCAGCAGTGGTACCGGGGCAAGAGCCTCGACGGCTATACTCCGATGGGGCCCTGCATCGTGACTGCGGACGAAATCGGGGACGTCCATGACCTGGATGTTTCCTGCTATGTGAATGACGAGAAGCGGCAGAGCAGCAACACGGCTTACATGATCACGACGGTCGAAGAGGCTATCGCGGAGCTGTCGCAGGGGATGACGCTGAAGGCGGGAACGATCATCGCGACCGGGACGCCTGGCGGCGTTGCGATGGGCATGGATCCGCCGAAGTTCCTGAAAAAGGGAGATGTCGTCCGGTGCGGGATCGGCGGGATCGGGGAGCTGGTGAACGTGGTCGGCTGACGACCGGCAGGCCCGGGCTGCGGTCGTAACAGATTTACTGGTATTATTTTGGTATCCGACTGGAATTGCACTGAAGCTCCCCGACGAATACTATATAAATATATAATGGGAATAGTGTACACGCGGGGACTGAAGCTATCCCTGATTTTTTCAATCTGATAAATCCTGCTGCGCTGCAGTTTCATCCACCACCGCAAAGGGCAGCTTCTCCAGAATATCCTTTTGTTTGTCGATCCCCGGGTACACTTCGATGAGCGCGAGCCCTTCCGGACGGAGCGCGAATACGCACCGTTCCGTGATATAGAGAACGTTCTGGCGGTTCTCGACCGCCTTTCTGCCTGAAAAACTGATGCTCCGCACCTGTTCTACGATCTTGGGGATCTTCCCTTCTTTTTCAATCCGGATGAGGCCGTCTTTTTGGGAGACCTCAAGTCCTTTTGCGCTGAACGTAAAGCAGAAAACAACATTTTCGGTCGCCGCTGTAATATTGCAGAATCCTCCGACTCCGGCATAGTGATCTGCGCTGCGGTGCGCGTTGACATTCCCGTGCCGGTCGATTTCGAGCGCTCCCATGAAGCACCGGTCGAGGCCGCCGCCGTCATAAAAGTCGAACTGCATGGACATATCGCTGATCGAACCTGCGCCAATCATGGCGCCGAACTGGCGTCCTCCTGCCGGCAGTCCGCCCATACCTCCGGATTCCACAGAAAGCGTGAGACTTTGTAAAATGCCTTTTACGGCTGCATATTTCGCGGCTTTTTCCGGGATTCCGATTCCGATGTTGACAATATCGCCCGGCCGCAGCTCATCTGCCGCCCGGCTTCCGATAATGGAGGACGGGAGATCGTCCCTCTCATAGCCGATCTTTGCATTTTCCTCTTCCAGACGTGCGTACCAGTACTGCATATGGGTCAGCGGGACATGAATATCTCCGGAAAGAGTCCCGAATAACTCGTCATTTCTTTCCTGGGGACATACCACAATGATATCCACCAGCGCAGCCGGAAGAATGACATCCCGCGGCCTGCGGAAATCCGAGCGCAGCCGGTCCACCTGCACGATGACTTTCCCGTTGGCGCGCCGCGTCAGCTGCGCCAGGGAGAGCGCGTCGACCGAGCAGTACTCATTTTCAAAAGATACATTTCCGTTGGCGTCCACGCTGGTCGCCTTGATGAGGGCAATCGTTGGCGCCGGAAGATGATAGCGAAGATATTCCTCGCCTTCGATGGTCACGAGTCTTACGAGGGATTCGTCTTTGGAAATGCTGTTGAGTCCGGGTCCTTCCACGCGGGGATCCACGAAAATGCCGAGTCCGGTCCTGGTAAAGTATCCGTCATGCCCGCCTGCCTGCGCGCGGAGAGCGTGCGACATCGGACCGAGCGGGAGATTGTATGCTTCAAAACGGTCTTCGAGGACCAGCTTCCGGACAACGGGAAGGGTTCCGTAATGGCTGGCGATGATTTTTGAGACTGCACCTTCCCGGATATAAGGCTCTGCTCCGCGATCCGGATCGAGCAGACCGAACCCGGCAGAAGAAATGAGGGTGAGACCGCGCGGATGGCCGGTCTCACGGAACCGCTGCGTGATCGCATCGTGCAGTTTTTCGGGATTTGCCATAGCGGCAAAGGAATTCAGACCGATCACGGCGTGATCTTCGATGAATCTGACCGCTTCCGCGGCAGTCATAATTTGAAACATTGCGTTTACTCCTCTTTTCGAAGTCATCAGGCTTATAAGAAACATCCGGGAACCGGAGGAACAGGAACAGGGCAGGCCGCATATTCACTTCCATGATCGCGTAGCAGGTGCAAATGTCACCGCTCAGGAACTCCTCCATGACATAGGGAATCTGCGGAAGATCGCTGTAAAAGGCAAGGAGTTCTTCTTCTCTATGATTCATTATGACAGATTATTGAAGAAAATTAAATGGATTAAAAGCAATTGAAAAGTAACCGACGCATTCTCGCTTTTTTAAACGTGAGTAGTAGTAAGTCGGAGAAATGATGTAAAAAGAACGGAGCCCGTGGTATGATGAAACCGGCCGAATGCGAACCTGCAAGACAGGTGATCGACGACATCCGTTCCATTTCCACGATCAAGGTCAATATCCTGGTGAACGAGGCTATGATCATTTCCGATCCGGAAGACACACATAGGACGATCTTTGACCCGGATGAAGAGCTGCTCTTACTTGTCAGAGAGCTGGCGGCCGGTGAAGGAATGTTCGTCTGGCGAGCTGAGGATCCGGCCAAAAAAGACAGGCAGTGAGGAACAATGGGATACAGTCTTATACTTCTGAGTAAATTAACATCTATGATGCTCATGGCCGTTGTCGGATATGTGTTGGTAAAAGTTCGTGTACTGAAAGCGGAGGACAGCAGTGTTTTGACAGGATTACTTGTCTATGCCCTTCAGCCATGTCTGATTTTTCGGAGCATGCAGATCGACCTGACCCCGGAAAGGGCAAAAGGTTTTGCAGCAGCTGTTGTGTTTGCATTTTGCTGCATGATCATCGCGGCAATTGCGGCGAATCTCCTGAAAAGACCTTTCAATCTGGACGCAGTAGACATGACGACGCTTATGTTCGCAAATGTCGGTAATCTTGTCCTCCCGGTTGTTGCGATGACGCTGGGGGAAGAGATGACCTTTTACTGCAGCGGTTTTCAGCTCCCTTTCAATCTCTTTGTCTGGATCTACGGATATATTTTGATGAGCGGCAGGGGCAGTATTCCCTGGCGCAGGATTCTGCTGAACCCCAATCTGATTGCCCTTTTCGCCGGCCTTCTGGGCCTTTTGTCCGGTCTGAGGGTGCCGGCGGTGATTGATACGGCAATGGAGAATTTTCATGAAATGGTGGCCGGGACATCCATGATGCTGGTCGGGGTCGTGATCGCAGGCAGCGATCTCAAGGCGATCCTTATGAATAAGAGAGCCTACATTATCTCCGCAGGAAGGCTTCTTTTCATTCCGATC
>CADABA010000267.1 GCA_902785985.1 uncultured Lachnospiraceae bacterium
CTATATCGCGACCAAGACCCAGGCTAAGACACCGGAGAAGTTCTGGGAAGATCTCGACACTTCGTTGAAGATGCTGCGCACCGACTATATCGACGTATATCAGTTCCACATGATGTCCGAGTGCTGGAGGCCCGGCGATGGTACCGGTATGTACGAGTGTATGCTGGAAGCCAAAAAGCGGGGAAAGATCCGCCATATTTCCGGAACCGCACATAAGCTGAACGTTGCCTTCGAGATCGCGAAGTCCGGGCTGTATGAGACGCTCCAGTTCCCCTTCAGCTATCTGGCCGGAGAAAAAGAGCACGAGCTTGTCCGGGTCTGTTCAGAGAACAACGTAGGGTTCATCGCAATGAAAGGCCTGGCCGGCGGGCTGGCCAATCGCTCTGAAGCCTGCATGGCTTTTATGCTGCAGTTCGACAACGTTCTTCCGATCTGGGGAATTCAAAAGCAGAGCGAGAAAGAGCGAAAGGACCTTGCGGGAGATTTCTGCCGCGGATGCGGATACTGCATGCCCTGCACCGTCGGCATTCAGATCAACAACTGCGCGCGTACATCCCTGATGCTGCGCCGTGCTCCGTCCTCCTCCTGGCTCTCTCCGAAGTGGCAGGCGGAGATGATGAAGATCGAGGACTGTGTTAACTGCGGACTCTGTTCCTCACGCTGTCCGTATGAGCTGGATACACCCGCTCTTCTGCGCAGGAATCTGGAGGATTATAAGGAAGTTCTCGCCGGGAGAAGAAAGGTCCAGTAAAAAGCAAAAGGAAAAGACACGGAAAAAGCAGCAGTAAAAGCACGGTATAAAACAGACCCGGCTCAAAAAAGCAGGCTCACACACATAAGGCTTGTACCATTTGCAAATGGCCTTTGTGTGTGAGCCTGCTTTCCTTTGCGTCATAAGAATTCTGCGTCAGAGAAAAGTTTCACTTTGCGCATTCATCTCATAATTGAAATCACGGGAATTCCGCGTCATAGATTAAATCTCACTGTAGTCCGTATCCATTATCCCGATGATCTGATAATCCGGGAACTTCTCTTCTACCTTCTTCAGGATCTCATTGAAAAGCGCATATCTGTCGTTCTCATCAAAGCTTATGACCGTATCGAACCGGATCGTCTTCTCCTTCTCGTCAAGATAGAAGCCATGGACCTGAAGGACATTCTTGTAGGATTTCGCGATCTTCATGACCTCTTTTCGAGCCTCGGTCGCTTCCAGATTCTGTGTGTTGTAGGCGTATACACCGACAGCTTTGAGTATAACATCCAGTTCTTCGTACACCTTGACCTGAATCCTCCGGACCAGCTGATCGATCTGATCAGCAGTATAGTAATCCGGCACCTCGATATGCACGGATCCGTTATAGTTGTCCGGTCCGTAATTATTAAGGATCAGATCATAAACCCCCCGCACATCGTCATATTCCATGATGGTTTTTTTAATTTTTCTGGCAAGCTCGGGGTCGATATTTTCTCCGAGGATCTTTGACAGCGTTTCCCGGAGCATTTCAATACCGGACTTGATGATAATGACAGAGATGATTGCACCGAGCCACGCTTCCAGAGATACCTTTGTGAAAATGAAGATCAGGGCCGCAGCAAGCGTCGCCGTCGAGATGAGCGAATCAAGCTTTGCGTCTTCCCCGGAATTGACCAGAGAATCGGAATTAAGTTTTTCTCCCTGCCCCTTGACATAACTTCCGAGAACAATCTTCACAACGACCGCGACCGCAACGATCACCAGTGTCACCGTACTGTAATCCGGAGTCTCCGGATGTATGATCTTCTTCACTGACTCAACAAACGACGTAACACCTGCGTACAGAACGATCAGCGAGATGGACATCGCGCTCAGGTACTCGATCCGCCCATATCCGAAAGGATGCTTTTTGTCCGGGCTCCTGCCCGCCAGCTTTGTACCGACGATCGTGATGACCGAAGAAGCAGCGTCGGACAGGTTGTTCACAGCATCCAGAATAATCGCGATGGAATGGGACAGGAGACCGACGAAGACTTTGAAACCGGCAAGAAGAAGGTTCGCGGCAATTCCGACAAAGCTCACACGAATGATCTGTCTGTCCCGGCTCAGGACATTTTCCGTGCGGGTGCCGATACCCATATTCTTTTTTATTTTGTCTTTCAACTCAGGTTCCTCTCTCTCTGCCGCCTTACGGCGGCTGTGCTGCTATGATTATACACTATACACGATATTTCACAACACTTCATCCTCTATCACGGTCAGGCAATTGCGACACTCTGCTCTATCACGGTGATACCAAAAAATACCACTGAACATGGCCGCGTTCCCAGCCACATTCAGTGGTATTAAAATCATGAACTGCTAAACAGCAGACAATGCTGTTTATTTGAGGATCTAGCTGGTATGGAGCAGCTTCTCAGCAAGCTCGCTGCCCGGCTCTCCGAAGTACTCGGTGTACATATCCTGCATCTGAGCATTGTCCATGGATACTCTCTTCGGCATCATCTTGTCTTCCTGATAGAGAGTCTCCATACGCCATACCTTGTACTCATCACCGATGCGGGCCTTCTTGCGGCCGGAAATGATGGACTGGCCGCCGCCGTTGATGCAGCCGCCCGGGCATCCCATAACTTCAATGAATGTGTACTTGGATGTGCCTGCACGCACTTCGTCAAGAAGCGGCTTTGCGCAGGTCATGGACGATGTGATCGCGATCCAGATCTTCTTGCCGTTCAGGTCGACTTCGGCTTCCTTTACGCCTGCCATACCGCGGCATTCCATAAAGTCAACGTTCTCAAGCGGCTTGCCGTCGAGGATCTGCTTGACTGTACGGAGAGCAGCCTCCATAACGCCGCCGGTCGTACCGAAGATAACGCCTGCGCCGGTGTACTCGCCGCAGAAATCCTGATCGAACTTCTCGTCATCGAAGATGTCGATATTGTCCATACCATACATCTTGATCAGGCGGGCAGCTTCTCTTGTCGTGAGGACCGCATCGACATCCTGATATTCGCCGGTCTTGCATTCCGGACGAAGGATCTCGGTCTTCTTTGCGATACAGGGCATGATGGAGACAACGAAGATCTTGGACGGATCGATGTTGTTCTTCTCTGCCCAGTAGGTCTTCAGCGCAGCGCCGAACATCATATGCGGGGACTTTGCGCTGGAGAGGTGCGGAAGCAGATCCGGATACTCATACTCGATGTACTTGATCCATCCCGGTGAGCAGGATGTGAACATCGGAAGCGTTCCGCCGTTCTGGATTCTCTTAAGAAGCTCCGTGCCCTCTTCCATGATGGTCATGTCAGCGCCGAAGTTCGTGTCATAGACACGGTCAAATCCGCAGCGCTTCAGAGCAGCGACCATCTTGCCGGTCACCAGCGTGCCGATCCTGTGGCCGAACTCCTCGCCGAGGGATGCTCTGACTGCAGGAGCAGTCTGGCAGATGACGACCTTATCCGGATCATTGATTGCCTGAACGACTTCGTGGATGCTCTCCTTCTCTGTCAGAGCGCCGACCGGACATGCTGTCACGCACTGTCCGCACTGCATGCAGTTGACATCCGTGAACTTCGCGTCATACAGGTCTGGATGCAGCGCTCGCAGAGCACGCACTTGGATGTATCGCGAACGATACCCGGGCTTGCATCCTCGAATGTCGGCTCGGTGTACTCGCCTTCAAATCTGTTCTCGCGGACACCCAGCTCCTGACAGAGCTTCTGAAGCTCGCAGTTCAGATTGCGCTTGCAGGACAGGCAGTTCTTGTTGTGGTTGGACATGATGAGCTCAACCGTTGTTTTGCGGGCGCGAATCGCGCGTTCGGAGTTGGTCCATACGACCATGCCCTCGGAGACCGGCGTTGTACATGCGGAAAGCAGAGCCCTTGCGCCCTTGACTTCAACAAGACATACGCGGCACGCACCGCTCTTTACGACATCCTTAAGGTAGCAGAGCGTTGGGATCCGGATATTTGCCCTTCTGGCAGCATCAAGGATCGTCTCACCAGCCTCAGCTACGATCTTCTGATTATTTATAATTACATTCACTTCACCCATTTGTCATCCTCCTGTTAATGCCTTTCAACAGCACCAAACTTGCAATTTGTAATACACAGACCGCATTTGATGCACTTTTCGGCATCGATCTTGTAGACTTCCTTACCGGGCTTGCCTGTGATGGCTTCAGCCGGGCAGTTGCGGGCGCAGAGTGAACAGCAGCGGCACTTGTCCGGATTGATCACGTATGTCAGAAGCTTCTTGCATACGTGTGCAGGACATTTCTTCTCAAGAATGTGCGCTTCATACTCATCTCTGAAATACCGCAGCGTGGAGAGGATCGGATTCGGCGCTGTCTGGCCAAGGCCGCAGAGTGCTCCGTCCCTGACTTCGTAGCAGAGCTGCTCCATCTCGTCGAGCATCTCCATGGTGCCGTTGCCTTCTGTGATCTTGGTGAGCATTTCGAGGAGTCTCTTGGTACCGATACGGCACGGTGTACACTTGCCGCAGGACTCGTCACAGATGAATTCCATATAGAACTTGGCTACGTCGACCATGCAGTTGTCCTCATCGAGGACGATCATACCGCCGGAGCCCATCATGGAGCCGGCCGCCACGAGATTCTCGTACGTGATCGGAGTATCAAGTTCTTTCTCTGTCAGACATCCGCCGGACGGACCGCCCGTCTGAACTGCCTTGAATTTCTTGCCTTCCGGACATCCGCCGCCGATATCATAAATGATCTCACGAAGCGTCGTGCCCATCGGAATCTCGACAAGACCTGTATTGACGATCTTTCCGCCAAGAGCAAATACCTTTGTACCGGTGGATTTTCCACTGCCCATAGCAGCATACCATTCCGGACCGTTCAGCATGATCTGTGTGATGTTTGCAATTGTCTCGACATTGTTGATCGAAGTCGGCTTCTGCCATACACCGGAAACTGCCGGGAAGGGCGGCTTCGGTGACGGCATGCCGCGCTTGCCCATAATGGAAGCAATGAGCGCAGTCTCTTCGCCGCAGACAAATGCGCCCGCGCCAAGGCGGATCTCGATATCGAAGTTGAAGCCTGTACCAAAGATGTTCTCTCCGAGCAGGCCGAGCTCTTTCGCTTCCTTGATCGCGATGCGGAGTCTGTTGACTGCGATCGGATACTCGGCACGAATGTAGACATAACCCTGATGTGCGCCTACGGCATAAGCCATGATCGCCATGCCTTCCACGATGGCGTGCGGATCGCCTTCCAGAATGGAACGATCCATGAATGCGCCCGGGTCACCTTCGTCAGCGTTGCTTAAGGCCCGTCGAGAAGCCCGCGCCGCCGCGTCCGCGGAGTCCGGAAGCCTTCACGATGTCAATGACTTCCTGCGGAGTCTTTTCCGTGAGCACATGGTACAGGGCCTCATATCCGTCGATACCGATATACTCATAGATATTCTCCGGATTGATGCGGCCGCAGTTTCTGAGAGCGATTCTCTGCTGCTTCTCATAGAAGCCGATCTTTTCGATATCGTAGACTTTTTCTCCGGTCTTCCTGTCGGTATCGAACATCTGGAGTTCTTTGATGATATGTCCGCCGACAACGTGGTCGTTCACGATCCGCTCTGCGTCTTCCGGCTTTACATGTGTGTAATAGATGCGGTCCGGATAAACAGCAACGATCGGTCCCTTCTGACATAAGCCGAAGCATCCGGTCTTAACGACCTTTACCTGATCCGTCAGTCCTGCTTCCGCAAGTTTCTCATTCAGTGCGCTGATGAGTACTTCGGAATCACCGGCTGTACAGCCTGTACCGGCGCAGACAAGGATGTTCATATGCTGGTCGCCTTCATCGAGGTCGAACTTGTCTTCCAGTCTGAGCTGAAGATACTTTCTTTCAGCTTCCTTTACCGCAAGAAGTGATTTTAATGTTGAAATCTTTTCTTTCATGCCTTCGCCCCCGCTTTCTTTTCCTCACGTACAATTCTTCTGATCTCGTTCGTGAATTCGCTGCTCGCAAGGGCATTGCCATAGTACTTTCCGTCAATGATGCATACCGGGGCAAGTCCGCATGCACCCAGGCATCTGGTCGCATCGAGGGAGAAAAGTCCGTCTTCAGATGTCCTGTTGACCTTGGCACCGGTCAACTTCTCAACACGGTCGATCAGCTGCTGTGCGCCTTTGACATAACATGCCGTACCGAGACATACATTGATAACGTGCTTGCCCTTCGGTTCTGTTGTGAACTGCGCATAGAACATGACGACGCCGTACACTTCTGCAGCGCTGCTCCCGGTTGCTTCCGCGATCTTTTCCATAGCCTCGAACGGGATATAGCCAAGTTCGTTCTGAACCTCATGAAGCATTTCGATGCAGGGTCCGGCCTGATTCTTGTGCCGCGCAACAATCTCGTCAATCGTCCGCAGCGCTTCTCCATTTAGCTTTTCCATATAAAAGCCCCTTTCTTTGCAACAACAATTTACCTCAGCATGGTTGGTTGCACAAATATCTATAATAAATATACCCGCAAAATGAAATTTTAACAATAATTAAAAGGGTTCTAACTACAACTTTTTTAAATTTTTAACATTTTCAATTACATATATCTTATTGATTGATAATAACAGGTCTTTACAGCCACCAAACGGAAGCTGCTTCGTTCCCATGTTATTCATACTCCCCTGTTATATCAGATCATTTTGAATAATGCGGGCGACGTCTGCGGATCATTTCCCGGACAGCCATCACTGCCGCAGCAAAAACCAGAGCTGCTGCCAGCGTCAGCAAACTGCCCGCTATGCTGTGCTTAATTCCCGGCAGATGTTTACAAATCATGATGACCTGAAAATGAAACAGGTAGATATATATACTCAGTTTGCCGAGTTTTGCCCATAATGCGCATCCGTGACTTGCCCATAATGCGCATCCGTGACAGTTCAGCCAACGGCTGACCGGCCCGAAGTTGTTATTACCGTTAAGCAGAATAAAGGAGAACGGGATCAGCCAGAGTCAGCTAGCTCATGACTCGGCAGCCAGGAGCATCCTTCGCCGGTCAGTAAAGAGCTGCAGAGGTGTCTCTGAATGAAAATAAGAGTGTCCCGATACAATGCACGAATACATCATTTCGGGACACCCTCTCAGTTCTTATTCAGAACGCCTCGACGTTCTTTCCCAGGCTCTTAAGGTGAAGCGCTCCTTTCTCTTTGCGCGGCTTCTGTTCTTCGGAGCTGTGAGAAAAAGATTGTTTTATCGTTTTGCTTTTCTCCTGCTGTTTACGCCTTTCGCGATGACGAAAAGCGATACGCCAAGGAGAGAGATCCAAAGGAGCGGGCTGCTGCTGTCACCGGTCTTCGGAGATTTCGCGGATCCCTTCCCCGCACTCTGGCTGCTCTTCTTCGTTACGGTCGTTGTCCCCGACGTCTTTGCAGGTGTCGGAGCAGCTGCCTGTTTCTTTTCATTGATCGTGAATTCTGCGGAAGGATCGTTCCCATCGTCAAAGAAAGCAGTGATCGTATGCTTTCCGGCGGACAGCGTTCCCAGATATTCCGGTTTTAGCTTTACGACCACACTTCCGGATACTGCCGTGTAGTTTGCCGCATCCAGATCCTTTCCATCTACCTGCAGTCCCGTGAAATGAGAAAATGCCTTTTCGTCTTCAATGCTGCGGTTGAAAACGAACTCGAGCGCATCCGAACTTCCATTCTCCCAGGTGTTGCCATCTCCCTTGGTATTGCGGTACTCCACGACAAGGTGCGGGATCGTTCTCGTCTCCGTCTCCTTGCAGCGGGTGCAGGTGCGTGTTTCCTCTCCGTCTTCGGTCTCCGTGACTTCTTTTGTAACTACCCATGCACCCCAATTATGACCGAGCGCATCGCTCGCGCGGGTCTCCTTCTCACTGCAGCGGGCGCAAGTGCGGGATTCCTCACCCGGCTCAGTGCAGGTCGGAGCCTTGGTCTCGCTCCACTCACCCCAATTATGACCGAGCGCCGCGTCCTCCACCGTAGTGCGGGAGAGTTCGGTACCGCAGCCCTTGCAGCGGACGACCTCGTCATGTGAACCGGCATCGATGCAGCCGGGCAGGGTGACGTTCTCTTTTACAGGGTCTGCCGGGTCGTGGACAACTGCGACCTTAAGGGTGGCTTCGAGAGCATTGTCTGCAACAGTGGCTTTCACAAGCTCCCCGCCGCTTACGGCAATCTGGCCGCCGAACGATCCGTCCGTGCCGGCCGCAAATCCGTATCCGAATGCCGGCTCCAGCATTACGACAGCGGAATATTCCTCTCCGCCGACGAAATCACCCTCGTAGGATTCTAAAAAGTCGAAGCCCCAAATAGCGGGAAGTAAGCTTTCATTACCGCCAAGTCTGTAATTACCGCCGCCGGGTACCGAAACTGCAGGCGGATTGATCTGATTCGTCCAGGCCCAGCCGTCCTCGAACACCTCGGTCGATGTGCCGCAATAAGGCGCCTCGATTGTCAGCTCCGCCGAATCGATCGTTTTCAGCATGATGGCGTAAATGTCCATGCTGTCGTTCACTGCAGTCGACGCCTCGAGCCTGCCGTCATAGGAAGTGTTCATCTCGCCGTATGATGTGAAATCCGTGATAGGCTTCTCGCAGAAGCGGCCGAACGGCATATAACCGTCCTTCTTGAACGGCGAGTCGCTGAAACTGTACCCTGCATCCTCCAGGATATCTCCGAGCTTCCTGCCGGCCGTAAACGGAATCTCGATGGGATCCATCAGATCCACGCCGTCGACAGAGCTCCAATGGATGGTCAGTGTCTTTTCAAAGACAGCAAAGAGGATCGTCGGCGTCTTACTGAAAGTGAACTCATAAGAGGCGTCCGTACAGAGGATCGTGCCTTCTCTCCTATCCTTTGCCCAGCCGACGAAACGCCATCCTTCCGCAGGATGTGCCGTGAGCGTAACGGCTGTGCCTTCCGCTATGCTGTCCGTGTCGAAATTAGTAACTCCTTCACCGGCAGCTTCCGCAGTCACATAATCAAAGGTGCCGCCGGCTTCGGCTTCGTTCCCGGTCCTGTCGTAGGTGAACACGCCGAGCTTGCCGTTCCACCGCGCATAGAGATCAAGGTCTTCCGTCACTTCGGAATCAAAGCTGAAAGCTTCCCCGTATCCTTCGTCCTTATACCAGCCGCCGAAGTCGAAGCCGCCTTCCTTCGTGGGCGCGGCGGGTTCGTCCGCCTTGCCCCCCGGCGCAAAGGTCTGCGCGGCGGGTTCCGGCGTGCCGCCGTTTGCATGGAACGTGACAGTGATCGTCGTATCCTTCTCCCACAGAATTTTGAATGTGGCTCCTTCGGAGAAATTGAGACCGGTGATACTCTGGCCAAGAGCTCCGGTATGGGCGCCGTTTTTGTCGGTGACCTCGAGCCCTGCATACCTGCAGCCGTCAGGTGGGATTGCCACATCCTCACCCGTTTCCGGATTAACAAGATCGTTGCCGACATCCACCACAAACACGGAACCTATGTAACCCATGGTGTACGGGATTTTGATCAAATCGCCCGGCCATGCGGGTCCCTTCGTCCCGCCGTTCACATCGTAGTTGATAGTTACGGCCCTTTTCGCGTCTACGACGATGACGACCGCATCCTCAGGCATCGTGAAGGCGACCGTGAGGCCGGAGCCGTCTTCCGAGGAAGCCACCATGAAATCATCGATCGTTAGTCCGTCGGGCAGAGCGGCGTCGGAGAGAAGTGCATTATCCCCTGCGTTCATGACAGCGACCACGGTCGATCCTGCAGCGATCTGTCGTGAGACCTGCATTCCGCTGACCGGGAGAAGCCAGTCTTCCCCATTGACCGTAAATGAAGACACGATGTCCGTCAGAGACATCCCTGCTCCGTTTGCAATCTGAAAGTCGAACGTCAGATCCTCCAAAGGCGCCTCTTCCTCGAACAGCGCGTAAAGGGTCTTACGTTGCTCATTGATGAACGTGTAGGAAGAATCGGTCCACTCGATATCATCCTTCGATTTGCTGGATGACCAGCCGACAAATTTATAGCCCGGATTCGGATTGGCGGTCAGCGTTTCACGGGTTCCCTCGATGACGGTAGTCTGAACATTTGATTGTGTCTGAGGTGAACCGTGATAAATGTGATCCCATGTAATCGTCCCACCCACACTCCAGATATCGTTCGTAATATCATAAGCCTGCAGCGAGAGAACCGTCTCATAGAGGGCATAAATCGTCATGTTTTCCGTAACAGGATCCCGGAAAGGGTAGCCTGTGTTCCAGAACGTGTCGTAAGTCAGATCCTCCGGGGCATATTTGTTCCACCTGCTGAAACGCAGACC
>CADABA010000268.1 GCA_902785985.1 uncultured Lachnospiraceae bacterium
GCACCTTATGCATTCCATCGCGCACTTTATATTAAGGAACAATCCCGAAGCGCGCGTACTGTACGTGACTTCCGAGGCTTTCACCAATGACCTGATTGACTCCATCCGTAACGGCAATAATTCCGCGATGTCCAGGTTCCGTGAAAAGTACCGGAACATCGACGTCCTTCTGATTGATGATATTCAGTTTATTATAGGAAAGGAAAGTACCCAGGAGGAGTTCTTCAACACCTTCGAAGCTCTCTACGGAGCAAAAAAGCAGATCATTATCTCCTCCGATAAGCCGCCGAAGGATCTGGATATTCTGGAAGAGCGTATCCGGTCCCGACTTGAGATGGGTCTGATTGCAGACATCTCCTCCCCGGACTACGAGACGAGAATGGCAATTCTCCGTAAGAAAGAGGAAACGGACGGATATCATATCGACGATGCGATCCTTGATTACATCGCAAAGAATATCAAGTCCAATATCCGTGAGCTCGAGGGCTGCCTGAACCGTATCCGCGCGAAAAGCATTCTGGAAAAGAGAGAAATCACGCTCGATCTTGCAGAGGAGATCCTCAAGGACCTTATTTCCCCTGAAGAAAGCCGCAATGTCACCTCACAGATGATCATCGACGCGGTCGCCGAGCACTTTAATATCACGTCCGCCGAGATCAGGAGCCAGAGAAGAGATACGAAATACGTATATCCGAGAAAAATTGCGATGTATCTCTGCCGTGAAATGACGGATGACTCGCTGCTCACGATTGCAAACCTTCTTAATAAAAAAGATCACACGACGGTCCTTTCGGCCTGCCGTAAGATCGAGAAGGAAATGAACTCCTCTGAGGAGACCCGGCAGAATGTGAACACCATCCGGAAGAAAATTTCGCCCGGATCATGAACAGTATCCACGTGTATCCGATGTGGATGAGATGTTGATAATTATTTTGACACACCTCCTCCACATCTGCTTTTCATTTTATCAGCATGGAAGTGCACACCGTATTTTGGCTTGATTTCTGACCTTTTGCGGTATTTTCACTTATCCACAGCTCCTATTACTACGACTTCGAATTTTTATCTTTATTGTCTGATGGGATGAGAGTCCTGATCTGTCCCATTCTCCAAAGCGCAGGAGGCGCTATATCTACATGAAGATCATCTGCCAGAAATCAGACCTGCAAAAAAGTGTAAACATCTCTTTGCGTGCCGTACCTGTACGCTCAACGATGCCGATTCTCGAATGCATCCTGATCGATGCAAGGTCAAATACGATCCGTATGATTTCCAATGATACGGATATGGGAATCGAAACGATCCTTCACGGAGATGTTGTGGATAAAGGGGTCATCGCGATCAATGCGAAGATGTTCGCCGAAGTCGTCCGCAAGCTTCCGGACAGTGAAGTCACGATTGAAACGGATTACAACATGAATGTAGTCTTTCTCTGTGACAAGTCAAGAGTTATGATTCCCGGCGAGGCGGGAGATGATTTTACGTATCTTCCGAATGTTGAACGGGATGAGTGTGTGGAAATTTCTCAGTTCACGCTCAGACAGATCATTTCCCAGACAATTTTTTCCATCGCCTCCAACGAAAACAATAAGCTCATGACCGGCGAACTTTTTGAAATCACAGGCGATATGCTGCGTGTCGTTGCTCTGGACGGACACAGAATTTCGATGCGGCGAGTCTCTCTGAAAGAGGAATATCCGGATCGAAAAGTCATCGTTCCGGGCAAGACCCTCGGAGAAATCAGCAAGATCCTGAACGGGGAAATTGAAGATATGGTCAAAATCTATATGACGCGGAACCATATCTTGTTCGAGCTTCAGGACACGACGGTCGTATCCCGGCTGATCGAGGGAGAATATTTCGCCGTCGATCAGATGATCTCCAGAGATTACGAGACGAAAGTCAGGATCAGGAAGCAGGCGCTCTTCTCCTGTATCGACCGAGCGACTCTTTTCGTAAAGGAGGGAGATAAAAAACCGATCATTCTCGATTTCAACGGAGATAACCTGAATCTGAGCATCGATTCGCCGCTCGGAGCGATGAACGAAGATATCGACATCGAAAAGGAAGGACGGAATCTCATGATCGGATTCAATCCGCGTTTTATGATGGATGCCCTGAAGGTCATCGAGGACGAAGTCGTAACACTGTATCTTACTAATTCCAAGTCCCCGTGTTTTATCCGGGACGAGGACAACAGCTATACTTACCTGGTCCTGCCGGTAAATTTCATGAGATGATGAGAGAATTAAAGTTAAAAGGTGATTATATAACGCTTGGCCAGCTGCTGAAAGCTGAATCGCTGGTCTCGGACGGCGTCGAGGCCAAGGAAAGGATCAAAGCCGGGGAGGCTTTGGTGAACGGCGAAGTGGATGACCGCCGCGGACGCAAACTGTATCCCGGCGATGTGGTCTCATTTGACGGAGAAGAAGTAAAAGTTGTTCGTTAAGTCTCTGGATCTGCTCAACTTCAGAAATTACGGAACGCTTTCCGTTGCTCCGGATCCGGGAATCAATATCATATACGGTGCCAATGCCCAGGGGAAGACAAATATCCTGGAGGCAATTTATCTTGCGGGAACTTCGAAATCGCACCGGGGAAGCCGGGATAAGGATATGATCCGGATGGGGCAGGCGGAAGCACATATCCGGATGCACATCGATAAAAATGAAAACGACTATCGGATCGATATGCATCTTCGGAAAAATAAGGCGAAGGGAATCGCGATCGGCGGCGTTCCGATCCGCAGAGCAGCGGACCTTTTCGGAATCGTAAATATGGTCTTTTTCTCGCCGGAGGATCTGAATATCGTAAAGAACGGACCTTCCGAGCGCAGAAAGCTGATCGACAGGATCCTGTGCGAGCTGGATAAGATCTATATGTCGGATCTCATTCGTTACAACAAGTGCCTCGGTCAGCGGAACAGGCTTCTGCATGATCTCTATGTAAGACCTGAGCTTTTTTCGGAAATCGCCGTCTGGGACGAGCAGCTCGTCCATTACGGGAGGAGAATTATCGAAAAGCGGAGTGAATTCGTTGAACTCCTGAATCAGATCGCCGGTGATATTCATGCGGGTCTCACCGGGGAAAATGAGAGAATTACGCTCGAATATGAGCCGAACGTCCTTCCCGGAGAATTTATGGACAGGATTTCGGCCGGAATAGAGAGTGACAGAAGAAATAAGACGACAGGTCAGGGACCGCACCGGGATGACATCGGGATACGCGTCAATGATATGGATCTCCGGCTCTATGGCTCGCAGGGACAGCAGAGGACCGCAGCCCTCTCCCTGAAGCTCTCGGAGATAAAAATTATTGAGGATTGGATACACGATAAACCGATCCTGCTCCTGGATGACGTTTTATCGGAGCTGGATCGGAGCCGGCAGAATTTTCTGCTCGGCAGTCTTAAGGATACACAGACGCTGATTACCTGTACCGGTCTGGATGAGTTCGTTCAGGAGATGCGCTTTCGCAGGAGCGGTATGAAAAGCAATTATCCGAATCAACATTTCAGGTCAAAAATTTCATGTACCAGTACTAGGAGGAATTAAATGGGTCAGGAAGAACAACAGAATGTTTACGGCGCGGACCAGATTCAGATCCTTAAGGGACTTGAAGCCGTTCGAAAGAGACCCGGTATGTATATTGGCTCGACTTCTCTGCGCGGCCTGCACCACCTCGTCTACGAGATCGTCGACAATTCAGTCGACGAGGCGCTTGCGGGATTCTGCGATCACATTGAGGTGACGATCAACAAAGATAATTCCGTTACGGTTATTGACAACGGGCGCGGAATTCCCGTCGGCATTAATCATCAGGCCGGAATTCCGGCGGTCGAGGTCGTCTTTACGATTCTTCATGCGGGCGGCAAGTTCGGCGGCGGAGGATATAAAGTATCCGGCGGTCTGCACGGCGTCGGCGCTTCGGTCGTCAATGCGCTGTCGGAGTGGCTCGAGGTCTGCATTTTCTCGGAAGGGAAAATCTATAAGCAGCGCTATGAGCGGGGGCACGCAGGTCACATTTTTCCCGGACAGGGAGATCTTCGAGAATATCGAGTTCGACTATGATACACTCAAGCAGCGTTTTCGCGAGATGGCGTTCCTCACGAGAGGGCTCCGGATCACCTTTACGGATCTGAGGCCGGAGAAGGAAATTTCAAAGAGCTTCTGTTATGAGGGCGGAATTGTTGAATTTGTCCAGTATCTGAACAGGTCCTCAAAAGCTCTTTACGATAAGGTCATCTACTGTGAGGGGACCCGCAACAATGTCGCGGTCGAGGTCGCGATGCAGCACAATGACGGGTTCAAGGAGAATACATACGGTTTCGTAAACAACATCATCACTCCGGAGGGAGGCATGCACGTCGAAGGTTTCCGTGCTTCTCTTACAAAAACATTCAACGATTATGCAAGATCGCAGAAACTGCTGAAGGATTCCGAGCCGAATCTTACCGGCGAAGATATCCGGGAGGGAATGACGGCAATCATCAGCGTAAAGATAGAGGATCCCCAGTTCGAGGGACAGACGAAGCAGAAGCTCGGAAATTCAGAAGCGCGCGGAGCGGTCAATGCGATCGTTTCCGAGCAGATGAAGGTATTCCTTGAGCAGAATCCGACAGTCGGAAAGGCGATCGTTTCGAAATCCGTTCTGGCTCAGAGAGCCAGGGAGGCGGCGCGCAAGGCCCGCGAAATGACGAGAAGAAAGAACGCACTGGACGGCATGGCACTGCCCGGAAAGCTGGCGGACTGCACGGATAAAAATCCGAAAAACTGTGAAATATTTATCGTCGAGGGAGATTCCGCAGGCGGTTCCGCGAAGACGGCACGGTCGCGCGCGACACAGGCGATCCTTCCTCTTCGCGGTAAGATCCTGAACGTGGAAAAGGCGCGGCTGGACCGTATTTACGGAAATGCTGAGATCAAGGCCATGATCACGGCGTTCGGGACAGGGATTCATGATGACTTCGATATTTCAAAGCTCCGCTATGACAAAATTATCATTATGACGGATGCCGACGTGGACGGCGCGCATATCGCGACACTCATGCTGACATTCCTGTACCGGTTCATGCCGGAACTCATTAAACAGGGACATGTCTATCTGGCGCAGCCTCCTCTTTACAAGCTGGAGAAGAACCGAAAAGTTTATTACGCCTATTCCGATGCGGAGCTCGACAGGATTCTTTCGGAGGTCGGCCGTGACCAGAACAACAAGATCCAGAGATACAAGGGTCTCGGTGAGATGGATGCGGACCAGCTTTGGGAGACGACGATGGATCCGGAGAAGCGCGTGCTGAAACGTGTGAATATGGATGAGTCGGCCGCGTCTGAGATCGACCTCACATTTACGACACTGATGGGTGATAAGGTGGAACCGCGCCGCGAGTTCATCGAGGAGAACGCAAAGTACGTTAAGAATCTTGATGTATAATGCGGGGAGGTTAAACAACGGGCGGTGCCGGATAGAGCAAACGAGCGGCAGGGAGCGGGCTCACAAAGCCGCGGAGATTGCGAACAGACGACAGCGCGACATGAGCATGGAGCGCAGCGGAATGCGAATGTGCACACCGCGATCAAAAAAGATGTGTAGAAATAGATTTGCAGTCTACAAGAAAGGAATGTAAATGGACGATAAAATATTTGACCAGATCCATGAAGTAGACTTAAAGAAGACGATGGAGACGTCCTACATCGATTACGCGATGTCCGTCATCGTGTCCCGTGCCCTTCCGGATGTGAGGGACGGGCTGAAACCGGTGCAGAGACGAGTTCTCTGGTCCATGATCGAGCTCAATAACGGTCCGGATAAGCCGCACAGAAAGTGCGCTCGTATTGTCGGCGATACGATGGGTAAATATCATCCGCACGGCGATACATCCATTTACGGATCGCTCGTCAATATGGCGCAGGAGTGGAATATGCGCTATCCGATGGTCGACGGGCACGGAAACTTCGGTTCCGTTGACGGCGATTCTCCGGCTGCCATGCGTTATACGGAGGCGAGACTCTCGAAAATCTCCATGGAGATGCTCGCGGATATCAACAAGAATACTGTTGATTTCGTTCCGAACTTTGACGAGACGGAGAAGGAGCCCTCAGTCCTTCCGGCCAGGATCCCGAACCTGCTGGTCAACGGAACGACCGGTATAGCGGTAGGTATGGCGACGAATATGCCCCCGCACAATCTGCGGGAGGTCATCGGCGCGTGCGTCCGCATGATCGATGATAAGATCGAGGGAAAGGATACGACGATCGATGATCTCATGACAATCGTAAAAGGACCCGATTTCCCGACAGGTGCCGTCATTCTCGGACGGAAAGGAATCGAAGATGCCTATCGTACGGGAAGAGGCAAGATCATTGTGCGTGCGGTCGCGCGGATCGAGACAAAGCCTTCCGGAAAGTCCGAGATCCTTGTGACGGAGCTCCCCTATCTTGTCAACAAGGCAAGGCTCATCGAGTCGATTGCGGATCTCGTCAGAAATAAAAAGATCGACGGCATCACAGCACTCGGCGATCACTCGAGCCGTGAGGGAATGGAAATCTGCATTGAAGTCCGCCGGGATGCCAATGCCAACGTCATTCTCAATCAGCTCTATAAGCATACGCAGCTGCAGGATACGTTCGGTGTCATAAACCTTGCGCTGGTGAACGGCGAACCGAAGGTGATGAACATCCGGGATATTCTGGTGAACTACCTGATGCATCAGGAGGAAGTCGTCACCAGAAGAACAAAGTATGATCTCAACAAAGCGGAGGAGCGGGCTCATATTCTGGAAGGTCTGCTGATCGCGCTTGACAATATCGACGAGGTCATCGCAATTATCCGCGGATCTGAAAATGTCCAGACAGCCAAGGCTGAACTCATGAAACGTTTTGAGCTCTCCGACGCACAGTCCCAGGCAATCGTAGACATGCGTCTGCGTGCTCTGACAGGTCTGGAAAGAGGAAAGATCGAAGCGGAATATAAGAGTCTCCTGGAGACGATCGACAGATTGAAGGCAATTCTTGCAGACAAGAATCTTCTTCTCGGCGTGATCCGGAAGGAGCTTCTTGAGATTTCCGATAAATACGGAGACGAGAGAAGAACAAAATTCGAATTTGACGAGTCCGAAATCTCCATCGAGGATATGATCCCGGATGAGCCGACAGTCATCACCGCGACCCAGATGGGCTACATAAAGCGCATGACGGTCGAAAATTTCCGGAACCAGAACCGGGGAGGAAAGGGAATCAAGGG
>CADABA010000269.1 GCA_902785985.1 uncultured Lachnospiraceae bacterium
TCTCACCAATCGGCTGACTGCATATACAGGATATACATGAATACTCTCATATTCAGCAAAATCTTCCATTGACAAACGTACTCCGTACGGTGACCTATGGGTTCCTAAAAAGCTGTGAAGACTTTGCATACTTCCTTTGCCCAGCGTATCAATTCGGAGTCAATCTTTCTGGGTATATACATATCTTTCACTTCCTTTACAGCTGCTTTCCGAATGTGCAGTTTACACTATCGGAATCCGCTTCGCTGCTTCCAATAAGATATATCATACGCTTTATTTTTATATTACCAACCGAAAATCTTGACATTATTTTGATTTTGTAAATCGTATATTGCTAATTAATTATAATTTTGCGAGGCGAACGCACAAAAGCATTTCATACCCATAAAAAATCGCATTTATCGCAGCGGAACATCAGAATATGTCTGTTACGGATGACCGGTGAGATCTTCAAAAAATCCTCGCTGTCAGCATTCACTGACAACGAGGATTTTTGTTTTGGGGATATTCCGTTTTCTTCTCAGTTACCGTGAGGCACGGTGTCGAGATCGTAATCGCGGTTGTCCATCACGCCATGGATATACGGATATTTTGCCACTTTCGCGCGCAGCTTCTTGATCCGTTTTCCAAAATCGCCCCACTGTACATACACTTCATGGCCTTCTTCTGCTTCTGCGATATCGAGGATCGCCTGCGAGATCATGACATGGAAATGTGAGCTGTAGGTCGGGACTGCGGAATACCCGATGATGTTTCCATTTTCATCTTCCACATAATCCTGGTGGCCTCCACAGGGCTGCTCTTCTGCACAGGGAAATTCGATCAGCTTATATGGCTCATCAGTAAATTGGGAGCGAAATACGTCCGCAATATCATCGGGATCAAATTCGAGAGAGACAAGCTTTCTCTTCGGAGAAGCCATCTCCGCTTCCAGGGCTTCTCTGCCGGTGAATTCGTGATCGAATTTTGCCATCCATGCCCAGTCGCACTCGACGGGCGAACGGAACCGGGCGCGGATATCCGATGGATCTACGCTGCCGCTGCATACCAGCGGGAACGGAGACTGCGCACAGAATTCCGGGGACTGGTAGAGAGAGATCTCGAAATTGACCGTCATCTGCGGAAAGCCTCCGAAGGTGTGGTTGACCGTGTAATTCTGCCATCCCATTCTCTTGAGGCCCATCGGCTTGCCGATTTGATAAATGTGGTCATAAACAGCAGGCCCGAAATTTCCATAGCCATGAATCTCATAGGCCAGTGTACCGCTCATGCCAATGCGGCAGATCTCGAGTTCTGTATCTATCTCCGGAATCCAGACCGGACGGAATTCGAGGAATTTCAGGTCATGCAGATCTGTCTTCGTCGCTTTCTCGAGTATAGTGAGCGAAAGCGGACCGGAAAACTGGAAAATAAAAATCGGCTTTACAATGTATTCGCATTGATACTGTCCTGACTGAAGTGCTCCGATATACGGAACGCTGCAGCCGGCTGTTGTGCGGAAGGTATCCTCTGCGTCTTTATAGAAAAGAGCATGATTCGCAACAAGTCCGTCAGGCGTCAGGGCAACGAGATGTTTGCATTTGCCGGTCTTCCATTTATATACATTGTTGATGCTGCAGTCGCTCAAAAGCTTCACTGCGTCCGGACCCTTGAAGGTTTCTTCGATACCGGAAAGGCCGGCATGAATATAGGAACTTACAAAATAGCTCTCGCCCACCTCATACCAGGGATCGCATTCCCAGGTGCAGCGCTTTGTCATTACAGTGCCAATCTTAGTCTCTCCATCGTAGATCGGCTCAAAATCCATGGCATCTAACTTCTTATAATCGGTCAAAGGATTCTTTACATTTTCGTTCATTTTGGCTCCTTTCCTAACAAACCTCGATAAATCTGTTTTTATTATAAAAAAGGAAGCCTCTAATTAGAAATACCGTTTCCGGAACAGCTGATGCGGAAACGGCATAGAGATCATGTTTTTTCAAGGTATCCCTTTTCATAAAGAAGGAATACCTGTGTAAGAACGTTCATGTACAAAACGCTTATGAAAGAGACGCTTATGTACAGAACACATATACAGAACGCTTATGTATAAATCATTTTTATGGTATTGACCAGAGCGCCTATAAGCGAGGATGGGTTTTCTGTCTTCCACACGGCCGATATTGTCGCAGTATAATTTTCTTCTTCAAGGATCGAATAATCGGCGGCATCCCGGTAAGCGGACGGGTTTGCCATGGGAGAAATAAAAACCACTCCGTTTTCTTCAAGAAGCGCAGGGACTTCATCGTAATTCGTGACAGGGATTTCCTTTCCCGGCTGTACGCCGTGATCGATATACATTGAAGTAATGATCTGTTTCGTCGCATTGATGGTAAGAGGCTGCGGCGGCGACAGGATCGGCTGATCCGCGAGATCCCGGACAGTCATTCTTTCCCTGCCTGCAAATATACTGCTTCTGTCAAAATAAACGTAGTATGGTACTTTCAGGAACGGCAGGATATGAAGATTCTCTCCGGGAACAGGACGTGCATTGTAAATCAGGATCACATCTGTCTCATCATGGAGAAGGGCCGCTTCTGCCTGCTCCGGCTGGCAGGAGATCAGGCGCAGCGAGGCTTCCGGAAAATTACGCCGGAAGGTATTGCGGATCTGTGCGACATATGTATTCATATCATAGTACAGGATCCCGACACGCAGCTCCCCGGTGACCTTTCCTGCAGCAGCACCGATCCTGAAGAGTGTGTGCTGGTATTCCTCCATTACTTTTCGGAACCCTTCGACTGCCTTCTCCCCCTCTTCCGTCAGTGAAAATGTCGTCGTACTTCGGCTGATCAACTGGACACCCAGTTCATCCTCCATAGAAGAAATGTGGCGGCTGAGCGCAGACTGCGCCATGTAAAGCTGTTCGGCGGTCTTGGAAAAATTCCTGTTGGATACGAGCAGAAGAAATTCACGAATATGGCTGATCTTCAAAAATAATCGTTCCTCCATTCCCTGATCTTACATTTTTTATGAGCGGATTTTTCCTGCGCATTTGACGCACAGCAGCTTTTTCCGGGAAGACTCTTTCAGGTTTCATTTCTTTCCGGAAAATGTCTTCCGGTCGCAGAAGAACCGGCTCACCCCAATATCGTAGGTCAGGATCGGGTGCCCATGCATCTCACCCGGCACGCCCTCCACGCTACCCGCGAGGATCGCTCTGGCGCCTTCTATCAGCTTTGGGATGATGTTCTTGCTGACTGGCATTTTGGCGTGCGAGGGATATATGAAATCATACTCCGCCTCGAACTCCCATACATGCTCCAGCCCCAGCACATAGGCTTCCATGTCCCGATATAGGCCGAACATATAAATGCCGCCATCCTCCTGTATCGGATCCCCGCCGATCAGGCTCCGATGTCCGACGTCCAGAAGAGAAATGCTGCCCGGCGTATGCCCCGGGATGTGA
>CADABA010000270.1 GCA_902785985.1 uncultured Lachnospiraceae bacterium
ATAGCATAGGACGAGGCATATACTTTGACCACATCGCCGGGACATGGTCGTTAAGTCTGGTCTCATATACCTCTGCCATTGGCTCCTGGCAGAGGTATTGTCAATTCCAGGATATCCTTATCAGAAAAAAGCATTTAGTAAACTACCTGCTATTAAAGCGTTCCGTGACCCCTTCAAACAAATTTCCTCCCTGTTCCTTGATGGATTCTGTTATGGTCAATCCGTCACAGAACCGGTCTACTCCCAGTTGACTTCGGAAGGACATTACCTGATGCGCTTTCCGCTTAAATTTCCTTCCATACCTTTCCGCAGTGTTATTGGTGGGCGGAACACCGGGATCCCGCAGGAACAGTACATACTCCTCCGGTGATTCTTCCATCCGTTTGTATGTATTATATCCATCCTTATAGTATTTCGAAGGCGGCTCATACCCATACTCTTCCCTCGCTGTTTTCAGGATATCCATAAACCGGTCAATGTAAGCTTCTGCAGCAGATCTGTCATACTCCCTGGCTCCGGCGTCTACTTCGTGCCAGTAACCGATACTGTCCCGGATCCACGCTTCCATCTTGCTGCCCCACGTTTTCTCCGGCTCATTTTCCGCCTCTCCCTTTACATAGCGTTTTACGTGAGCAAGACATTCCTGATGCCTTCCTCCATGCTTGATGAGTGCAGCCTCGTGATCGCTGACCAATGTCCCGCTGTAATGTTCGACAGGAGAACCCTTGACTCCTTCATCCCCTTTTTTCTCACGCCCCTGGTAAAGCACCCGGCCATCATCTGTTGCGGTGATCATCACGGCCGACTGTTTTCCGTACGAACGGCCAAAGGTAAAATCGCTATGGAGTACCGGCGCGGCACTCAGACCATTGAATATTTCATCACGCTCTTCTTTTGTGCACTCCGAGAACTGTTTTGCAAGGTTACAGATAAAACCTGTTGATATATCGATCTTCCCTTTGGAAATGTCCTTCAGGAAAATCCTTGTTTTATCGATAGATGTGTAAAGATCATTGTTCACCAGGTAGGCAAGAGCTTTTATCGTCCCATCATAATTGACATCATCTGCAAATCCCGGCGGAAAGTCTGCATGTACCCTCTGCCCGGTTATCCTGTTCCGGAATTCATATGTCCAGTATTCTATGACTTCCGTTATCACATGCGCCCTGATCAACTGTCTCCTTACGATTTTCCCTGTAGGAACGTAATCCGGATCGTCCAGATATTTATCCGGCGCAGGGATCTCATGGGATTCTGTCGGTTCCTGGCGCTTACGGCCGTGATGGATATGGCCCGGCTGTCCACCCGGTTTGAGACCGGATCTTTCCCTGCTGTTATGAATTGTTTTATGGTCGGGTGACATGGATGAAGATTTCGAAGAATTGCTGTAGTCCTTATTGATACGGGCAAGCAGTTCCTGATTCTTTTCTTTTTCCTCTTCAAGCTGAGTCTTTGCGTCATATGCTTCTTTTAGCTGGTTCAGGTATTTTTCATGCTCCGCTTCCTGCTGTTCCCGTGCGTCCTGCAGATCCTTCTGGAGAAGCAGGATCACCTGGTCTTTTTCTGCGAGCTTCTTTGCGCACTCCTTTTCTTTTTCCTTCAGTTTGTAATCGCACTCATTCTGTATATCCAGACAAGTCGCATACCAGAGCTCCCTGACATGCACTTTCTCTGCCCTTTCCTGTGCCAGTTCCTTTTTCAAATGCTGTATGGTACGGAAATCCCCTGCCCTTGCAACCTTGTGCAGTTTTTCCATCTGCACGTATTTTTCACCACTCTCAAAAGCCTCCACGCGGTCTTTAAGCAGTTTGATCTTAAAAAGCAGTTCCTGCCGTTCCCATACGTTCTCATTCATTTCAGTACAACTCCACCATTTCGCGTATCTTCTGCACCGTTGTTAACAGCTGGTTGTATTTTTCGGTCACTTCATCCAGATCCCTGCGGAGCTCCTTGATTGTGCGGTCGCGTTCCTCTATCTCCTTATACAATGCCGGAAGAATCGTTGTTTCCTCTGAGGCCTTCTCTTCACTATGCACGGTTCTGCCCCTGGAAGGAATAATCTCTCCGGTCTCAGGATCAACTTTACCCAAATATTTCCTCTTGGAACGGGGTTGTTTTTTATCCTTGTCCCAATAAGAAACACTTTCAAATGCGTATTTTGCACCCGTTTTTTTGTCTATCTGATATACAATACTCGCCATATAGATCACCTCCTTGGTAGTGCTTATATTATACACTATTTTTTAACATCTGCCAAGTATAATAGTGATTATTTTATAATATAATCACTATGCTTTGGGGTTGAATTAAGCGCTCCCTCTAATGGAGCGCTTAAAATGGCTTTCGGTTAACCCGTGAATGGTAACGACTTTTAATAGTCCGTCTTACATTTGGACATATTTTTAGCGCCTGTGAGGGTTGGTCACAGACGCTATGTAAGAAGGATTCTTAATATATTTTTCGATTATCCCAGGCGCTTTTCAACTGCTCCTGCAGGACAGGCTGTCATGCAATTACCGCAGTGAAGACAATGCTCCTGCTTGATATGAAAGGGGATACTGGGATCCTGTCATAGCCCAGGTCACGAACTTTACCTCGGATCGATACAGCAACTGTAGACATTGTATCCTCACCTTTCATGGCAGTAAAAGCAAGAAACCCTCTTTTTATCAGCCTGTCATAAAAACCTTTTCCCTTCGCGGTCAGAAAATACAAGCTGTCATCATCGCAGTCCATCATATCAATCGCTGCAGTGACCGGAAGGCCTTCATCATCCACCGTTGCAACGATCGTTCTGTGTATTTCATGAACGATATAGCTCAGATAGTCTTTTGTTTCCATCATATTCCCCTTTGTAAAAGGACCCCGGCTGTTTGCTGGAATCCCATCTGCCCTGCATAAGTTCGACAACGGAGATCATAGATTTCCTGTCTCACTTATCTTAAGCTTCCTTTTCCAGAAGAACCTTCATTCCTGTCCGAAGATCCAGAAGCGTGTACTTCTTCATTTCCGCCTCCATCGCATTCTGGATCGCCTTCAGTTTATCATCCAAAAGCGCATGAATGTTCCTTCCGACTGGGCATTCAGGATTCGGTGCCTCATGAAATCGGAACAGGTCACCGCCTTCTACAGGGTCGATCGCTTCATATACGTCAAAGAAGGTTATTTCAGATAAATCTCTTGTAAGTTCGATTCCGCCGGTTCCCCTGGCGACATTGATCAGTCCGGCATTCTTCAGCTGCGTGAGTATCTTGCGAATGATGACAGGATTGGTATTGATCATTTTTCTGGGTTGTCTTGTCATCTCCGTGGAATATGCTTAAACTACTACTTCGACAATTGAAAGATCCATCACTTTTTTTCAACCGTCACTGCCACTTTTTTCCCACTGAAGCCGATGCCAAAGAATATGATATTGCTAATACCATG
>CADABA010000271.1 GCA_902785985.1 uncultured Lachnospiraceae bacterium
GGCAGACCGAAAGATGAGTCTGAACGAGCTTTCTGAACACGTTGGCGTGTCAAATGTGAATCTCTCGAAGATAAAGACGGGAAAGATCAGTGCCATCCGGTTTTCTACGCTGGAGGCGATCTGTGAGACGCTTCATTGCCAGCCGGGGGATATTTTGGAATATGACCCGGATGCGGAGAAGGAGAAGTAAGAGCGAGAATTGAATTCAGGGGTGATATTAGTCTTCCACTAAATGATCCCTGAAACAGTCAGTCCCTCCAATCAGCTTTTATGGCTGAGTGGGGGGACTGACGGGTGCGCCTGGCGGCGCATGTTTCTAGCAGGTGAAAGTCATGTGGACAATGCTATAACAGTAATACTGACCTGTGTCGGTGTGGAAACCATAACCATTTCAACCTAAGGCTTTGAATGGAGCTGTGAAAAGAGTCGACCGATTTTTTTCACAGCCCTTTTTGTATTTCGCGGATGATTGTAAGCGCCATGAAGAGTAAGTGCGTTGCCCACTGATTAATAAGCATATATCCTGGTAAATATCAGAGATTTTGCCGAGAAATATTGGCTTGTACCCTGCTATCGCTTATAACCCGTTTATCGGCCAAATTCAAAACTTCAGGTTTCTTCAGATTTTGTGTTTTACAGGGAACCAAGGTTCTATAGATAAGGACGTAGGGTTTCAATCAGATAGTGAGCCATCGTGCCAGGAGCAGATTTGCTCGGGGTTCTTCCCAGATTGATCTGCTCCAGCTTTTTTGCGTTCCGGACGGCTTCATCCATAAAAGGACGAAGAACCTTATACATATCCGGCCTGTTCTTGAAGTAGACGCCCAAGCTCCTTGCTTTCAGGCACTCCGTGAGTTTGGGCCAGTATTCATCCCGGTGCAGGTCTGCCTGCAGGAACATGAAATGGAGCAGGAACCAAAGCTCGATACACTGGTTCGACCAGATGGCGTGGTAATGGGTTTCGTCTGTACTGCTATTTTCGCAGAGCGTGGCTGTCTTATCAAAGTGCTCTCTGGGAAAGTCATCCTTGTCATACACCAGCCAGACATGCTTGTAGATATTATTGCTGTGGGCAACATCTTTCACCGCCCGGTTGAACAGGCTGATGGTATTGTCCCCTTTCCCTGTGACATCAAGATGGATGCGGTCGCGGTATTGTGCATCGATGGTCGCTTTGATAGCCTGGAAATACTGCGGTTCCGTTTCTGTACCTTCCGTCACGATCAGGTGATATTCCGGAGAGATGATCTGACGGAATTCGCGACGTGGTTTCATCCAGGTCTTTCCCATGTCGGACTTTTTGGGAGGCTTCAAGCTCATGATTATACCTCCCAGTTCAGCATATTGTGGAGATAGGGATCGGCCCCGTAACGGCCCTCCAGGTACTGCTTGTCGTAAGCGGCAGTATTGTTGATCGGGTCGTTATTCTCCTTGCGCAGTTCAGAAAGGGAATAGACTTCACTGCAGTTATTCTCATCAAGAGCCGCAAACCAGATCTCATCACGGCGGAAGATGCTGTTCTTCATCGTGGATACATCATGGGATGTAAACAGCAGCTGCGCCCCGTACCGGTTGATCTCCGGATTGGTGAAGAGACGAATTACATATCGGAGAAGCTTCGGATGCAGCTTGGCATCCAGTTCGTCTACGATTACGAGACGGCCTTCCTTCAGCGCCATCAGGATGACGGGTAAGGCGGCGAACAGCTTCCGGGTTCCGTCGGATTCGCTGGAGAACGGCAGCTCATAGAGTGTGTCATGCAGCGTTCTCTGGAGATAAAACTCGCTGCTCTGCTGGTCGAACCGGTATCCGCTGATTCCGATTCCCATGTCATGCATCATGGTAAGGAACTGCTTCTTTGATATCTCATCCTCTGACAGAAGAATCTGCTGTTCTGCAAGCGGATTCGCGTAGTTGCGGATGATACACTCTTCAAACCAGGTGATCACTTCCACGATTACAGGAATGGAGTAATTGATCGCAAGGAAGGAAAGCAGCGGCATCTTCGCATTGACTTCAGTATTGATCCCCTTGCTTCCGAGGATAGGGCCGAGGGTGATTTTCCCATCCTCCCGCTCGAAGATCTTTGCCGCCTTGCTGGCTCCCAGCTTGCGCCGATACAGCGTTTCTGCCTGGATTTCACTGTGGAAGAGCGCTATGAAGTAACGGTATTCATATTCCCCGATGCGGAAAAACAGCTGGAACCGGGTCGGCTCAGCAGGAGACTCCTCATCAAAAAGATATGGTACGCAGGGAATGCGCTGCTGCATGATAAATCGTGCATGGTTCTTTCCAAGCTCATAAACCGGGGTGGTAACCAGCGAGATTACGCAGCCAAGAGCTGCAAGCAGGTTGGACTTCCCTCCGCCGTTTGGCCCATAGATAACACCGATAGGGAGGATATCATTTCCCTTATCGGCCCTGATCAGGCTGTCCTTAAATTCCGCAAGTGCGGCAGCCTGAAAATCAAATGTGGTTTCCTCACGGTATGAACGGAAATTGCTGAAAGAAAACTGGCATAACACGAAAACCACCTCCTACACTTCGTTACGGATACAGTCTTACTTCTCCAAAACAGTCCACCGGACTGTTTCTACTAACACTAAGGCAAAAACTCGTACCTTCTCGCTAAGTGCGACCGGTATCTTCAGTGTCCATGATAGCACGAAACGGCTTAAAAAACAATGTTTAAAGCTAAAATATAAAAATAAATTTAAAATATAGGATATAAAGCAAGATTTCCCTGATTTTCAGATGTTCAGAGCTGAGAGACGGTAAGTCCCCGGCGGTAGATATTGACATTCTGCGGAATGAGATCACCGGCCATCTGTAACGAATCATGGTCTATTTCCAATACGGAATCGGGGAAAATCAAATGGTGTGGGTCAATCTGGGAAAGATGAATTTCATATGCGATACCCTGGTTGCGCAGAGAAAAGCGGTCCCATCTGTTGTCGACAGGAGCCGCTGGATCTGAACAATGTGGCAGATATGTTTCATCGAGACGTTTAAGAAAATATTTGATTCTGAATCATTTCAAAAACCGCTCCGCTCCCAAAAGATCCGGAATGATCCCGATGATCTCCGGGAACTTTGGATAATATGGCGCCATCGTTTCCTTGCGGATGGCAACGACTGAAGCCCCGACCTTTGCCGCACAGGTGATTCCTGAGAGAGAATCCTCGAAAATGAGAACGTTCTCCTTTACCTGCATCCGGTCGATCGCATCCCGGAACATCATGATCTTATTTTCGTAGGAACCGTCATCGTAGATGATGTGGTCCATGTCGAACCACCTGTCCAGATGGAAGATAGCTACAAAAAATTCGATATTCTGGATGATGGAGGCTGACGCGATGGTGCAGGGAATTCCATTCGTCTTCAGAAAATCGAAAAGCTCCTCCGCTCCGGGAACA
>CADABA010000272.1 GCA_902785985.1 uncultured Lachnospiraceae bacterium
AGATGTAGCACAATATGATTGGCATTCTTTTGTGCATGTACACCGGGCTAAGAGTAGGTGAAATCTGTGCTTTAACTTGGAAGAAAGTCTCTTTAGACGAGCCAATACTGCAAGTGGACGAAACACTGCAGCGCTTGCAACAGGCGAATGATAGTGATAAGAAAACGAAAGTGGTGATCTCATCGCCTAAAAGCGATTCTTCCATTCGGGCGATCCCCTTGCCTGACGAAATATATAAATTGTTGCAGCAAAACAGAAAGCAAAGTGATGCATACCTTTTGACAGGCTTGCCCAATCGCTATATGGAGCCTCGTCTGGTACAAAGCCGTTTCAAAAGCATACTCTTGGATCTGGGAATCAAGCATGCTAACTTCCACGCCTTGCGGCATTATGTAGAGTGTTTGATAATGGTGAGTCTTTCACAAAAAACCAGCATTCAAGCATCATAACATGAAAAAGACTCACCATTTAATCCTTTGATAGAGTATCCTCTTTATACCATTTGGTAGAAAGGAGGATGTTAATGAAAACATACCATACAAACGTGAATGCATCCAGGAAATTGTGGACCATCTATTATCAGAGCTCGAAAAGGAGGGATTATCGGAACAGACTGTAAAGGGTTATAAATGCGGTTTTTCCTTGTTTCAAAAGTATATCGACAGTACTCATGTCGATGTAATTGACGAAAATGTATGTCTTGATTATATCGAGACCAAAACCGGAAAAAGGCTGGCGGGTCTTCATGAAACAACTGGTGATCCGAGCATATCGAGGCGTATCAGGCCTTTATTTCTGCTCCTAAATCATGAAGATGACGGTTTTTCCTGTCACACTTCTCATAGGACTACTCCTCTTTTTGTTTGCCCTGAAGGTTGGTCGGACGAATATAATGGGTATCTTTCAAGTCTTATGGAAAGAAATCTTAGCAGAACCACCATTAACGATAGAAAAAAGGTAGTAAAAGATTTTATCCTATATCTTTCCGGTAAAGGATTGGAACATTCAGATCTGATTGGACCGGAACATGTAGATTCTTACTTGCTGCAATTCAAAGATAATTCGATAAAATACCGTGCGGCAATCGTATGCGTTATCAAGGATTATCTTGGCTATCTATATGAGCATGAATTCAGTACTACTGATCTCAGATGCTGCATTCCAAAGTTAAGCGTTCCGCGAAGCACCGGCAAACAGCACCTTTGGACAAAAGAAGAGCTTCAGAGAATGTTAAAGGCGGTTGATCGTGAAGACCCGACAGGGAAACGGGATTATGCGATACTCGTACTAACTATTCACACAGGTCTGCGCTCATGCGACGTAAGATGTCTCCGACACAAGGATATTGACTGGGGAAAGAAAACCATGCATATCATCCAGGGGAAGACTGGGGAGCCTGTTGATCTTCCGTTATCCGACACGGCAGGATGGGCTATTATTGATTACCTGAAGAATGGCCGTCCAAAGACAAGCTCGGACAGGATTTTTGTCAGACACAGTTCACCACACGGACCGCTGGGGAGCACCGCAACCATGGACACTGTGTTAACAAAATACATCCTGAAAGCAGGTATTATAGTCAAAAGCGGTGAGCATTACGGAATGCATTCGCTGAGAAAGACTCTCGCAACAAATATGCTTGTTTCAGGTACGGCTCTTCCGGTCATTACCCAGACATTGGGGCATCAAGATCCGAAATCTACAGAGCTTTATCTTAGCACCGACATACAGGGCCTTAAGCAGTGCGCTTTAGATCCGGATGAAGAGTATGGGGAGGCTTCTGTATGAAGGGTTACGAATGGAAAAGTGCGTTGGCGCCAATGATCAAGAAGTACCTTGACATGAAGCATGTGGCCGGGTTCAAATACGCCGGACAGGAAAGATGTCTCCAGCATTTTGATCATTATTACTATTACAGCGGGTATGAGGCTGTTTCATTTACAAAGGACTCTATTATGCCATTCCTGTATAGACAGGATGAGTCAATGTCTTCTTGGTGTATGAAGGAAACTTTGATAATCGATTTCGCTCGTTTTTTAAATGATCGTGGATATAAAGCATATATTCCCGTCCAGAAACATGAATGGAAGAGAACTTCGTATATCCCCCATATTTATACCCGTGACGAACGGATACGTTTTCTGCAGGCTGTAGACACATATCCTGCGGGGCATGGATTATACAGGGATGTTACTGATCCGGTATTGTTCCGTCTTCTGATAGGTACGGGCTGCAGGCTGTCAGAAGTATTGCATCTGCGGAAAGCTGATTATCAACGTGAAACAGGTACTATTACCATCCGTCAGTCTAAAAACGGAACCAGCCGCACTGTGCCGCTCTGCGAATCCCTTCAGAGCAGGATGTGCCAATATATTGATCTTGTTCATAAGGAAGATGAAAACTGTTTTCTGTTCCCAGGAGGAAAAGAGGGGCAGCCGTTGGACATGAGCACGGTATACCGTCGTTTCAGGGACTATCTGTTGATGGCAGACATTCCCCATACTGCAAGCGGCCCTAGGATTCATGACTGGAGGCATACTGCGGCGGTGGAAAATCTGCGCAGATGGTCAGAACAGGGAAAAGACCTGACAATACTTCTGCCGTATCTCTCCGCTTTTCTTGGGCATACAGATTTCAGGGCAACACAGTATTATCTTAGGCTCACAGCTGAAATATATCCGCATCTTGTAAAAAAAATAGAAGATGCCTGTTGGGAGATCATCCCGGAAGGAGGGTTCCGTAATGAAGAATGATGGGACTTTTCCTTATTACGTTACCACCTTTTTTAAAAAATACCTTCCGGGACAAAAAAATCTTAGCAGTAATACAATACACTCGTATTCTGATTCATTCAAGCTCATGCTTGTTTTCTGTGAGGAAAAGAAGGGAATCAAGAGTTCACAGTTGAAACTCGAAAATCTGGACAGAGAGCTTGTTATCGAATTCCTTGACTGGCTAGAACAAGAGCGGGGATGCAGGCCGACAACCAGGAACCAGAGACTTATAGCGTTTCGTTCCTTCAGCAGGTATGTTCAAAAAGAATGCCCATCAGAAATGGCAGGATTACAGTCTATTCTTGGGATTTCCTATAAGAAATCCCGAAAAACGGTTGTCCCATATCTCACAGAAAGGCAGATGACGCTGCTGCTTGCACAACCGAAAGGCGATAAATGGGAATCATACAGGGATAAAGTATTGATGTCCACGCTGTATGATACAGGTGCGCGAGTGCAGGAACTCTGTGATATTAAAATGAAAGATGTCCGTTTGGAAAAACCGGCAATAATTACCCTTCACGGAAAAGGAGATAAAGACAGGCAAGTTCCGATCATGGGCAGTACGAAGCTGCTTCTGGAATCCTATATTGAACACTATAAATTCATGCCTGGGATTAGCAAGGGAGAACACTATCTGTTTGTGAACCAACGGAAAGGGAGGCTATCCAGATGGGGCGTCTCTCATATCATCAACAAATACGTGGAATCGGCTGAAAAGGAGGGCATGAATGTCGATTTCCCAATCACTCCGCACGTATTTCGTCATAGTAAGGCCGTACACATGGTTCATGCAGGTATCAACTTGATATATATCCGCGACTTTCTTGGCCATGTAGATTGTTCGACTACTGAAATATATGCAAAGATTGACACTGAACAGAAGAGAAAAGCAATCGAATCAGCCTGTAAAGACATAGCTCCTGAGCAAGCGTATGAAGATTGGACAAAGGACGATGATTTAATGGAATTCCTGAGATCATTATAAAACAAAATGGTGAGTCTTTTTCATGTTATGATGCTTGAATGCTGGTTTTTTGTGAAAGACTCACCATTATCAAACACTCTACATAATGTCTCAA
>CADABA010000273.1 GCA_902785985.1 uncultured Lachnospiraceae bacterium
ATGAACTGTCCGATGCCTTGCGTATTTATGAAGATGAAGACACTTCGGATCAGGCGAAGAGCGGGTGTTATGATCTGTGTTCTGACGATATGTGGTCAGTGACCGTCTATATCATTCGTACTGACTTGTGAGGATCACTCCAGATAGACAAATCTCTGTTCATGTCTGAAAAACAGGCACGGGAAGAGATTTGTCCGTTTTCCGCCCCTGCGTTTTTCGGTATTTTCAGAAGGAAGACACGAAGGCAAGCCGAACAGACAGAAAGGGGATGGTCATATGCAGAATACAACACCTATGCGAATTGCAAAGACGGGGTATATTATCCTGTCAGCAGTGCTGTGCATTATAGGGATCAGTTTTATTGCGTATCCTGAAACGGCATCGGTGCTGATCGGCACGGTAATAGGGATTACTTTCTGTGCTTTTGGTGTAATCAAAATTATAGGGTACCTGTCCAGGGACCTGTTCCGGCTGGCTTTCCAGTACGACCTGGCATTTGGAATCCTGGTGCTGACACTGGGCGTCATTTCAATGGTGCATCCGGTAAACACCTGGAGCTATACGTGCATTGCGTTTGGCATCTGTGTTTTGGCAGACAGCCTTTTCAAAGTCCAGATTTCCCTGGATGCCCGTGTCTTCGGCATTCGTTCCTGGTGGATGATTCTGGTTCTGGCTGCTGTTGCAGGAACTTTCGGGGTATTGCTTGTATTCAGGCCTTCTACGTCATCAAACATGATGGCAATCCTGATCGGGGTATCCTTGCTGGCTGACGGTATCATGAATCTTGCTACAGTTCTGTCGTCTGTTAAGATTATCAGCCACCAGGTCAGTGATAGAGCGATCGACGCGGATTACTATGAGGAATGACAGGCAGGAGGCTGCCCGCCAGAAAGGAGATGCGACATGTTCGAAAAAGTAAATCCTGCCCATCCGGACAAGGTGGCTGACCGGATTGCCGGTGCTCTTGTGGATCTGGCAGCGGAAGATCCCAGGATAGCAGTGGAAGTCCTGATCGGACATGGGGAATGCCACATCATAGTGGAGACCTCTGTCCACCTGGAGTACGGGGAAGTGCAGGCAGTTGTGGATCGGATAGCAGGCGCCATTCCGGCATACTACAGGGAAGTGCCCCAGGATGAACACCTTGCCAGGAACCAGGAACATGGTCTCCGCTGCGGAGATAATGGGATCTTCAGGGGGACACCCGTCACAGAAGAACAGAAACGGCTGACCAATATTGCACAGGAGCTTTATCAGCAGTATGAAAGTGATGGAAAGTATATTCTTTCCGGGAAACGACTGATCCTGTGCCAGAGCAATGCGGACAGCGACCGGATCAGAAATATGTATCCTGGCGCTGAAGTGAACCCCCTCGGGGAATGGACAGGCGGGACAGGTGTGGATTCCGGCGCTGCCAACCGGAAACTCGGCAGTGACATGGGGGATTCGGTCACGGGCGGAGGGCTGCACGGTAAGGACTTGTCCAAAGCGGATGTCAGCGTAAACATTTACGCATGGCTACAGGCCCAGGTACAGGGACAGCCGGTGGAATACACCTGCGCGATCGGGGACAGCATGATTGCCGGGATCCCGTATGAAGGCATTGTGGATACAGCGCACAGGTACATAAAAGAAATTGGCGGGTTTGAAAAGTTTGCGGAGTGGGGCCTGATCAGGTAGGAGCGGGACTTTTCCAGCGGCCTTTTGGATGCGCAGGAGTATGGGACATGGAAAATGAGGAAAAAGCCAGATCTGCAGGAGTTCAGGAAAGATGTTGGGAAAGGAGTTGGCTATGACAGGAAAAATCGCTCATGCGGCGGAGAGGAAAGGGTTTGAACTGGCACTTAACGGCGTCATGAAGAGGGCACAGGGTAATAGGAACGAAGGTTATGTTGAGGTAATTAACGCAATTGAGAAGGTCCTGGGGGACGGCTGGCCGCCTCAGGCTTATGAGAACCTCAGGACTGCTTTTGGCAGCGACGGGAAATGGTCACAGTATTTTGACAGACTGCTGGAACGGGCGGATCTGCAGTACCTGAAGGGGCTGGTTATGGCCTTTGGCTTTGAGGGGGGCTTTACCGGCTTCCGGCAGACCCGCAGAAACGCAGAAAAGTATGGATGCGGGATCCCGTGGATCATCCTCTTTGATCCGACAAGCGCGTGCAACCTCCACTGCACGGGATGCTGGGCATCCGAGTATTCCAGGACGCTGAACCTGTCCTTTGAAGATATGGACCGCCTTGTCACAGAGGGAAAGGAACTCGGGATCCATGCCTATGTCATGACCGGCGGGGAACCATTGGTTCGGAAGAAAGATATCGTCAGGCTTGCGGAGAAGCACAGCGACTGCGGCTTTATGCTATTTACAAATGGTACGCTTGTAGACCAGACTTTTTGTGATGACATGAAGAGATGCAGAAACATTGTACTTTCCATGAGCATTGAAGGAAACAGGGATGCAACGGATTTGAGGCGTGGGGACGGCACGTTCGACAAAGTGATGGCGGCTATGGATCTGCTTCGGGAAAACGGGTTGGTATACGGGACCTCGATCTGTTACACAAGAGCCAACTGCGAAGCGGTCACATCGGATGAGTTCCTGGACTTCCTTATCGATAAAGGAGTTTCTTTCAGCTGGTATTTCCACTTTATGCCTATCGGGATGGATACGGGCATGGAACTTGTACCTACTGTAGAGCAGCGGGAATACATGTACCACAGGATCCGTGAAATCAGGGGATTTGAAGGCGGAAAGCCGATTTTCTGCATGGATTTCCAGAACGACGGTGAATTTGTCAGCGGATGCATAGCCGGAGGCAAGTATTACTGCCATATCAATCCGAACGGGGATGTGGAACCCTGTGTCTTCATACATTATTCCAGCGCGAACATCCATGATAAGCCTCTGCTGGAATGCCTGCAGCAGCCGTTGTTTAAAGCTTACCAGGAGGGACAACCTTTCAATGAAAACCTCCTTCAGCCCTGCCCCATGCTGGAAAACCCGGAGAAGCTAAAGGAAATGGTGATCCGGACAGGGGCGAAGAGCACGGATATGATGGAGCCGGAAAGCTGTGACCACCTTTGCACCAAATGCAGCCATTATGCGGAGGAATGGGGTGAAAGAGCGGAAAAACTCAAAAACTCTGGAGAGCCAGCCATCCGGGCATATAGATTCCTTCCTGAAAGCACGGACATGAATAGAAGACAAAGATCTTTATTATAGGATCAAGGCACATGGGTAGAAATGATATAGTGCTTAAAAAAAGCATTAAATATGCCACAAGGATGGTGATTCCTGTATGTTTGGCAGGAGTTCTGTATCTTCTTTTCGTCTGGTACGAAGAAAGCGGGTTAGGTGAGAGCCTGGACTTTGAAAACTCGCTTTTATAAACTGGAGGAAGGCAGAGCAGAATTCAACTGGATAAAGAAACCGCAATGAAATAATGCGATGGGCTCTGGCCGGGAAAGGAAATGCAGCCTATGAATATGAACATTGCTGATATATCCAATGAATTGGTATACCGAACATATCTGATCAATAAAGACAGAATATGGGAAAAGCTTTCTGATCTCAGCATCATAGAATATGTCGCCCTTCACCGGATTTCGGAGGTTGGGCAGAAAGAAGACCGCACATATTTTAAGGATCTTTCCGACAGCATGAAAATCACTGAACGGCAGGTTTCGAAACTTACCGGTGAATTGAGAGACCGTGGACTGATCCTATGGTCCTATGAAGGTGATGGCAGCAGGGGAACCTATATTACAATAACGGATGCAGGCCAAATGCTGCTGGAGAAGAACGAAAAACTGTTAAGAGATTATTTTGTGCGGGTAATTGACAGGTTTGGCGCAGGTAATGTTTCGGAACTTCTCCGACTGATGAAACAGCTTGAAGAAATCATGGAAACGGAGTTTTCAAACGGAGGATAGATTAGATGACAAAAAGACTTATCGATTATGCTGAAAAGCATGCTTCGGTCTGTTTTGAAAACGATGCTATCTCTCCGATCCTGTACAAAGAATATGGCGTAAACACTGGCCTGAGGGATGAAAAAGGCACCGGTGTGCTTACTGGGCTCACGAGAGTATCGGACATTGTTTCTTCAAAAATCATAGACGGAAGGAGGGTTCCGTGTGACGGTGAACTCTGGTACCGGGGTTATCGGATCGAAGAGCTGATTTCTTCTATCGGAGACGATGCGTCTGGTTTTGACAAGATCGCTTATCTGCTGCTTATGGGAGAGCTTCCGACGCAGCAGCAGATTTTAGAATTTTCAGATTTAATCAGTCAGTGCAGAACCCTACCAACGAATTTCACACGTGATGTGATTATGAAGGCTCCCTCGGAAGACATCATGAACTCAATGACAAGGAGCATCCTTACGCTTGCATCCTACGATGAAAGAGAAAAGGATACGGATATAGCCAATGTCATCCGGCAGAGTATGCAGTTGATCAGTATTTTCCCGCTTTTGGCAATATATGGATATCAGGCTTATGTACATTATGTGAAACATGGAAGCATGGTTCTTCATCACCCGGATCCGTCACTGTCAGCTGCAGAGAATATTCTGATGTTGCTCAGGACGGACAGACAATATACATGGACAGAGGCAAAAGTACTGGATACGGCACTGATTCTGCATATGGAACACGGGGGAGGCAATAATTCGACGTTCACAACAAGGGTTGTGACATCCTCTGGTTCAGATACCTATTCAACGATTGCGGCGGCTATGTCTTCACTCAAAGGACCAAAGCACGGTGGTGCAAATATCAAGGTGATGGAGATGATAGAATACCTTAGCCGCCATGTATCCGATTATTCAGATAAGGATGAAATAGCTGCATATCTTGGAAAAATCCTGGATAAAGAGACATTTGACCGGCAAGGCCTGATCTATGGCATGGGACATGCTGTATATTCTCTTTCGGATCCAAGAGAGCGTATTTTAAGAAAGTATGTTGAGGAGCTTGCAAAAGAAAAAGGCAGTGAAAACGAACTCATGCTATATCGGAACATTGAAGAAATTGCTCCTCAGGTGATCGCTGCAAAGAGACATATCTATAAAGGCGTGAGTCCGAATGTGGATTTTTACAGTGGATTTGTATACAAGATGCTTGGGATTCCAACAGAGTTATACACTGCCATCTTCGCGATTGCCCGTATTGTTGGATGGAGTGCTCACAGAATTGAAGAGTTAGTCAACATGAGTAAAATAATACGGCCAGCTTATATGAGTGTCATGGGAAGAAACACTGATGTCTTGTCCTGAAAGGCATATATTTCCAGTCGGTCGCAGGTATCCTGGCAGGCGCGATGTCTGCCCCGGGATATCTGTCAGGCCGGATCGCAAGGATCGCTCAACCTGGGACACAGACTGTCATATTAAAAAGGCAAGTTCGGTACAAGGCTATTTACGAATTGTTTTCAGCTTCTTTGCCCGGCTTCGGTCTGTTTTTGTATCCATTAACCATCGTAGGTTGTCAAGAAAGGTGGAACGTCCCTCGTCGGTTAATTGGAAATAGCCGGCGATAACCTGATCTAATTCCGGCATTTTTTCATAGTCAAAGAGCATAAGCAACGGCGTAGTCCTGTTTTTTATATATGTCTGCTTATTAAGGTTCGTGGTCAGCCCATTCAGATCAGAGAGCGGCTGCGGAAGTACTTCTCCCTCATCATAAGGATTCTCCTTACAGATCTGAGTAATATCAATTCCTAGGATATTCGCTATACGCAAAGCATGATCAAAGCGGACAGAGGTATCCCGCTGAATGATTGAGTACAGTGTGGTCGGTGCAATGCCGGTGAACTGATCTTTAAGAATCCCTTTGATGATTTTCAGCTTCATGAAGTGACTGTAAATGATACGGTGAAACGGGATGCGCTTTCACCGGCCGATAAGCGCCGCTTTCTCGAATTCGTGCGTACGGATCCTCATTTTAGCAGATATTATGAGGGTATCTACATTCTGTTCCATACGGGAATGCGCATCTCTGAATTCTGCGGTTTAACGATTGAAGACCTGGATATGGATAAGGGAACAATACTTATCAGCAAACAGCTTCAGCGGGTCGGCACTCGGGTCTATATTGAAGATCAGGCGAAAACGAAGTGTGGGACACGGATCATTCCCATGGAGCCTATGGTGAAGGAAGCATTCCGGACAATTCTGGATCGGCGGATTACTCCGGCTGTCGAACCAGAAGTGGACGGTGTGAGGGGTTTTCTCTGCCTGGATAAGGACGGACATCCTATGCTTGCCCTGCACTGGGAACATTATTTCCAGCATACCCGGGAGAAATTCAATAAAATCTACCGTGACCCGATGCCGTATGTCTCGCCGCATGTATGCCGGCATACCTACTGTACGGAAAAGGCAAAAGCAGGTATGAATCCGGTTCATCTGGCTTATCTGATGGGGCATTCTCCGGAGGATATCAGGGTAACGATGGACGATGGGAACCTATACCCATATTCATTACGAGGATGCGGCGGAGGAACTGCGTCGTCTGGGCAACCAGAGATCATGTCGGAATGGGAGAAGGTCAAGCGGGATTTCTATGAGTCCAACGGCCTTGAGGATGATGAGCCCGCGGAAAAGCCCGTGCAGCGCGCTTTTGATAAGAACAAAAAGCAGGATACGGGTTCCATGTATACCAAGTCATGGGACCGCAGGGAAGTACAGAAAGCACTGCAGATCAAGGACGACGATAAAGACAGCGCCGGATTTGACACAAGCCTCTTTGTGACAGAAGGCGGCGGCGAATTCCCGGGAGAGTTTGTTGTCGAGAAGATGACGATCAACAATCCGGAGCAGGCCGGAAGAGGAAGCAGCCAGATGTACCTGCACTCGGAGGATTCCATACGCCAGCTCACGGACGCGCTGGGAAGGATCTTTCTTGAGGGCGGCACCGGGAACGTTGTGATCACCGGCGATGAAGGCGCGGGAACCCTGAGCCTTGCCAGGGAACTTGTGAGGAGATACCGTCAGATCAATCCCAACTTTGTCGGACAGATCGCCAAGTCGGAAGGCAGATATATCACAAGAGAGAATATGCTGCGGGTCATTCCCAGGATGCCGTTCGGCGCTCTGATCATTGAGAGAGCTTCCATGATGAGCGAGGAAGGCGTGGCGGCAATGTGTGAGCTCCTGAAGGCGCCGGAGCGAAGTATTCTGATCATCATGATCGACCGCAAGGGCGTTATGGACGCGTTTCTGCATGATCATCCCAGGATGCGTGATATGTTCCCGGCCAGAGTGGACATCGCGGCTTTGAGCGTTGATACACTGTTGGGATATGCGCGGGAATATGCCGGCAAGCAGCAGTGCGAGATCGACGAATTCGGGATCAGCGCGCTGCAGAGCCGGATCCTCTCTTCCCAGACGGTCAATCACAGCGTCACGCTGGAGGATATCAGGGATATCGTCGATGAGGCGATCTATTACGCGAGCCGCAAGTCGCTCTCCAGTCTTGTGGATTCGTTTTCACGCAGAAAGTCGGGCACCGGCAACCGGATCATTCTTCGGGATAAGGATTTTCTGCATTACTGATGGAACGATGTGTTCAGGAAAAGAACACTTTAAATGTTATTGAGTAACAGGTCAGCGGACGGCTCTTCAGTTGCGGGAGTCATTCGCAGGGCATTCTGTGCGGGAGCGCCGCAGAATACCCGGGCAGGAAACAGGGCAAATGGGGAACTGCCGTTTCCTGCAAAGCAAATGCGTTCCGGATTGGAGTATAGTATGGCATCCAGAAAAACAGCAGCGACCAAAAAGAGCAGTACAGCAGCTGCTAAGAAAACGCCGGCTAAGACAAAAGCCGGGACGAGGGCCGTGAGAAAAGCACCCGCACAGCCCGCGGACAAGAGAGTCTTCATTTCTAATGACGACGCTTACTGGTACGGCAACGGAACGCATTATCAGATCTACAAAAAGCTCGGCGCGCATCTGTCGGAAGAAAACGGCGAAAAGGGTGTATTCTTTGCCGTATGGGCGCCCAACGCGAAAGCGGTCCACGTGGTCGGTACGTTTAACGGATGGAACGAAGACCAGCATGCCATGACCCAGTTCA
>CADABA010000274.1 GCA_902785985.1 uncultured Lachnospiraceae bacterium
GATAAACGCTCCGCGAGGATGCGCAGGGATTCGGTTTGGAAGATGTCAGCTTACGCTGACCCGAATCCCGCGCCAATTCTCGCGAGCGAGAATTGAATCCGGGAGCCTTAATGTAAAGGATGTGGGAAGTTTCAGTTCATAATCTATATCTATTGTGATGAGGTTTTTTAAGGATGTCAAGCCGGATAAAGGTGCAGTCTGCGGGAGTTTTTTCTTTCTGTCTTTTGACCCTTGCGCATACCTGTGTTATAGTGGTAAAAATCAACCTAAGGAGAGGCTTAATAAATGAAAATCAATGCAAAGGAAGAGCGCCCGAAAATACATTTTCTGGTCATACTTACAATTATTGCCGCGGCGCTCATTCTTTATCTTATTTTCCGGGCGAGAGAAGCGCATCCGATCGCGGTGTGCTCGATCACGATCGCATATTTTTCTGCTGTGGTGATCAGCCTCGTTGCTGCGTTTTTCCGGCAGATCCGATTTAGTCTGTATTCTTATAACACGGTTTTTTATATGGGATTTTCCCTTTTTATGCTGTCAGTCGTTATAACATTTGTCATGGTGCTGCGATGGCTTCTCAAGGACCCGACACTGTTCGGGCCGGACTTCGTATTGTATGTCCTGAGCGATTCGGCGAAGAATTACATGATCGTCTCGTTTCCGTTCATTCTGCTGTTCTCGGGAGGGCTGTGCATATCCAATATCGCGCTCATTCGCCATGAAGGCAGGCGTTTCGTCAATATCATAGGCATCATCCTGTCCGTCCTTATGCTGGGCGGCGCGATTCTCCTGTATGCCCTGACGTTTTTTGTGACGGGCAGTAAAACGCAGGTCATGATCCACGATCTGCTGACGAATATTTACGCCTCCGTCTATCTCTATTTCGAGTGTATGCTCATCGGAACGATCGTGGCGGGCATGATCGCGGCTCTCTATAAGCCGGAACCGGACAAGGACTTTCTGATCATCCTGGGCTGCGGGATCCGAAAAGACGGGACGCCGACGCCAATCCTCAGGAGCAGGATCGATCTGGCGCTTGATTTTTACAGAAAGCAGAAGGAGACGACCGGAAAGGAGCTTACTTTTGTCACATCCGGCGGTCAGGGACCGAGGGAGGTGACGACGGAGAGTTCAGCGATGAAGCGGTATCTGATCGAACAGGGGATCCCGGAGACGCAGATCATTGAGGAAGACCGGTCCACGAGTACATATGAAAATATGATGTTCTCGAAGGAGAAGATCTACGCGATCGATCCGGAGGCAAAGATCGCTTTCTCGACATCCAATTATCATGTGTTCCGAAGCGGTATTCTTTCCAGAAAGGCTAAAATGCGCACAGTCGGAATGGGTGCCCGGACCAAATGGTATTTCTGGCCGAACGCGGCAGTACGGGAGTTCGTGGGACTTGTTGTGAGCCGTAAGGTAAAGCAGGGGCTGATCCTCGGAAGCATTATTGTGATCTACTCGCTCCTGACGGTCCTGGCTTACCGATGAAGGGCAATTCTTTGGTGATAAGGAAAAGATGTATACTGAAAAGAAAAGACAGGAGAATACGATATGGATTACGCAAAAGAGTCTTTGAAGAAGCACTATGAGTGGAGAGGAAAGCTTGAAGTGACGCCTCGCGCGGCAGTCGACACATCGGAAGCGCTGTCACTTGCCTATACGCCGGGCGTTGCCGAGCCCTGCCTTGAGATTCAGAAGGATATCAATAAAAGCTATGAACTGACCCGGCGCTGGAATACGGTCGCTGTTGTCACAGACGGCACAGCGGTCCTCGGGCTCGGCGATATCGGCCCGGAGGCCGGTATGCCGGTCATGGAAGGAAAATGTGTTTTATTCAAAGCTTTCGGAGGCGTCGATGCGATCCCGCTCTGCATTCGGAGCAAGGATGTGGATACGATCGTGGAAACGGTCGCGCTCCTCGCGGGGTCTTTCGGCGGGGTCAATCTGGAGGATATCTCCGCGCCGCGCTGTTTTGAGATCGAACGGAAGCTGAAGGAACGCTGTGATATTCCGATTTTCCACGATGATCAGCACGGAACGGCGGTCATTACGCTGGCAGGGCTCACCAATGCCCTGAAGATTGTCGGGAAAAAGATGGAGGATATCCGGATCGTTGTCAACGGGGCCGGATCCGCTGCGATTGCAATCACAAAGCTCCTGATCTCCGCAGGCGCGGGGAATGTCACGCTCTGTGACCGGAAGGGCGCGATCTATGAGGGGCGTAAGGAGGGCATGAACCCCGTGAAGGAGGAAATGTCAAAGATCACGAACCCGGAGAAGAAAGCCGGCTCCCTTGCAGACATGATGGTCGGTGCGGACGTCTTTATCGGTGTATCTGCGCCCGGTGTCGTCACGACGGACATGATCAGGCAGGACCATGAACAGGGATGCCATTGTCTTTGCCTGTGCGAATCCGACACCGGAAATATTCCCCGACGACGCGAGGGCGGGCGGTGCGAGGATCGTCTCCACGGGACGGAGCGATTTTCCGAACCAGATCAACAACGTGCTTGCCTTCCCGGGCATTTTCCGCGGAGCGCTGGACGCGAGGGCTTCCGATATTAATGACGCAATGAAGATTGCCGCATCCCGTGCGCTGGCAGAGCTGATTTCAGACGAAGATCTCAATGAGAATTATATCATTCCGGCAGCCTTTGATCCGAGAGTGAAGGATTCGGTCGCGAAAGCGGTGTATGAGGCTGCGAAGGAGTCGGGGGTGGCGAGGATCTGACAGGCTGCTGGTCCCGTACTGTGCGAGCGGGGAGTATGAGGCAGGACAGGATCAGATCAGCAGATAAAAAGAAAACACAAATAGAATTCCTTTGGGAAAACGAAATATTTGTTTATAAGAGACTTTCACGGAGCTTTCAGGCTCTGTGAAGGTCTTTTTTCTTTAAAAAATCGGGAGAATTCTGCCCGGCCATAAAGGTCTCCTGCTGAAGGAATGCATAATAAATGATGTTAAAGACGAATATATACATAAAATAGTTGTGTTGATATATGAGGCGGAGGTGGATGGAGCTCCCTGCCTGCAATCGGTTCCTTCCGGATATGCATAAAAAGCGTATCTGTCATCAATTCGAAGTGGTATTATTCCCTTTCGGACGCCACTATTCTGCCTTTTGAGGAGTCTCAGGGAGCTGAAAAAGAAGCGCCGCAAAGATATGAAATTCTGCAGTACAATTCGGTCTTTGAAACGGATGACCGAAGTGAGCTGTTTTTGGGAATAGCAGAATAAATGCGACGTATGTTACAGAATATGCATGCGATGCACAAACTGATCAGTAAAGATGCCTTTGTTAACGGATATGAAAACAGTTCAGGGGTATATGGAGAGCGAAAAAACTGGTATAGTAAAAAGGTCAGGATTTCCTGATAAGAAATATAGAGAAGAGGTTTGAAATTATTATGTACACACACCTCGTTCAGTATTATGAAACCGACAAAATGGGCGTGACCCATCACTCGAACTACATCCGCTGGATGGAGGAAGCCCGCATCAGCTTTCTTGAAGAGAGCGGGTGGAGCTTCTCACGTCTGGAAGCGGAAGGACTCGTCTCCCCGGTGATCAGTCTCAAATGTGATTACCGAAAGCCGACAACATTTTCCGATTCAGTCGATATCGAAGTTGGCGTGAAGGAAATGAAAGGCATTAGGGTCGTCCTTTCCTATATCATGAAGAAAGGGGATGACATTGTCTGTGAGGCGGAATCAACGCACTGCTTCATGAGGAAGGACGGACATGTCATGCGGATCGAAAGGGAAATGCCTGAATTTTCCGCTTTTGTGTCATCCGTTATGCAGAAGGATGATTCCGCCGCTTTTGCAGGCAGCACCGTCAGATAAGACCTATCAGAGAAGAAAGACCCAGGTGATCCATGAAAACGATTATTGAACTCTATGACGAGCGCCCCATCGAGAACGTCCTCGGAGCGGAAGTATTCCGCCCGAAGGAACTTGTCATCCTCTGTCCGGCGGAGGTCGAATCGACAAATGTGCTGGCGAAATCCCTCAGAAAATATTTCGAGCACCGCGGCTGTCCCATCAAGGTCACGGTCGTGCCCGTCAGTCTGCTGGATGCAAAAAAGGTCGAGAAACAGCTCCGCCGCGTGATCGAGACCCGGGAGGACTGCGTGATCGACATCTCGGGAGGCACGGACGCAGCGCTCTTCGCTGCTGGCTGTGTGGACCCGGACGTGCCGGTCATCACCTACAGCCGCAAAAAGAATACGTTCTTCGAAATACGGAATGCGCCCTACGCAAGAAATCTGCCCTGCAACGTGCATCTTGACGCGGAATCCTGCTTCCTTATGGCGGGCGGGACGATGCTTCCCGGCCGTGAGGATAACGAAACGCTCAGGGACCGGCTTGACGAGATCGACCGGCTCTTTTCCGTTTTCAAAAAGTACCGCAGGACCTGGAACCGGCAGATCTCCTATATTCAGCAGATCTCCTCGTCAGAGTCCGGAGAGCTCATGGCGGAAGGCGCACGCACGGTCAAGTCCGGACGGGGGAGCGTGACAGTGGAGGAGGAGCTTCTGCTGGACCTTGCAAATGAAAACCTTATTCATGACCTTGTCCTGACGGATCAATCGGTCTCTTTCCGGTTCCCGGATGAGATGGTTCGCTTCTGGCTCAGGGATATCGGTTCGGTGCTGGAGCTGCAGGTCTACCGGTCTGCAGTGCTGGCAGGATGCTTTGACGATGTCGTCCTTAGCGCGGTCGTGAACTGGGAGGGCGGAACGAGCCAGCGGGATGCGGTCACCAACGAGATCGATGTTGTGGCTGTGCGCGGGATCTCCCCGGTATTTATCAGCTGCAAGACGAGTGAGATCAGGACGGAGGCTCTGAACGAGCTGGCAGTCCTTCGGGACCGGTTCGGCGGAAAGGGGTCGCGTGCGATCATTGTCACTTCCGCGAACCCTTCAAGAGGCAGGGCGCTCATGCGCATGCGGGCCACTGAGCTCGATATTGAAGTCGTCGAGTGGAGCGACGTGCAGACGGAGAGGCTTGTGACAAGGCTGCAGATGAAAGTGTGATGAAATCGCACGCAGTATGATTATGAGGTTCGCGAAGCGGTTCTCATATTCAGGAACGACTCGGCGTTCTTGCCGCGCCGCGCGAGGGGCGAAGCACCTTCCTCTTTGCGCGGATGAGCCGGTGTTCACATCCCGCGCCTGCATGGCAGGACACTGTATTGTGCAAAAGAAGTCCTTTTCAGAACGAAAGCAAGGATTTATAATCGATATTGCGGGGTGGATATGACCGTCCTCCCCAGATCAGTTCCTGTGGCAGAGAATTCTGCCACGACAGCATGATACCTTTGCAGCCGAAGCACTTTATCACAGTGTGAGAAAACTCCGCTTTACCGGCGGGGCATATCAAACTGATCTCAGCGAGGGTCCGATTCCCCCGGAGTAAAACGAAACGCAGAGAAACGGTCTTACGGCGGCTTATGTATCTGGAAAACCAAGGAGGTAGAGACTATGGCAGTAAATCGTTTCGTCCTGAACGGAATTTCCTATCACGGACACGGCGCAATCAAGGAGATCCCGGGCCTCATCAAGGCGAGAGGCTTTAAGAAAGCTTTCGTGGCTTCCGATCCGGATCTTGTAAAGTTCGGCGTAACGGCGAAAAGCCGAATCCTACGATCGAGAACATTCAGCACGGAGTTGAGGCATACAAGGAGTCTGGCGCTGACATGATGATCACGATCGGCGGCGGTTCTTCCATGGATACAGGCAAGGGTATCGGCATCATCATTAACAACCCGGAATTCGCGGATGTCCGCTCCCTTGAGGGCGTAGCTCCGACAAAGAAGCGCACGGTCTTCACGATCGCTGTCCCGACAACGGGCGGTACAGGCGCTGAGTCCACGATCAACTACGTTGTTACCGACGTTGAGAGAAAGAGAAAATTCGTCTGCGTAGACCCTAACGACATCCCGGATATCGCAGTCGTCGACCCGGATATGATGTCTTCCATGCCGAGAGGCCTTACAGCTTCCACCGGTATGGATGCTCTGACACATGCGATCGAGGGATATACGACAGCAGGGGCATGGGAACTGTCCGACTGTCTTGACCTCGAGGCGATCAAGCTGATCGGCAAGAACCTGCGCAAGGCTGTCGCAAATGATCCGGACGGCCGCGAGGGCATGGCGCTTGCACAGTATGTGACCGCTATGGCTTATTCCAATGTAGGCCTCGGAATCGCGCATTCCATGGCACATACTCTGGGCGCAGTCTATGACACACCGCACGGCGTCGCATGCGCGATGATGCTCCCGATCGTCATGGAGTTCAACGCGGAAGCCACAGGCACAAAGTTCAAGGATATCGCGGAAGCCCTCGGCGTTGACACGACCGGCATGGATCAGGCGGCTTACAGGAAGGCAGCGGTCGACGCAGTTCGTCAGCTCTCCATCGATGTAGGGATTCCGACAAAGCTCGAGAAGCTCAAGGAAGAGGATCTTCCGTTCCTCTGCGAGTCCGCAGCTGCGGATGCATGCGCACCGGGCAACCCGAAGCATGCAACGCTTGAGGACTTCGAGAAGATGTTCAGAAAGCTTATGTAATTATTTCTAATATTTTCGCTCCGATGGCAGGGAGGCTGCGGGAAAGCACGCAGCGAGAAGCTCTGTGCCTGAGGAGCGCTGACAGGAACCGGGTGTTCGTGATGCGTAAGACGCACATGGAACACCCGGTTTTTTGAGCGTCTCCGGATACAGCGAACACTTTGATGCTGCGGAGCGGCCTGGAGCATGGATGTAATTTTGTTTTCATCTATGACGCAGAATCCTCGTGTTTTCATCTATGACGCAGAATCCTTGTGATTTCATTTATGACGCAGAATTCCCGGGATGAGAATATGAGGAGAATGCGCAAAGCAAAACTTCTGCTGATATAGGAAACAAAGCAGGCGTCAGAGATTAAATTTAATCTGAACAAGGTATTGAAAAGGCAATGAAAATATGTCAAAATGAGCACACAAATATGTGTGAAAGCGTTCTGTCACAGCGTTAAACGGCGCTGTTTTTTATATTTTGCGGGCAGAACAGACAGCAGTGAAAGAATATTTTTTCTGAAATATACGGTAAAAGCGGAGACAGCAGGCAGGCGAAAGCTGCGGGTATGTCGGTATGGAGAATGGCACCGCTCCGATAAAGTCTGCGGCATCTGTTTATCTCAGCGGGAAAGACTTCGCTTCTATAAGCGGGGGATAGATCAATATCCTGCTCGACGCAGTGGTGGGTTACAATCCCGCACTGAGATAAACGCTCCGCGAGGATGCGCTTCAGATTCGGTTTGGTGTTATGTCAGCTTGCGCTGACCCGAATCCCGCACTGCTTCTCGCGGGCGGGAAGTGAATAAGATCGGGAGGAGAATATGGGAGAACGAACAGTCGGGCATACAAAGTCGTGGAATTTTACAGCTCTTGAAGATTTAAATAATTCCGATTCGTTTGGACTGATCTCCGGCCTGAACCTTGATTATTGCGGGAATGAAATCTGCAGTCCCGGGCATTTCTACGGACCGACAAAAAGACATTCTTATCTGATTCACGTGATCCGCGAGGGCAAGGGGATGTTCCGGCGCCAGGAGAAGGAGTTTCATCTGCATAAAAATCAGGCCTTTCTGATTCGCCCCGAGGAAATGACTTACTATGAAGCGGATTCTGAGGATCCCTGGCAGTACATGTGGGTCGGATTTCACGGATACGCTGCTGAAAAACTGATTGAAAGGATAGGTTTTTCGGAGGATGATCCGATCGTAACATTCGAGAGTACGGAAGGACTTTACCCGATCATGATGGAGATGCTGGAAGCATCACAGCTTACTTATTCCAATTATCTGATACGCCTCGGAGGGTTTTTCCGTTTTCTCGGACGCATGATAGAATTGGGCGGGAAGCCCGGGGATCGGACAAAGCTCGAGTATCCTCAGGGCGTCTATGTAAAGCAGGCAATGCTCTTCATCATGTCGAATTATGCCGAAAAGATCAAGATCGATGCGCTGGCGTCCCAGATCGGTATTACGAGGAATTATCTGACGAAGAGTTTTCAGAAGGAGCTTGGAGTGTCTCCCCAGGAATTTCTGATCAATATCCGGATGGAGCGGGCAGCTGAGCTCCTCACATCGACTGCTCTTCCCGTAAACGAAGTCGCCGCAAAGGTCGGATATTCGGATGCGCTGGCCTTCTCCAAGAAATTCAAGGAAAACTATAATCTGAGTCCGAAGAGCTACAGAGAGACAAAGCCGGAGATTTCACGTTCTTCCGCCAAAGGAGGATATGAACCGAAGAGACTCTGAAGATAATATTCATCTCTGACGCAGAATTCTCGTGATGTAAATCTATGATGAATGCGCAAAGTGAAATTTGGCTCTGACATGGGTTACAAAGTAAGCGTCAGAGATGAAAGCTTCCGGCAGATCGCAGCCGCGCAAAAACAGAGGAGGATGCTTCGCACGTAAGCGCGGCGCAGCAGGAACGCAGATGCGTTCTTGAAAAAGAAACGCTCACGCTCACAGAGAATAAAGTCTCCGGACTGAATTCTGACTGCTGCTCTTACGTAACCCTGCAGATCCGGTCTGAAAAGGTTGATATAAGGTCAGGAACGGTCATCCGGCATATTTACGGCAGAATTGGCGTTTCTCCAGTTTCTCGGGGAGACGCCATAAACACTTTTAAAGGCCCGTGAGAAATGGAGCTGATTGGGGTAACCGACGGCGGCCCCGATCTGGTTGACGGAATAACGGGTCAGTTTCAGCAGTTCAGCCGCCTTGATCATGCGGTAACTGATCAGAAATTCCTGGGGAGATTTGCCGACGGCTTCCCGGAATATTTTGCCGAAATAGCTCCTGTTGAGCCCGGAGCTCTCGGCGATGTCTTC
>CADABA010000275.1 GCA_902785985.1 uncultured Lachnospiraceae bacterium
GGCTGTAAAGAAGTACACCATACCGTGGCCGGGGCGACAATCTCGTCTCACTGCGGTCCGAAATGTCTGGGCGTTCTGTTCATAGAACAATAATATAAAACGGAGGAAATGAATCATGCAGGACTATATTGCAAATCGGGACGGAACAAAGCTGTTTCTGCAGGTGGACAGCCCGGAAGATCCGAGGGCTGTTGTAGTAATCGTTCACGGTCTCTGTGAACACTGCGGGAGATACGATCATCTCGCCGACAGGCTGAACTGGGAGGGCTTCTCGGTATACCGCTTCGACCATCGCGGGCATGGAAGAAGCGGCGGAAAGCGTGTATACTACGATCAGTGGGATGAGATCAGCAACGATGTTTATGATGTGGTACAGCTGGCCAAAAGCGAAAACCCGGGAAAAAAACTGGTTGTTTTGGGCCACAGCATGGGAGGCTATGCGGTTACCTGCTTTGCAACACGCTTCCCCGGAGAAGCGGATGCCATTGTGCTCTCCGGCGCATTGACCAGATATCATCACCGGCTAGCCGGTGACCTGCCCATCGCCGCCCCTGCGGATATGTATGTGCCAAATGCCCTGGGGGAAGGGGTCTGCAGCGATCCGAATGTCATTCAGGCGTATATCGAAGACCCGCTGGTGGCAAAAGAGATGTCCATTGGGCTTCTTAATTCGATCTACGCGGGAATACAGTATCTCAGGGAAAACGCGGCACGCTTTGAGGCGCCGGTCCTGATCCTTCACGGCGCAAATGATGGTCTCGTCAGCCCGCAGGATTCTATCGATCTTTATAACAGCATCAGTTCAAAAGATAAGGGATTATGTATTTATCCCCTGCTTTGTCATGAAATCTTTAATGAGCCGGTGAAAGACAAGGTGATCGACGATGTGATCTTCTGGATGAAAGAAAGAGTTTAACAGACGACTGAACGTGAGCAATACTATGAAATCAATATTGTAGACTTTTATAGAAGGACAGCGACGCATGGATACAATACTGGCATTTGGGGACTCGATCTTAAAGGGCGTTGTCTATGAAAACGGAAGTTACAGAATATCCGGAGCTTCATTCCCTAAACTATGTGAAAAAGCCTTGAATATCACAATTGATAATAAAGCAAAGTTCGGAAGCACTATCAGTAAGGGAGAAACGATTGTAAACCGAAATATCCAGGCCATACATTCAGCGTCAGGGAAATATGTTCTGCTGGAGTTCGGCGGAAACGACTGTGATTTTAACTGGAAAGAGATCTCAGATCATCCGGATCGGGGACATCTGCCTGCAAATACAATCGTGAACTTTCGAACGACCTATATCCGTATGATCAGGGCGATAAAGAGTACGGGTAAAATGCCGGTTCTCCTTTCGCTTCCACCGGTCGATCCATCCAGATATTTTGAGCATATATCCAGAAATCGCTCAAAAGACAATATCAGGCGCTGGCTGCAAAACGACATACAATTCATCGCAAATTGGCATGAAATATACAATATTGAAATTTTTATGCTCGGGCAAACATGTCAAATCCCTGTAATTGACATCACGTCTGTGTTCCTTGAAAGGAAAAACTACACGACCTGTCTGTGCAGTGACGGGATACATCCGAATGTGGAAGGTCATAAGTTGATCGCCGATATGCTCCTGTCATATGTTTCATCTCATAGGATCACATTTTCGTGACTCGTTGACTCCGCTCTATAATGATGCCGATAGTTTGAATGGGAAGATAATTACCGATCTGCTTCTTCAAACCCCTGAATTCCGTTTTTCAGCAACCGGTCTATACTGCACTTGATATGCGCCCAGGACTCATCCGAAATACTGATATGTTGCTTGCTGACCGCGAGACATCCGTTGAGCTGAAACAGAAACAGCGCAGAGAGCGCCTCCTCATCCAGGCCGGATCTGGCTTTGAGCTTCGCGATAAAGCTGTCCCGATTCACTTCCACAATTTTCTCAATCACCTGGCTGCGCAGTGTATCGGAGAAAAACAGCGGCTGGTATTTCCTGTTTTCTCTCAGGAAGCGGCAGAGCGGATAGGCGCATTTTTCTCCCGAGGCCGGGTCACAGCCAATCTGGAACAGCATGCTGTGCGTATTGCCGAGGGCATTGGCAAACAGCTCATCCATTACCTGCTTCAGGTTGTCGTAGTGGAGATAAAAAGTTCCCCGGCTGATCTCTGCTTTGCGGCAGAGCGTTGCGATAGTGATGTCTGCATAGTCCGTTTCCGAAAGAAGGTCCAGGAGTGCATCCTTTACAACCATGCGCGTGTATAAAGTGCGTCTGTCGGTTTTTCGTGGTTTCCACGATCGCTAAAATCAGCGCACCGGAGAAAATTGCCTGCATTCTGCCTCTGAGCGAGGATCTGGCCGATGCCGGTTTGAGCGGTGAACCTCTCGAAGGAACCTTTGAAGAGATCAGAAAACTGGTATCTGTCCTGAAATGACAGGTAGTTCCAATGGAACACCTTTAGGTGGTCATAATCTGTCTACAGTTGTATTGAGAAGCGGTACAAAATGTGATACAATGATGAGCATCTTGGTGGGTCTAACAAATGCGCGAAACCCCCGTCTGAAAAAACCATAGAACCTTTGCGCGAAACTCACGTTTCGTTTATTTGTGTTCCGGAAACTTAACAGACGGGTCTGCAGATGGCCTCCGCCTATATCGGGAGCACGTTTATGCCGATGGTTTTTGGGCATCTGCAGCAGGCAGTCGGGATCGGTATCATGCCCTTGTATCTACTGATATTCGCGCTATTGAACATCGGCATGCTTGAGCTCGCTTACCGGAAGCTTCCGGGAAAGGCAGACAAGAAGCAATCATGAGAATCGAACATATAGCGATGTACGTGAACGATCTGGAACGGACAAAGGGTTTCTTCGTCAAGTATCTGGACGGCAAGGCCAGCGACGTGTATCACAACCAAAGGACAGATTTCCGCTCGTATTTCATCTCGTTTGATGACGGTGCGAGACTGGAAATCATGACAAAGCCGTCGCTGGAGGATACGGAAAAAACGATAAACCGCACAGGCTTAATTCACATAGCTTTTTCCGTCGGGAGCAGGGAACGGGTTGATGAACTGACGCAAAAGTTAAGGTCTGACGGCTATGAAGTCATCAGCGGACCGAGGACTACCGGCGATGGCTATTACGAGAGTTGTGTGATTGGCATCGAAGGCAACCAGCTTGAAATTACGGTCTAAAGATCTCGTTTGCACCCTGCATTCAAAAAATGCACCGCATCTTCCCAAAATGCACCCTTTTCAGAAATGCACCCGACTCTCGGAAAAATGCACCCTGCTTTTGAAGTGGTAAGCTTAAATTGGACACGGAGGGGGTAATTTTTGTACAGAAGATGTATAATGAAGAACAGCAAAATACATCACTATACAAAGCTACTC
>CADABA010000276.1 GCA_902785985.1 uncultured Lachnospiraceae bacterium
ACATACCTCAATATTTTCACGGACAGTCAGATCCGGCACAAGGTTGTAGAACTGGAAAATAAACCCGAGTTTGTCCCTTCTGTAGTCGGAAAGTCTGCCGGGTCTCATTCCAACGATCTGCGTACCATCCACATTGATGGATCCTCCGTCAGGTATTTCCAGTCCTCCTATGCAGTTAAGAAATGTTGATTTCCCGCTGCCGCTCGGGCCCTGAATGACACACATCTCGCCCTTTTCTACACCTGTACTGATTCCTTTGAGGACCTGCATGCGGTTCTCGCCTTCTCCGTAATACTTTATCAGATTCTCTACTTCCAGAAACATACGTCCATCCTGCCTGCTGTCTGTATTGTCTGTTCCGAAACAGTTCACTGTCTTTTAGTGGTTAGCAACTACTATCTTTTATTTGGATTATACAACCGGGAACGGAGATGTGCAAGAACAGAAAAAATGCAGAAAAAGCCGGACAGGTCAGGGAACACACACCTTAGAGTGCCCTGTGACCTGTCCGGCTTTTCAATCGCCTGTACAGCATCCTGACAAAACGAACTATAGAAGCAGATTCATCTCTTCTCCCTGATGAATTGATCGGTTTCCTTCATAACTCTGTAAAGCTCCTTCATATCAGAAAAGCTGTCCTTGCTTTCCAGTGAATGATTTGCATTCGGAACAATTGTACATGGAATCCCTTTTTCTTCGCAGATCCCCGGCACCGGGCTCTTCTCTTTTCCGACCCACGGATCATCTGTACCCGTAAAAGCAATCGCTTTTCCAAATGAGAATGCGAACGTCTCTTTAAGAGGCGTGAAGAGGATCAGTCGGATCTTCTCCTTTGCCGGGCTGTCCGAGGCGATCTTCGCCGCTGCGATCGTACCGATGCTTTTGCCGATGAATAAAACATCATCGTATGCGCACAGGTCCTCTTCCGCAAGACGCTGTTCTGACTGGTCAAGCGCTATACGGAACGATTCTTCCATCCGCTTCTGATCTCCTCTGATCTTTTTCGGAAATCCGGAATAGGGTATCGTCATGATCTCATAACCCTGCTCCGCCGCTATCCTTCTGGCGTAATACAGAAGCGGCTTGTCCGCCGTATACCCTATGCCCGGAAAAATTACTGCAAGTTTCTTCGTCTCTTTCATCTCATACTCTCTCATTATTTTCTGATCGCAATTACACAAATAATGCTCCAACACCTGATATCATGAACGCTTCGGTATTCTTGCCGCGCCAGGCAGGGCGCAAAGCACATTCCCCATAGCAAAGGTACAAAGTACATTCCCCCATAGCAAAGGTACAAAGTACATTCCCCTTAGCGAAGCTGCAGACCGCCAAAGACTTAAGTCGGTCAGGCCAGATCGAATATACTCATCTGCGTATATTTTTCCGGCAGATCATTGATATACGTAAAACAGTCCTCCGGGCTCGACAGAAGACCGTTTTCCCTGCAGATCCGCTGAAAGACCCTCGTCAGTTCCCCGGCTTTCGGGCTCGGCAGTTCATACGAATTTCCATACCGCTTAATGTATCGTTCCGTCATCCCCGGGAAATGCTTATCAAGCGCCGCATAATAGTATTCCCGATCGCCTTCCCTGAGCGTCAGGCCCATACCGAAATCGATCACGCCTTTCACGCCGACACGAACGCACTCGTTCAATATGGATGTAATGTTCTCCTCCGTATCGTTGATGAACGGCAAAATCGGTGTCATCCATACGACCGTCGGGATCCCCCGTTTCTGCAGTTCTTCCAGCACCGCGATCCGTCGTTTTGTATTGCAGACATTCGGCTCCAGTATTCTGCATAAGGCATCATCATAGGTCGTAAGCGTCACCTGCACTACACATTTCGCAGACCGGTTTATTTCATCCAGGAGATCGATGTCCAAAAGGATACGGTCTGATTTTGTCTGGATCGCAGCACCGAACCCGTATTTCAGGATGATATCAAGGCACCTTCTTGTCAGCCGCAGCTCCTCCTCACAGTGCATATACGGATCCGACATGGAGCCGGTTCCGATCACGCACTTTCGCCGCTTTGATCTCAGGGCCTTCTCCAGGAGCTCCGGGGCATTCCTCTTCACCTCGATATCCTCGAACGGATGCGTAAACTGATAGCACCGGCTTCTGCTGTCACAATAAATACAGCCATGACTGCATCCGCGATAAATGTTCATTCCGTACCGACCGCCGCTGCCGGTCAGTATTCCTTTTGCGTCAACAAAATGCATCCGATCACTCCTTATAGTCTTACAGTCATTGCAGCACCGGATGATATGCGGATCCCGGAACCAATCTTTCTACGCTCCCCATATCAAGAATGCCTCGGCGTTCCTGCCGCGCCGCATTTACATGCAAAGCACTTTCCTGTCTGCGCGGCTGCGATCCGCCGTAGGCGATAATTTATACTTCCACCCTACCATACTTCCTCTTTATTTTCCACCAGACAAAAAGGACCTGCATCCATAAATGCGATACGTGTAAAAGAATGAGAAACCGGCCGCCATCGAAAAAAATTCCCGACGCCTGCGAAGTTAACTTTGAACTGCTTATTGAAACTGAAAGATGTGTCATTTACAATAAATATAGAGGATCTCTTCATAATATTTGTAATTTTTCGACACCTTAATTTGACATTGCTGAGATCCTTTCTGTATTTTAAGCTGCTCGAAAACAGGCAGGCCAAAGCATTTCAATATCTTCGCTCTGAAGGTGAACACTGCATGTAGTTAACAACACCGTAACGACGTGGGTTTACTGCATTCATCGACTGATCGGTGAATGATTCAGGTCAAGTAAATTTCAGCTTAGGAGGATCAAGAATGAAGATCGGATGTGTCAAAGAAATCAAGAATAATGAATTCAGAGTAGGGCTTACGCCGGACAACGTCAGAGCTTATGTTGCTGCCGGACATCCGGTGTATATGGAGAAGGGAGCAGGCATCGGCTCCGGATTTGCGGATACGGAGTATGTGGAAGCCGGTGCGACGATTATTGACAGCGCGGCTGACGTCTGGAAGCTTTCGGATATGATGGTGAAGGTCAAGGAACCGCTCCCGGAAGAATATCCGCTGTTCCACGATGGCCTGATCCTGTATACCTATCTGCATCTGGCGGCAGATAAAGAGCAGACCGACGCTCTTCTCGCCGGCAAGGTCAAGGGGGTAGCCTATGAGACGATGCAGGAAAAGGACGGATCTCTCCCCTGCCTTGTTCCGATGAGCCAGATCGCCGGCCGCCTTTCCATCCAGGAGGGTGCAAAATATCTCGAGAAACGCTTCGGCGGGGAAGGCATTCTGCTGGCCGGCGTTCCCGGTACACCCAAGGCGAACGTAGTCATTCTCGGCGGCGGTACCGTCGGTATGAACGCCTGCAAGATCGCTGT
>CADABA010000277.1 GCA_902785985.1 uncultured Lachnospiraceae bacterium
CCCTGCTTTTCCCAGAAAAGATTGGCTGCTTCATTGTCTTTGAACACAAGCCCGAAGATTTTCTTTATGCCTTCCTTCTGCAAAGCTTCTTCCGCCAGAGAGACCAGATGTCCTGCGATCCCCATACGCCTGTAGTCCGGATGCACACACAAATGATGCACGATTGCTCTCCGGCCATCATGCCCGGAAAGAATTACTCCGATGATCCTGTCATCCATCACCGCAGCAAAACAAGTATCGGGATTCCGTTTAAGATATCGTTCGATCCCTTCCCTCGAATCATCGACCGGATTCAGGGCCCTGCGGCTCTGCTCCGCTGTATTCCAGAGGGCATAGATGCCGCCATAATCATCGATCGTCACTCTCTTTATCGAATATTCCATGTGCCGTTCCTCGTCTGTTTCAGTGCCCCGGTTCCTTCACTCTCATCACTCTATTTGTCTTCTGTCATCATTCTGCAGATGATCGTCTCTCCTGCCTCAATTGTATAACGGGTAGAATAATATTCATCGCCGAAATTATGAAGATCCCCGTTATATCCCATTAAAGAAATATATGTCTTTTCCCCGTCATACCTTTCGAAATATCCGAGTTGTTTATTATGGTCTGCCAGCTCACCGGAAAATAAGATGTTTCCTTTTGCTGCTTTCCCGTTGTTCGTGATCTGATACCAGGCTGTTGTTCCCCGGTGATCCGAAGCGGGACTTCCCGGATATTCCGACACAACGAGATCGTCCGTATCTCCGCAGGTAATATACAGATCACCTTGTTTTATCTGTTTATACCGTTTGATTGCGAACTTCCCTTTTTCACCATTTTCAAGCGATAAGGAAAATTTTGAAGGGTCTGCGCTGTACTCGGCATAACTCTTCAGGATAAGTTCCTCTGTATAGGGAGCTGTGACCGGTTTATAGTCAGAATGCAGCATGGACGGATCCAGCCAGTCGTAGATACTCACTGCAGAAATCCATGGCTTATCTGACATGTCTATTGAACTGACTGAGTCGGTATCCAATCCATAGGTATAAATGTACACAAAAATCCCCGGGATGCGCTCATCTGCAATCAGGTCATCAAATGTCTTAATATTCTTTCCGACTAAATGCTTATAGTGCCCCTCCGTGTAGCCGATAACGATTTCCTTATCGGCACTTTGCATATTCTGAAAAGGAGCGGCAATCTTTTCGCAGAATTCATCTTCCTGATAGTTATCTGTACAGCTGTCCACGCCGCTGTCCAGATCCGCATGAACACAGAAAGTTTTCCCCTTATACTTCATTTCGATGATTCCCGCTTTGCTTTTCTCCCAAATAGGGGTCAGCCAGCTGATCCCGTCGTTGCTGACTCTGTTCGCTTTTGCCTTAAAGCCATATTTTTCCTTAACATACTTAACAGCCATGCTTTTCAGTTTACGCGTGTTGCCTGACGTCCCGCATCCGGTCAGCATAGTACATCCTGCAATAATAATGAGTAACAATCCGATTATCTTATTGTTCATACGACCAGTCCTTTCTCAGCAATGTATTCTATAAGCTTTTTATTTCCTTTCCGTATGACAGATCGATATGCAGATCATACGTCAACGTGCAGCCGATATTCCTTTTTCATACCGTGCGCACCGAAGATCTGCCAGTCGCCCTCCCCAAGCCTTTGGAAAATCGCTTTTCTCTCCATGGCGCATAAGCCCGGATCTGTGTCGACAGAGGTCATGAGGATCGAGGCATACTGATTATACTCCGCCTGCTCTTTTGTAAGCTCCCGGACATTGATGAAGATATGTTTTTTTCATTGAAATCTCCGTTCAGGTGCATCCGGCCGGCGCTTCTTACAATCACGTGTTTTCCCGTTGCTTTTCAGTCTTTTCTTATCCTGGCGGTCAGGGCTAGTTTTCGTACTGCCCCGGAATCATTTCCCGAATCTTTCCCTCGACGTTATTCTTTAGGGAAGACCAGATCCGGCAGTTCTTTCTTCGTATTGGAAATATACTCATGCGCGTTGCTGCCCATCCGTAAGAATTTGTTTTTCGGATCGAGCGCAATAACCTTCAACTGTCCGTTGACGGGTGATGCCTCGCTCAGCAGATCATAGATATGGATCCGCGCAGGGAGAAGGTACTGCGGAGTCCCTATGCCTTCAGGCATAACGACTTTAGCCATGGCCTCTTCGCTCGTGATCATATCGACCAGTTCATACGCGAGCTCTTTCTTATCGTCGCTTATTTTCGCGTTGACGCCTGCCAGGTCGACAGAAAAAAGCGGAACGCCGCCTCTGTCGGAATAAGAAAAGAGCCGAAAATCGATTTCATTGACACCATCTCCCATCATAGCCATTGTTTCCGAATAGCCTATGTAAGCCCGTCCCTTTCCTTCCGCGAACCACCTGGCGCGCTCATACAGCTCATCACTCTCCGACTTATATTTTACCTGTGCCGCTCCGCCCATTTTTACCAGCAGTCTCAGTAAATCAAGTGCTTCCTCAGAGAAGGTCTCCTTAACAGGCAGATCCTCATACTCCGTATATGTATCGCTATAATCGATCTGAGCATCCAGATACATGATTACTTTAGAAGTACCTCCGGACATGTCGATCAATAATCCCTCGTTCTCATCAGGCACTTCCGACTGGTTCTTCCTGTCTCCGAGTTTTTCGTAAAGCATGACAGTATCGGAAACACCTGCGAGCTCCGTATCACCTTTTCTGGTATACAGCAGAGATGTGCAGATGAGCTGCGGCACCGCACAGAAATTCCCGTCCTTCCTGAGTCCGTCTGTAGTAAAGGGGATAAAATCCTCTATGTCCTGAATGGCCTCCTCCGGGATGGGCAGCAGGTATCCCTTCTCCAGATATTCGGTCAGATATATCCCGTCAAATACGAACACATCCAGATCATCCGGGAGATCCTCATCATAACAATACCAGTCGACCAGCTCCAGTTTTATGTCCGGATGTTTTGCTTCCCAGTTCATGGTGACAGCCTTCTTGTATCTCTCCATATCGGGAACTATGGGATAAAGAGAGACGCGCAGTGTGCGCGGTTCAGACACTACGGCTTGTTTTTGCTGAAATATGATCAGAATAACAGCTGCGCAGAGAAGTATGCACGCAGACAGCAAAATAAAGAATTTTTTCCTGCTGCCGTTCTTCTTCATATCGGATGAAGATCCTGAACCCATTTGTTCCTGAGGAGCATTCATATGAAACCCTCCTGAGATACATTTTTTGTTTCTTTAAAGATATTTCCTGTTTCTCTTAAGCTGTGATGTTTCGGTCTTCTATGTTTTGCTCACCTTTTTCTCAGAATGTATCCGACCCATACAAAGGAGCATCCCGTTTTCTGGTTAAATTTTACCATAACATCCGATTCCTGAACAATCTTATAGTCATTTCCTGAAGGATCCGTCGCTCTGTCCCGAATAATGAAAACGGCGCAGATTTTTCATAATCCCGCGCCGTTGCTTCTGCAGTCCACAGACTGCCTGCTCTTATAGTGATCTATACAAAATTATCCGGAACACCTCGGTGAGAAGCCGCCGAAACATCTTTTGACGATCTCTTGTTTTTTTAAAGTAACACATCAATTAACGATCACTTCTTTGAAATGATCTCTTTCACCTTTCTTTTCGTCATGGATAAGCTGTTTCTGGATTTCATATAATAGTACAGCGTCCTGTATCTCTTTGCCCTGGCCAGCTTAAATAAAAGCGAATTATTCTTACCTAAAACACTCCTGTAAGGCTTTTTTTCCAGAAAAGCGTATTTCTCCTTTGCATTGGAGAAACGGTCGATATAAGAAATCCTGTCCAGTATGACAATGACTGCATTGATTACACTGAAAGTTCTTATATCTGCTGCCGTTTTTTCATCTGCCTTATATTCACGGAACAGGGATGCAAGATAATGATGAAACTTCGTATCGGAACCGATGATCCTGTCGTCAAATCTTCTTGTCGTCTGCCCGACCGTCTGCCTGTAATAGTAGTAATCAAAATCAATAATCTGATAGGATTCTGCCAGCAGGATCGCTTCCAGATTAAAGAGCATGTCTTCGCCGTTGATCAGATCCAATTTAAATTTCAGATCATTCCCGAGGAGAAAGCTGCTTTTATAAGCTTTCCAAACCGGTCCGGCAATACAGATATTCTCATCGTTAACGCCGGAGATGTAGCGCAGCATCATATTTTTATCCGGCTGGCCCTTAATTGACTTATTATAGTAATATATATCGTCTCCGGATAAAGGATCCATGAGGGCGTCCCAGCCTTCAAAAAGATAGTCATCAGAGTCGACAAATATAATATAATCCCCGGAAACCTTTTCCAGACCATAGTTTCGGGCTGAGGAAACACCGCCATTGGGTTTGCTGTAAACTTTTACCCGGCTGTCTTTTTTACTGCAGTCTTCACAGATGCTGAGCGTATTGTCTTTTGATCCGTCGTCTACTATGATCACTTCGATCTCTTTTTTTGTCACTAAAACAGAGTCCAGACATTCACTGATATATTTTTCAACGTTGTAGGCAGGAATTATTACAGAAAGTTTCATTACTTTAGGGAACCTCCTCATCACATTTTGCATTCTTAAATGTTCTGACTGTACAGTTTAATTTTATCATTAACTTGAGCAGCTGGAAAACGTATATTGATAAATTGAACTATTGTTTTCGCATGTAGACAAGATTTTTACATATTTCTTCCTTTGGCTTTTACTGGCGCATGCTGTAATACGAAAAATTCAGAAAAACCAGAAGGAGACCCTCTTACAGACTATAATCCCGAATGCATTTCTGCAGCCCCTCAACTGTATCGGAAAAATGTATCCCCCGATTCCTGATCTTCGAACAGTCCATCCACAGATTGTGACGCGGCCCGGTGTCCTGCATTTTTATGGGAAGCGACAGTGTCTGCCTGAGCCACTCCGCTGTCTCAAACATTGTGAGGTCGTTCTCACTCCCATAATTGTAAGCCCCGCCGGGAAGAAGGGCTGCCTGCCTGATCAGACCGGCCACCTCCCGCACATATGTGACGGCGCGATGTTGCGCAAATGAGAATGAAATCTCCGATTGACGCAGCATGTTGATCAGGAAATTCCCACGGTTCATAACACCGTATTTCGGCATGTCATACATCCATGTAGCCCGCAGCAGTATCGTCTCCGGCTGAATGTCCACCGTATAGGGTCCTTCCCCCGCACATCCGCTGTAGACCTGATCTGTACTGAACATGACACATTTGATTCCTGTGCGCGCAAGCCAGATCGGAATTTCTACATTCGCGTAATAAGATCCATCAGGATCTTTTTCACATGTGGAAATATCTGACATAGCCGCTGTGTGGATGATCAGCTCCGCCTGTGCTGCATCAACGATTCGTCGAATCCCTTCCTCATCAACTGCCCGAAGGGATGGTGCAGGAACTGCGTCCTGTCCGAGTTCTTCCATGATTCGCGCCCCGACAAAACCGCGGGCACCGGTGACAAGAATTTTCATAATGACTTCTCCTGTTGATTTTTCTTCGGTATTGTCAACATTTCCAATCACTGATCTGTTTTCCTGCCATCAGCAGAGATTTCTTTCCAAAGAGATTTGCGTATCTGAGGGTACTCTTTCTTGATCAGCCTGCTGCTTGCAGATTTATATGCATTTTTAAACGCCGTCAATGATATGCCAAAAAGTGCAAACAGAAGCAGGCATAGATAATATTTCGCTGTCGCAGCCATAAGTGTCTCCAGTACAAGAGCAAATCCTGTACCAAATAAAAACAGAATCAGAGCAAGGACATTTTCACAAAACACTCAGCTTTTTGCCAAAACGCTGGTAATAAAAAGAGCCAACTGCTCCAAAACAGTTAGCTCCAAACACATCACGTTCACTTTTTCAACGCTCTTCCTAACGCAATCAGGACACACGCGCCTACTACAGCGACGATTGTATTGCCAATAAGCCCGCGGCCAGAGATTCCGATAAGACCGAGAATAATACTGCCCACTGCTCCGCCCACGATACCGAGTATTATATTGCCCAGAATCGAAAAGTTGCTGTTCATGAGCTTGCCCGCAAGCCAACCGGCGATACCGCCAACAATTATAGAGACTATAATTCCCATGGTGACACATCCTTTCATTTTAAATTCATATCATTATTGCTGTTTTCTGCCCTCTATGTCAATCCTTTGTTATAGATTCTCATCAAAAAACGGATGATCCTGAATTATTCGCGCTTATCCAGGATATGAACGATCCCAAAAAAAAAGAAGCCCGGACCAGGTTATTGGCCTATTATAAGGAGCTAAAAGCTAACGCCATGAAATAAGGGTATCTTTTCCGGGAAAGCCGTTGGGTACAATAACTACCGAAAATAAAAGATTGCAGGCAGCCACGTGGATTACCTGCAATCCTTTATCACGATATATATAATGCGGACGGTATGACTTGAATTGTCATTCCAGCTCGATTATCAGTCTGGTTCAGGACATTTCAGGCTATACTTTTGCACCGTTTTAGCGCATCACATGATGCGTTTTTCATCTCATTCACGTAGTACAGAATCTGTTGTACCAAAAATGTACCCACAGTTCCAATCTTTTCACCCGGCTAAAAATCACACTTTTTTCTGTTTTCCGGAAAATGTTATTGCATCATTCAGCGTCAGTAAATACAGACAATACTGATTCATACTGATTCCTTCCGCCTTAGAATGCTCTGCAAGGGAGCGATGGAGGCTTTTTGGTATTCTGAGCTTGAACTGCCCTGAATAGCTATCATGGGTAACCGGCTCATTTATCACAATCCCGTCTTCAAGTGCGGCAATGAGCCATTCTTTTTTTGCATCTAAAACGTGGTTTACAGTCTCCTCCAGAGTGCTGCCACATCAGGGACAATTTCTAACTTATATGGAAGCCCCATATAATAGTCAATCGTTTTCACTTGCAGACTCCTCCTCGACCACTTTCCTGACCATTTCTACGTAAATCCGTTTAATCGGTTCATGTTTAGGAATCGTTATCGGATGTTTTCCTGGTTTCCGAAATGTACAATGACTGCTACCGCTTCTGGGCGCATACATTGTATAGCCATAGCTTTCCAGTATCTTTCGCAGTTCACTAAACCTCAAATCTTTTGATAATGAGAAGATACGGCTAATCAGTTTATCCCATGTAGACATTTGTTACTCCTATATTATATTTGGTGTCACATGTGGTGTCAACAGTATACGCAGAAACCACTTTACTTTCAAAGTACCTGTTCAAGGATTGGTCATTCCTCTTTCCATTAACATCATCTATACCATTACTTACGCTTTTTACGACTGTACACCGGACCTTTGTCCCAGTATCTTAATAAGTCTACGGCTGAAAACGGCAGATCCGTATA
>CADABA010000278.1 GCA_902785985.1 uncultured Lachnospiraceae bacterium
AGTCCGGAATATGTACGAGGTCTATCATATTCATGTAATACATGGAAGCGACTTCTACGGTGACCGTGCGAATCATGAGTGGAGGAAGATTCTCGACAAGGATCATCTCAAATTCTGCAAGGTCAACGAAATCAGCAGCGCAGTTACAAAAATCATTACCGATACGGCAAATGCAGCCGAAAACAATGGCTCTGCTGTGCAGCAGGAAACAAAGCCGGTCATGAGAGCACTCAGGGATCTGATCAGCTGGTGAACCCCTTAGAAAGAGAGGTCCGTCATGAACAACACGCCGAAATCAATCAATATCATCATAGGAGCCAACGCAGGCGACGAGGGAAAAGGCAATGTCACTAACCTCTTCTGCATGAAGGAAGAACCGGTCCTTGGAATCCTGACCAACGGCGGACCGCAGCGCGGACACACCGCCTGGAACGGAAAAGTCCGGCATGTCTTCGGTCACTTCTGTGCGGGCACTCTCACCGGGGCGGCTACCTGGCTCGCCCCCTCCTACATGGTCAATCCCATGCAGTTTATCCGGGAGTATGAAGAACTGCTCACGATCGGAACAAAGCCCCGTGTCTACATCGATCCGCGCTGCCGTTTTACAACTCCCTGGGATATGATGCTGAATCAGGGAAGCCGGCAGATGGACGGCACCCATCACACCTGCGGGATGGGAATCTGGGAGACTTATCAGCGATATGCCGATACGAACGCTCTCCCGATTGGAGACTATCTGACGTTGACCGAGACGGAAAAGGTTCGGTATCTGGTCGGGATTCGGGATCGTGCACTCCTTCGCATGAAGGAAGAGATGTCCGGTTCGACCGTCACAAAATGGCTCAGTACCGCCAAAAGCCGCGCTCTTCTCTTCCGCTTTATGGCAGATATAGAGGATATGTGCAAAATGAAAGCCGTACTGATCGGCGAAGAAATTCTGCATATGTACCCGCATCTCGTTTTTGAGAACGGGCAGGGTCTTCTTCTCGACTGGTCGGACGACGAGGAGGAGGCAGTTTATACCACGCCAAGCCGGACGGGCATTTTCGAAGCGGACAAGCTGATCGAAAGGAATTTCACTGGGCAGACCGTTCAGGCCTGCTACGTAACACGGACGTATCTGACAAGACATGGTGACGGGCCTCTCGGCTTCGAATGTCACAGGGAAGAGCTCGATCCCAGGATTCGCGAGACTACCAATGTCACGAATCCGTTCCAGGGACATTTTCGATACGGAAAAATGAACACAGAGGCACTCGACGCGAGAATTCGAAAAGACTTTGCAGGTCATGGACAAAATAATACCTGGAAGCTTGCTCTCGCAATCACCCATACGGATGAATACAGTCCAGGTGAAGAGCTGCTTCAGGCAAGCCGCACATATGATGAGCGCTATCTGATCGGAGGGGTCGGACGGACGACTGTAAGGAACTGATCTCTTCTCGGTCACGGCAAGGCTCGGACATCAGTCCATGCAGACGGTGAAGGACCCCTGTGTACGGGCGATCGACGATCCGGACAGATGCATCGCAGATATAAAGGTGTTCAAGGAATCAGGGGAGACGACGTAAATATACGTGTCTCCCCCGGCTTATGTTCAACAAACTCTATAATTAGTAGTTCTTAATAATAAATTGTCCTATAGTATTGTCGACTACAGCTGCATCGATCGTTCCCGCTTTCAAGTCATTGACCATCGGACTAATGTCAGTATACTCTTTTATATCGGAAACAGCCCCTAAATCATACTGTTCGGAACCTTCCAGTACACCCACAGTTTTATTTTTCAAATCTTCAAGGGTATAGATCTCCGAGCCGCTCTGGACCAGAACAAAATATGCGTCAGCAGCATATGTAATTCCCCATGTATAATCGTCTTCGCGTCCTTCTTTTGTGAAACCGGACCATATGCAGTCACAGGCGCCCGAATTCAAATTCATTTCCTTTTCATCCCATGAAAACGCAACACCTTCATATTCCCATCCAAGATACTCACATACTGCCTTACAAAGATCTGCATCAAATCCTTCAACATTTCCATCATCTAACACATAGGAATACGGCGGATAATCTAAATCCATCCCCTGCTTGAAAACAAAGCTGTGATCCCTTGACCCTCTTTCAGGAATGGCAGACGCATCGATCCCCTCCGGCCTCAGGTATAAATAATCTTTAACATCCGGATATTTTTCACCAATTTTATCATATGTTCCATCGAGGACCAGTGCTTCGATTGCACCGCTGACAAGGCTGGCAAGTTCTTCATCCCCTTTTCTAAATCCAATTGCGATCGCATCATATCCGACACTCTCATCGAGAAAACGAAAGGCAGAGCCAGGAGCAGCTGTCGGTGCGGGAAATACAATCGGTGTGGGGGACAGTGCCTCCGCAGGTTCAGTGGCAGGTGCAGGTGTCAGCGCAGATATAGCGGAATCCTTTTTGCTGTCCGTGCCATCCGTCCCGCTTTCGTGTCCGGGCTGGACCGGTCCCGGTAAAGGCCGATAAATAAAGAAGATGAAAAATACTGCCGCCAAAAGCGCAATACCACCGATTATGACGGCTATCGGTATCCCGCTGCGGCCTTTGCTGCTTTGATTCCTTTGTGCATTCACCGGATATTGTTCCGAAGGGTCCTGCCTTGATTTTACGTCCGCCGGCGGGGGATAAATTCCCGCTTCCCTGCGGACTGTTTCATCCCTATTCGAACCATTCTGACCATTAGGAATGTAAGCAAAGGTCTGTGACTTCTCACTGTCCTCATCTTCTTCATCCGCGATGGAATTCGGAGTAAAGCCGGCATAATTCGTGTTCGTTTCATTCCCCGATTGAGTACCTCTCCCGGGGATGTTCGTTTCATTCTCCGATTGATCATCTCTCCCGGGGATGTTCATGTCTTTCCCGGACTGCTCTTCTCTCCTGTTCTTGCAGATGTCCGGGTCCTGTATGGTCATGTCCGGATCCGGTACGGTTCTTTCATACTCATCCCGATTGAGAAAATCATTCTCAGGAGCGTACATGTCCCGGTCAGGTCGTTCATTCAAAATGTTTTCCAACAGGACTTTCATCTGCCCCGGAGTCAGAAAACGATCCGCCGGATCAGCGCTGCAAGCTTTCAGAATAATGCCAGACATCGGAGCAGACGCATCACACGGAGCCGGCAGTTTCTCCCCTGAGATACGTCTTCCAAGCGCAGCCTCCTTATCCCGCGCGCTGATCTTTGGTGCTTTCGGATCAAGAAACGGCGCACGGTTCCGGTTCATTAATTTATAAAGGACAATGCCAAGGGCGTAAAGATCGACCGTTGCATCATAGCGCATTCCCCTGAACATTTCCGGTGCCATGTAATCATAGGTT
>CADABA010000279.1 GCA_902785985.1 uncultured Lachnospiraceae bacterium
CTGTGCGATTGGTTATAAAGCGTGCGGGTACAACGGTACGGATCTGCCGCCTGTCGATCAGTATTTTCTTCATGGTGACGGCAGGGATGAAGGACTGAGCGGACGGGGACATGGACTGAATGCAGGCCCCGGGATTGATTTTGATGATCCGGCAGCCTGGGATGAATGGTATTTTTACCGGGAACAGCACGGGGGACATCCATGGGAAGTCTGCCGTGGCGGGAACAGTACGCATGTTGATCTATATGTGATGCACGACCGGCGTGACCTTGACTTTAAATACAGAGCAGGGAAAATTTCTGAAGATGAATATCAGGAGAGGCTTCGTTCATCGGGATACTTTTTTCTGATCGGCGGGAAACACCGTGCGGCTGAAGCTGTGAGATTTTATACGGCATTGTCTGCAGCCGGCCTCCCGGTGCTGCTTTCTGACGCGGAGGAAGAGGAGGAGGCACGGCTTATATGAGAGTACTTGTTATTCCAGATGTCCATCTGAAGCCCTGGATGTTTCGGCGGGCATCGGAATTGATGAAAGAAACAGAATCGGACCGGGCAGTCTGTCTGATGGACATCGCGGACGACTGGCAGCAGCAGTTCAATCTGGATCTGTATATACAGACCTATGACGCAGCGATCGATTTTGCAAAAGAATATCCGGTGACTCTATGGTGTTATGGCAATCACGATGTCTGTTACCTTTGGAATCAGAGGGAAACCGGCTATTCGAAAATCGCCCCATGGACAGTCTGCGAGAAACTGCGGATTCTCCGGGAATCACTTCCGGATGAGCGGCAGCTGGCTTATCTTCACCGGATCGACAATGTCCTGTTCTCCCATGGCGGTCTGGCGGATGCATTTGTCCGCCGGCTGGTATCGGCCGCAGTATTACGAAGGGCGGCTTTATAAGCCAAGGAAGCTTCTGCAGGTAGTAGGGCATACACCGGTTGAAGGGATAACGAGAAAAAGGAATCTCATTTCCTGCGATGTGTTTTCAACAGACATCGCTGGGAAGCCGATCGGGACACAGGAGTTCCCGGTGATTGACACCGTTTCTTGGGAATGCTATGGCGTTCGATGACGAAAGGAGCGATATACAAATGGCAGTAAAAAGTCTGGATGAATCAAACCGGTTATTTGCAGTAGAAGTAGATATGGAGAACCGCTCTCCTGAAGAAATAGCATGGGACGCGGTCATGCAGATTAATGCACTATTTGACAGATTGATTAAGGAGCAGCAGGAAAAAAATCAAAACACAGAAGGATGTCTACAAATTGAGGATTATGATGCACTGGCAAAGGCAAACGGAATCGAGATCCCTAGACTACGCGGCTATCGATGGATGGAAAATGAACAATGCCTTTCAAAGGAGGATATCGATAATTGTTTGAACGAGGCACGAGCACGGGCATATGAGCATGTACTGACTGCTGACCCACCATTTTCCATTAATCCGGAATACTACACTCTCAGCTATACAACAGACCAAAGGAAGAAAAAATATCTGATTCAGGAAGAACAGACCCGTGTATATTACCCGCCTGATAAGCCAGAAGGCGAATTCTATACTACAACTGTTATAAAAGGTTTCAGATGGGATCTGCTGCATGGAAAGCGAAGAAAGGCAGTAAAGTATTACCTGAAGAAGGAATTGAGATACGAAAAACAACAACTGGCAATCTGGAACAAGTATGCAGGGCAAAAAGATATTTTGTATATCCATGCCCGTCTTGGGACTTCAAACTGGAGCAGTACTACGTGGAAAAATTTCAGGACATCTCCGTGGTTTCTGGATGGATGTGATGACGCCAGTGATTGCAGCTATTGTGATATTTATGCAAAGATTGATCCGGAGTCTATTTAAACGACTCCCTGTTATCACTCTCGAAGACATGATGACGGTTTTGAAATGAATGGGACTGCATATACGACTGGGAATACGCTGGGAATCCGCTGTGAAGTTGAGAGGGAGAATATATCTTACGCAAAAACAGAGCAAAAACATACGCATTATTAACTTGACATGAGGCGAGATATCCGCTATGTTAAAAATATGTAAAATATTATCACAAAGCAAAGTAAAAAAGTACATATTATTAACTAATGGTGAAGAAATGAATCTTTATTATGAATTGCTTCATTTTCCTGTTTTCTCGATGAGGGAAGTCAATGCTTTATATTCAAGTGAGCGTACAGCCAGAACTGCTCTTGGTAAATTAGTCAAGGAAGGTATGGTTCTGAAGATACGCAACAGTCTTTACACTTGTGTAAGCGGCGAAAATGGCGGTCCTGTAGCTAATCGCTTTCAAATCGCAAGTGCCATTCACCCTTCTGCTTATGTGTCTCATCATTCAGCGTTTGAGTATTATGGTATTAGTGATCAGGTTTTTTATGATGTATATGTAAGCTCTGAAATGCGCTTTCATGATTTTGTGTTTGATGGTTATACCTACCATTTTGTAAAATCCCAAATGCAGCAGGGAGTGACCTCACCTCAGTTTGGCGGCGGAGTAAAGGTGACGGATAAAGAGAGAACCATTCTGGACTCTATAAAGGATATGAATCTGATCGCAGGGTTGGAAGAAACTATCACATGCATCAGTTCTGTGGCGGATGTGGATGAAGCGAAACTTTTAGATTATCTTGAAATCTATAGTAATCCATTCTTATATCAGAAAATGGGGTTTATAGCCAGTCAGTACCGGAATGAGTTGAATATCAGTGATGAATTCATAGATATATGCAAACAGCGGAAGGGCAGCTCAAAACGATACCTTGTTAACGATATTTCAGAACCCGCTTATGCGGGAGACTGGAACCTTGTTTATCCGAAACATATAAAAGAAATGAAGAACGGAGTGATGGATGATGCCGCAATTTAACAGGCGGGAATTGGATGAGAGATCACGTCAATACGGGTTTAACCGCGATACATTTGAGAAGGTCCTTCGGCTCAAAATAATATTAGAGTATTTCAATTCACAGGATTATTTGAAAGAGCATCTGCTTCTGAAAGGCGGAACAGCTATAAATCTGACCATCTTTAATCTTCCAAGGTTATCGGTGGATATTGACTTGGATTTTGTGCCAAATCTTCCTCGGGAAGAAACCATGAGTGCACGGGAGGCGGTAAGCGATATTATACGCAGATACATGTCAGAACAGGGTTATAGCCTTTCCGATGCTTCAAGATTCAGCCACAGCCTGGATGCATTTCATTATAATTACATAAATGCGGCCGGCAACAGGGATATGATTAAGATTGAAATTAACTATTCCCTAAGGACGCATGTGTTGCAAGCAGAGGAAAGATGCCTGCTCACCGATGCTTTTGGAGAACCGATATCTGTAAACACGGTAGCGGTGGCGGAGATCTTTGCAGCTAAAGCAAACGCTTTAATGAGCAGAGCGGCCGCAAGAGATTTGTATGACTTCTGTAATATGGTCGATCAGAATACCATTAGCAGACAGGAAGATATGTTCCGGAAATGCACGGTATTCTATGCGACGATTTCGGCAAAGGAAGTAAATAGGTCGTTTGATACTGCGGCAATTGATAAACTGAGTTTTTCAAGAATCCGAACAGATCTCTTCCCGGTACTTGGAGTTAACAAGAAATTTACTCTGGAAGAGAAGAAGCTGCAGGCAAAAGAATTCATTGCCTCTGTTATGATGCTTCAGGACGGTGAGAAAGAATATATGGATCGTTTTATTTCAAAAGAGTACAGACCGGAATTGCTGTTCGGAGACTATGAGATTGTAGAAAGGATCAAAAGTCATCCGATGGCTCTTTGGAAATGCAGATAATATTGTTTGTGAATTATAATCAGAGAATATCCCCGGCGCTTGCTATCATGCAGGCGCTTTTCTTTTTGTCCGAATGCACATTCATGTGACGTTCCCCATCACATGAATGTGACGCATCCCTTCCTAAAAACAATTTCCCATCCCTGACTGCGCTGTTTTATCTGAGAATGCATACTATCAGAGGAGGAAACTTCAACAAAGCGGTGCCATAACAAAAATCAGGCCACACGGTTCCTTTTAGCCTGTCATATATGCTTATTTTGGA
>CADABA010000280.1 GCA_902785985.1 uncultured Lachnospiraceae bacterium
GCAAGGATTCCCGCGATGTTCGAATCATGTCCGCACAGGAAGGTGAAAATGCGGCCTTCCGCATTGAGTTCGGAATAGATTTCCTGCAGCAGCGGATGAGCGATATTGACGGACATCGACGGACCTGTGTAGAGAATGTCCGAGTAGGCGTCTTTGATGGAGGCGAGTTTGAGCCAGTCCTCTTTTGTGAGGTCGTGCCCGAAAGCAGCCTCTTTGTCATCCAGATTTTCGTAATACTGCAGGATCAGCGCATCGCTGAGAGAGGTGGCCGTTTTCAGGGATCCCTTCATGCCCGGCTCTTCGTTGACGGTCAGAACGATCTCTGTATCGTCCGTCTTAAAGCCTGTGAATTCTCCGCTCTTATACGCTTCTGACTCTTCAACATCCAGCACATCGGCGAGCAGGGCGTATGCATCAGCCAGATCATCTCCGAGCCCGGCAATGCCGGATTCTCCTCCCATCCCTGCGATTTCAGATAATAAAGTATCCTCGATTTCTCCGTTGAGCACAGTTATTTGCGGTGTGAAGACCGGATCCATCGTGTCAAATTCCACGTGCTGCTCGATTTCGATCGGCGCAGTCGGGAGCATTCCGGATGCAAAATAACGGGCAGTCGCCTGCGTCCTCTGCTTGGCATTGGCGTAGAAACGGACTTCGCCTTCCGCCGGATGATTTTTTGAAATACTGGCCCATCATCGTTTCAAGGATCCCGCCCTTGAGCGAGAGCTCGCTGGCATTGGATGTCCAGGGGAACCAGCTGTGCGGCGTCATCTTTCCGAGGAGGGAATCGCCTCCGGAGAGCGGTGCACGGATGTTGTGACGGCTCATGATGACGACCTTTTTCAATGTATATTCGTCAGTTGTCGCGGCCGGGCTGACTCCGTAGCCGGTGTCTTCTGCCGCAGCCGGCGTGCTTTCTGTCTGTGAACTCTGAGAGTCCGCCGCCTGTGCGGAGGCAGTGCTTTCAGCCGCCGCTGTACCGCCGGCAGAGACGCTCTCCGCTGTCTGTGCGGAAGACGTCTTGGCGGAGTCTGCAGACGATGCCGTGCCTGCGGTCTTTCCGCAGCCTGCTGCCGTGAGCGAGAGTGCGAGAAGAAGGCTGAGTACTTTGAAGCGTTGTTTTTTCATCTCCGATCTCCTTTTTGGGTTGATGTGAAGGTTTTTGATGTAAATTTAATTTTAGCATCCCTGAAAATGCAAGACAACCGCTGCGGCGCGTGTCATCGCCCGATTTTGCGGTGAAGGCCGTAATGTGAGAACAAATGTGCGAAAATCCATTATATTTGTCAATATATGACTTGGAGAAATATGATTTGCGTATTAATATATTTATGGCGGACTCCATTTCCCGAAGTTGAGAAATGACATTCCGGATGGGAGAGTTGGATATTCGTCTGGCCCGGACGCGTTTTCTTTGGAAGACCGGCTGAATCAGAAATATTTGCAGCCGCACGATGAGGAAGCCGCTTCGTGCGTGCGCTGCGAGACGCAGCACGGTTATCGGCGGTCCGGCGGCTGAAGTCGTTTCGTGCGTGCTCGGTGGTTTCTGCAAGAGCGAAATCGAATTCGATGAGGATGTCGCTTCGCGCGAGGCGCGGCGGTTTCTGCAAGAGCGAAATCGAATTCGATGAGGATATCGCTTTGCGCGAGGCGCGGCGTTGAACGCTGTGGTGTTCACGCCCGGCTTGAGACAGAAGAATTCTGACGGCGTCCGGCAGTTCAAATGAGGGAGGAGGAGAATGTAAATGGAGTTTACTATGATTGAAACGGGGTGGCTTTCGCTCATTCCGCCAATTCTGGCAATTACACTGGCGCTTATCACGAAAGAGGTCTACTCTTCGCTGTTTATCGGTCTTTTTTCCGGCATGCTCATTTATGCTTTCGCATCCGGAGGGACGATCGTATCGGCCGTCTCGATGACATTTGACATGATGTGTTCCAAGATCTCGGACAACGCCTACATGATCATTTTTCTGGCGCTTCTCTGGGCAGTCGTGATCCTGGTGTCCAAATCCGGAGGCAGTGAGGCGTACGGACGATGGGCAGGGGCGAAGCTCAAGAGCAGGAAATCCGCGGCGCTTGCCACGTCTTTTCTCGGGATCCTGATCTTTATCGATGACGGGTTCAACTGCCTCACAGTGGGAACGGTCATGCGTCCGATCATGGACAGAATGCGTATTTCGAGAGAAAAGCTCGCCTATATCATTGACTCTACCGCAGCTCCGGTCTGTATTATTGCTCCGGTGTCGAGCTGGGCGGTGGCTGTTGCCAGTGAAGTGAGTGAGGAGGGTGGTTTCGGTACATTTCTGCAGACGATCCCCTACAATTTTTACGCGCTTCTGACAATTGCCATGGTCTTCCTGATCAGCATCACAGGGAAAGATTTCGGTCCGATGAAGAAGGCTGAGGAGGCTGCCATGAAAGGCGATTCCCTGAAAGGACAGCAGGCTTCGGCGGATGCGGAAGGAAAAGGAAAGGTCATCGATCTTGTGCTTCCGATCCTTGTGCTGATCATCTGCGCGATTCTCGGAATGGCTTATGTAGGCGGATTCTTCAGCGGAGTCAGTTTTTCCGAGGCGATCGGATATAATCCGACGGCGGGACTTACGCTCGGCGCGTTTGCGGGACTGATTACAGCGATGCTCCTGTATCTTCCCCGTAAACTGATGACAGCGAAGGAGTTCATCGGTTATATTGTAGAGGGGATTGGAAGTATCGTTCCGCCGATGCTGATCCTGATCCTTTCGTGGAGCCTTGGCGGTGTCTGCCGTCAGCTCATCGGGACAGGTCTCTTCATTTCCGGTTTTGTGAGTACTGCGAATCTGCCGCTGGCGTTTCTGCCGGTCCTGATTTTCATCATCTCAGCGCTCATGAGCTTTTCGATGGGCACATCCTGGGGAACGTTCGGCATGCTGATCCCGATCATCACGATGATCTGCACCGCACCCGGCGCGGAAGTCTATCTGATTCCTGCGCTCGGCGCGACGCTGGCCGGATCCGTGTACGGCGATCACTGCTCACCGATCTCCGATACCACGATCCTGTCGTCTACCGGCGCGGAGTGCCAGCACATCAGTCACGTGGAGACGCAGCTTCCCTATGCGACGCTCGTCGCTGTGATCTGCGGGATCGGGTATTTGATTGTCGGACTTATGAGATCCCCGTGGATCGCGCTCGCGGTCGGAGTTGCGCTTCTTGTCGGTGCGGTGTTCGTGCTGAACAGGAAGAAAGAAGCGTAATAGGGCTTCCTGACGACATCTTCAGACTGCAGAAAGGGACTTCTGAAATGCTTGACATCATTCATCTTATTGAAAAGTGGATCTATCGTTTTACACTTATTCTGGAAATCGGAGTATCGATCCTTGTCATCGTCGGATCGGTCATCTATATTACAGATTTACCGGACCAACTTTATCAGATTCATTTCCTGGGACTCAGTCCCTATCTCATCTATCTTTTTGATATCATTATCGGTATTGAGCTCATCAAAGTGCTGGTCAGAAAGGATCTTGACTCTCTCGTTGAGGTCCTGCTCTTCACGGTCACAAGGCATCTGATCGTCGAGGGTGGAACCATTACGGAAAATCTTATCGGCGTCATTTCCATCGCGATCCTTTTCTTCATCCGTAAGTTCCTTTTCATCGACACGGATGATGACGGCGTGCGCAGGGATTATCTGGAGATCCATCAGGAGGAGAATCGGAGGTGAAAAATATGTATTATCAGAGCGATCTTTCAGACGGGACTTTCAGGAATCCGATTCTTTTTGCAGACTACAGCGATCCGGATGTGATCCGGGTCGGAGACACGTATTATCTGACGGCGTCCAGCTTTCACTATACGCCGGGACTGCCGATCCTTATTTCCAAGGATCTTATAAACTGGAAGCTCGTAAATTACGCGATCGACCGTGTTTGCGAGGCCCCCGGGGTCGGCAGGCCGCATGAGGACAGCGAAGCCATAGAGAAGAGATTTCAGAAGCCCTGCCACTCGGAGGGAGTCTGGGCTCCGACGATCCGGTATCACGAGGGGATGTTCTTCATTTTCTACGGCATGCCGGACGAGGGAATCTATATGGTCCGCGCGAAGGACCCGCTCGGAAAATGGGAGGAGCCGGTCTGTCTCCTTCCGGGCAAAGGGCTGATCGATTCCTGTCCGTTCTGGGATGAGGACGGCAGGGCCTATATTGTTCACGCTTACGCGAAAAGCCGGATCGGGTTCAAGAGTATCCTCGGAATCTTTGAAATGTCGCCGGACGGGACGCGCGCGATCTCAGAGGACAAATTTATCTTTGACGGCAACGACCCCGCACACCCTGCGATCACGATCGAAGGGCCGAAGGTGTATAAGCGGGACGGTTTTTATTATATCCTTGCGCCGGCCGGCGGTGTGCGGCAGGGCTGGCAGGTCGCGCTCCGGAGCCGGAATATCGAAGGACCCTACGAGATCCGGACGGTCATGGATCAGGGCAGCAGCGTGATCAACGGACCGCATCAGGGCGGGCTCGTGGATACGACGGACGGGGAGGAGTGGTTCCTGCATTTTCAGGACCGCGGGCTCTTCGGGAGGATCTGCCATCTGCAGCCGGTCAGCTGGAAGGACGGGTGGCCGGTCATCGGC
>CADABA010000281.1 GCA_902785985.1 uncultured Lachnospiraceae bacterium
GCGAAGGTTCTCTGGTCAAGGCCGGTGAGACGGTCGACCCGCTCACATACCTTGCCGAATGCCTGCAGTATCACGGAGATGAGCTGAATCCGTCCGCATACAGCCTGCGTGCCTACACAGAGGATGGACAGAGTATTGTGACGGAGGTCAAAGACCAGACGCCGTGGCAGACCTGCTGGGGTTTTTCCGCGATCGCCGCTTCAGAGAGCAGCATTCTTGCCGAGTGCTATGCGAAGTGGGATGAACTTGCTCCGGGCCTTCTTGAGAAGTTCGGGATAAGCACTTTTAAGGAGCTTTGTGAGTGGATTGATCTGTCCGAGCGGCACCTCGCCTGGTTTGCATTTACGCCTGAATCGGAAAACGGACATTATCCTTCTCAGGCAGGTGAAGGCCTCTATGCGACGGAGAAAGACAAGGGCGCTGTTTTTAACGCGCTGGGCGGCAATTATTATGCGACCTCCGTTTTTGCGCGGGGTATAGGACCGATCGAAGAGTTCCGCGTTCCCTATGAGAACAACGAAGGCGTACTCAATGAAGGGATAAAGGTAATTGCAAACGACGGCACGGAGTATCTTGATCAGGATTATGTCGGTTATGAGACCGAGGCTCGATATGTGGATTATGAGTGTCTGATTCCGCAGGGCATGACAAAGGAAGATGTTCTGGACTTCTTCAAAGATGATCCGACAACGCAGGAAAGAGTCCGGCAGAGACTGGAGGAGGGTGTGATCACCCGGGCCAGTCGAACCTACAAGTACGTAGACGATAACGGGGTCTACTATCACGTTGTTCGCATGAATGAGCTTGAGGGAATCGCGAAGGGCTATCCTGATATTCTCATATTTGAGGACCAGGACGGAATACAGTATAAATTTGATCCGGAGTCTTTATCATTCCCCCGCCTGCCCCTGATCCGCAGGGCTTGTTATGACTGGAGCGTCAAAGAAGAGCTGCACTATGCTTCGATCCTGGAGCTGGAAAGCTCGAATGTTCTGCCGGAGTATTGTGTGGATAACGTAGTCGACGAAACTGTCATAAAAGCAATCAAGGATGAGCTGCTTTCGGGGCGCGGCGTGAGTGTTGCGTTCTGCGCTGATACGGCTGCTCCGGGGGCGACCGATAAGGCGAAGTATATGAATATGGTCAACAATGCATGGGCACATTATACTTATTCCCGTCTTGCCAGCGCAAATCATGGAGTGACGATCGTAGGCTTCAATGACAATTTCCCGAAGACGCTTTTCCTTGAAGGGCATGAGCCTGACAGGGATGGCGCATGGCTTGTCAAGAACAGCTGGGGCGGCGGAAAATCCAGCGGCGCAAATTTCGGCAACTGGGGCATCGATGAAAACGGTGACGGCATAGGCGACGGATATTTCTGGCTCTCCTACTGGGATCCTACTATTACGACGGTCGAGACATTCGATTTCAATGTGGAATCTCTTGTCTATGAACGTGGAGAGTATGATATTCGTCAGTATGACTTAATGACGAGCGCTCAGCCCATGAGAGTTACATCTGATATGTCAGCAAACGTCTTTACAGCAGATGCGACTACAAATATCCGTGAGATTGGAATTCAGCCTGCTGAGGATCAGACTACGGTCACCTATGAGATATATCTCCTGGATGATGATGCAACGGATCCGACGGATGGAGTTCTGCTTACATCGGGATCAGAACACTATGAATACAGCGGATATCATCGGATCAAGACGGACAAGGTCTGCATCATTCCGGAAGGGTTCAGGTATTCTGTCGTCGTGAAACAGGAGGCGGAAGGAAAGAACTACGTATCGATCTTTCTCAATTTGAATGAGCAGAGTGTGATAGACCGGGAAGCGAGGGGAGCTCAGGGAATCACGAAGTACTACAAAGCTGTCGTGAACAAAGGGGAAAGCTATGTTTGTTATAACGGACAGTGGATGGACTGGGTGGATTTCATTCCCAATATACAGTACAGCTATGCAAAAGGAAATCCCGGCGTAGAAGAGAAATGGATCGACATTGACAATTTCAGCATCAAAGTATACGCGGATTTCTTTAATCAGAATCTGAGTGCGGAGGCCGAGAAAATCGGCTCAGGCGAAGGATCTGCCAAAGTGGGCGTCGCCGATAAGGATGATGCAGAGAATGATGCGCTGATAGCGCTTGCGATGGTCTATAACGATATCTACAATAATACAGCTGCAGAGAACGCGTCTTCTGTAGAGAACGGGTATATCAGTGCCGATGATTACGACACGATAGCCGAGGCGCTTATTGATCCGAGCCGGGAGGCCGGTCTGAAGGTGGTAGTGGAGACGAGAGAAATCCCTGTTGACGAAATTGACGGGAACGGACTTAAAAAACTCCTTAATGCTGCCAATGAGAATATCGCTCTCTATGCGGATATCAGCCTTCTTGTTTTCAACTCGAACACCGGGGTATATCTGGGAAGTCTGCACAGGACGGAAAAGCCGATCAACCTTGCAATTGCGCTTCCTTCCTGGCTGATTGACTCAAGTAATCCTGTCTATGTTCTGCGTCTGCACAACGGTGTCGTGGAGCAGCTCGAGACGTCGGTGGAGAACGGATACGCATTCTTTGCGAGCGATCTTTTCTCTCAGTATGCGCTGGCTTATGATCTGTCCGAGCCTGCGGGGGAACCGACTGAGGAACCGACTGAAGTCGTTCCGGCGGATCCCGGCTGTGAAAATGTAAAACAGGTAAAGTGCAGCACAGAAAAGAAAGCAGCAAAGACAGGTACAAAGAAGTCTGTGGAAACTGCAGTCAAGGTCGTGGCGGCGAAGACCGGAGATACATCTAACATGGTTCTGTGGCTGGCGCTCATGGCTCTGGCTGCCTGCGCGGTGCTGGCTGCTGTGTTCGTGAAGAGATCCGGAAAGAAGTGATCTCTGACGCAGGCTTACCGTTCTTTTAAGCGCAAGAAGAATGCGCAAACAAGGCTTTGTGCGCGTATCTCATGATTAAAATCACGAGTATTGCGCGATGAGGAATCAAAGCAGCTGCCCTGTCCTATGACGGACAGGGCAGTCTGCTCAGGGAGAAGAAAAGACGGGTCAGCGGAAGCTGACCCGTCTTTTCTTCTTTATATTCATTTCACTTTTATTTGTTACTTTTTTATGATGTCAATTCGATGCCTCTGCCAGATCTTTTACTACGCTGGCGGTGTCAGGCTGAACTGTATCGATCTTGCCGCCTACAATGTTGACATCAATGAGCATATACTCAACCGGTTCTTCACTGTTCGGTTCGAAATGCGCCATAACGACCTTAGCCGGGCCTTCATCGACCGTTGACATATTCTTCGACAACCTCGATTTTATTGGTGTCTCCGACGCACTTCCACCATTTCTCAGCTGAATAGGGCAGGGTGAGAGTCAGTGTTCCATCAGAATCTTCTACATGGTATTCAAAGGTATAAAATTCATCCTGCTGTTCTGAAGCAGCCGGAGTCTCGGCAGCTGTCTCAGCTGATGTGGCGGCACTGTTCTTGGTTTCGACCGTTGTCTCGGTTGATGTGGTGACGCCGTCCTTGGTCTGGGTAGAGGAGCTATACGTCTTTGTCCCGCTTTCCGTTGATGTGGATACTTCAACGCTTGTGCTGGAGCTTGAATGGGACTCACAGCCTGCAAGGGCAAATACCGCAACTAAAGCACCTGTAAGAGCAAGAATTTTAAGTGATTTCATTTTGTCTCTCCTTATCTTTTTTCTATTTTAGAGATGTTTTGTTATTATACACCTATTATATGTGAGCTCAAAGAGAGAAGGTTAAAAATTTAAAAAAATTTCCTTTTTTAATTTCTTTAATTTCTTTATTTTCTTTTTCAGTCTACAAGATTGAATATGATCGGCTCCGTCTGCAGATTCTTGTTTCCGAAGATATCCGTAAAAGTCTCGCGGTAGGTCCCGTCTGCCTCATAGACCGGGTATGCGACCTGCGCGGTGTTCCCTGCCAGGGAATAGACCGGGTACTGTGCGCGGGAAGGAATGCCCTGCCCGTTCTCATAGCGGAACCAGTATCCCAGCGTGATCCAGCGTCCGTCGGATAAGGCGGTGCTTACGATCTCATTATTCTCATTCCTCGCATACTGGAACTGTTCACGGATACGGGTCTCCTGTGTGGAGCTGTCGCTGTATTTCAGTACGATCGGAATGTTGAAGCTGACGGATTCATTGGTCTCGTTGGCGAGATCAAGGTTGACGGGCTCGCCGTTCAGTCCGACCCATTTTCCGTCAAAGGCCATGGTCGCCATCCCGTTGGCTTCGTCATAGTTGACGTTAAAGCTGTAACCGAGATCAAGCCAGACGGAATTGTTCGCATCAAAGCTCTTCAGGTTGTAGCCGACCGAGATGAGGCATTCCTCATTTTCGAAATCCGCGTAAAATGTACCGTCCTCCTTCTGTCCGGCCGTTGCCGTCGGGACCTTGAAGTCTTCGCTGACCGTGAAATGATCGACTTCGTCATAGACCCAGTCGGGAGCTTCCCATTCGTCGGCGATCGCGTCGATGTAGGCAAGATACGGCGCGCTTCTGCAGGTGCTTCCGTAGCGCTCGAGCCGGTTCGTTCCGCAGACATCCGTATATCTGTAAAATGAAAGTCCTCCGGCATAGCTGTGCTCCGTACCCTTCACCTGGTAGACGACACAGTCTGCGACTGTGTTGGTGATGTCGAGCATCGCCTTCTCAGACAGTGTTCCCAGATAAGCTTTATTCGCAAAGTCGGTCAGATCGACCATACCGGTCGTCATGTCGCCGTAGCTGAAGGTGTCCGCCAGGGAAGTGTAGTAGGCGACTTCGTGGAAGGTCGTGAGGTCGGTCAGCATGCCGCCGATCTCCTTGAACATGTTGTCGAAGGCTTTCGCCACAGCGTCGATCTTCGAGAGGTCGATGACGGACAGGGTAAGGGTCTCGCTTGTGAAGTCATCGTGCAGATCTTTGTACTTCTGCTGGGTCGTGTCACAGATCAGGCGGCCGACCTTGAGCCCGTCGCTGCCCGGAGAGGAGCAGAGATACTGCATCCACATGTCGGACGCGGAGCCTTTGCCCGGAAAGACTTCTTCCGAGGCGACCAGGTACCTGGCGTAGGGGGCCAGCATCTGCGCTGTTTCAAGATTAGCCATGAGGCAGCAGTCTGTCAGGATCAGCTCGAAGTTCACGCCGCCGTCTTTCAGGGCCTGCTCCCACTCGTTCAGAGTGAGCATGCTGGGATTTCCGGACTGATTCGGAAAGAGCTCGTCGGAGAGGAGACCGTGCACGCCGCTGCCGTGATCCCACATGACGAGCATGTACTTGTCTGCCGGATAGTTCTCTTTGCCCCAGGAAATGAAATCGCTGAGGGTCTTGGAATCGCCCATGGATGCGCCCGGCTGCTCATCGACGAGTTCAAAGCCTTCCTTCGTGTAAGAATACCGCTGAAGCTTGTCTGTGCTGATGTCCAGCCCCAGATCCTTGGCGTGCCATTCCTTGCAGCCACCGGTCTCGACGATGAAATGTACATTGTCCGTCGGAGTTGTTTTGGTGATTTCCCTCAGGTTATAGGAACCGCCCGGTTCGGTAGCGGAGTCGCTCTCCAGGTCAGTACCGCACATATAGAAGAGTACGGTCCAGGTGTCGTCAGAGGTCGTGGCAGACGCTGCCGAACTTCCGGATGCACTGCATCCGGATGTTACGAGCAGTGTAATAATAAGGAAGACTGCTAAAAGGTGGTGTCTGATTTTCATTTGCGATCCTTTCAGATGGTTAAAGTAAACTTTAATTTGCGCGTACCTACGAGCGGTGCGTGGATGGCGCATAAAGCGCGGTGAGAGCTTGCTCGCACAAGCGCAGTTATGCGGCCAGACACATGCGCGACAGCGCGACAATGAGCATGGAGCGCAGCGGAATGCGAATAGCACCGCTCAGATAAACTTTAATTTATTTTACGTTTGTGCCGTTCAAAATGCAAGAACATCGGAACGCATCTCCGCTCAGAGACAGGAACGCCCGGCGTTCTTGACGGTTCTTAATAATATTAGTAAATAGAAACTGGATATTGCATTCTGCAGGCTGTAAAATAAAGATATCATTATATTGGGTTATTGTACACATTTCACACGTACAGATGGATCTGTGCGTTAGACCCGGCTTTCGGGATGTAACTATTGTGGACAGCGATGAGCGAAATTTATCCGGTTTCGCTTCACGCTGTTATCTGCCAAAGGAGAATGCAATGACGAAAGAAAGACAAAGAAAGTACAAAGGCATTGTAATCGGACTGATCTTTGGCCTCCTTATGACGGGCATCATGTCTTTCAATGTCCTTGCGGATGAGACGGAAAGTCCGCCGCCTTCCGCAGAGACCATTGAGAGCACAGAGGACGCGCTGTCAGGTGAGGATTCGCCTGTCAGTACGGACGCTCTGACGGAAAGTCTGTCCGAAGAAACGTATTCGGATACAGACGACAGCAAAGGGGAGGACGCGCAGAGTACAGAAAGTGCTTCCGATCCGGAAGCCTTTACGGTGCAGGAAGCGGACGGATCCGAGAAACAGACAGAGACAGAAGTTCCGGCGGACACAGCCGGGGCGAAGTCTGAGACTGCAGTATCCGACACGGCTGGCGCAGCCGGGGTGAAGTCTGAGACTGCAGCATCTGACGCGGCTGAAGCAGGGACAGCATCGGGCGCGGCAGAGAAGACGACTGCGTCTTCGGGGGAAGCGGCACAGGCCGCAGTATCAGCAAATGAGGAGCCTGCGGAGAGCAGGGCCCTCCTTGCAGGCGCGTCCGGAGATCCGGTCACGCCCACAAGCCCGACCCTGAACGGCGAGATGGCGGACCTTACGGACGCATCGGCATCCCTCACAGCGGATGAGAGCCTCAAGGGGACGGCCACTGCAGCGCAGGCGGATGTGGAAAATGCGATCCAGAAAGCCGTCGACGCAGCGCTGGCATCTGCCACGAGCACCACGACGACACTGCGTGTCGACGTGGAGAGCGGGGACTATACAGGCGGCCTTAAGGTCGCGAAGCCGGCCGGAAGTACGCTCAGCCCGAGCCTTATCCTCTACGTGTTCGCGCCGGGCTCGTACAGCGGGGCGGATTCCGGAGCGATCACGACCGGTAAGATCAGCGCGGCAGCGGACGGGTCGGCGAGGCTCGGCGGGGATGTCCTGATCGACGGGATCAACGTGGTCCTGGCAGGTCTCTATTATTCCCTTGACACAAAGATCACGGTCCGGAACGCGAAGGCG
>CADABA010000282.1 GCA_902785985.1 uncultured Lachnospiraceae bacterium
TTGCCCGCGGCGAGGACGTCGATAAGCCGAGGAACCTTGCAAAGAGTGTTACTGTTGAGTAAAACACTGTCACAGGGCAAAACGTCACTGTAAGGCACAATGCTGCTGTATGATACAACGTTACTGTATGGCACAATGCTGCTGTATGATACAACGTTACTGTATGGCACAATGCTGCTGTACAGAAAAAGTTTGCTGCAGAACAATACTCTGCAGCAACGGAAACCTATAAAGACGGGGATCCCGCACTGAGCTGTTTCTCAATGCGGGATCCCCGTCTTAATTATACTGTGAAGATTATCTCAAAGTTCATGCAGTGAAGATTATCTCAAAGTCCATGCAGTGAAAATTATCGCAGCGTTTAAACAATGTGCGTCGTTTCCCTGACGATCAGTCATACGCCTCAAGGAACACCTTCTCATATCTGTCTGTGATATACCGCCAGCTGTAGGCATCCCTGATCCTCTTCTTCGCCCTGCGGCCGTAGTTTCCGGCCCCAGTACAGAGCGGCATTCTCACCCACCTCACGGTTAAAGCCTACACCGACAAGGAGATTAAGCTCCGTGCTTGCAAGCGCCTCCAGGAGGGACGGATTCGTGCCGCCGACCTGATGTCCGTGAATGTAGGCCCATGCATTTTCCCTGATCTTCTTGAGGAGCTCCTGATCATACACCGTTCCGACGAATTTGATTCTCGGATCCGCTGAAAAGTGAAGCTTTTCCTCGAGCTCGGCATGAAGCTTCGGATTCTCCGTGGTAATGATCGCCAGATCCTTTGTCGTATCGGACGCCATGAATTCCCGGATGATCGTCTCCACGTTGTTCTCCGGAACAAAACGCCCGACTACGAGATAGTATTCGTTCTGTGTAAGTCCCTTCTCCGTGAGCCAGTTCACATACTTCTCGTCGTCATCCGCAAGCACAGACGGTTCCGTATCCGCACCGTAAGCGATAAATGCAGTATGCGGATCATGCTTTTTATATTCTTCCTGAATATACTTCTCAATACACTTGCTGTCGCAGATGATAAGGTCGCTCCACTTGATCATGCCGTTCTCGGAGATCTTCCAGTATTTGCGGATAGGAAGAGACCATTTCGAGCGCTTCCACTCATGTCCGTCCGGGTTGAGGTAGAGGACTCCGCCCAGACCCTCGACCTGTTCTTTGATCTGATGAATGAACGGTCCGATGCGGCTGGCAAGGACATAGAAGATCGGATGGGGAATACACATTTCCTTACAGTATTTGATCGAGGCCCGCAGCGCCAGCAGGTCATAAACAACCGCTTTCGCCGGTCCGATCTTCGGAACATTTACATTGAATACACGGGCGCCGAGATACTCGAACTCATCGTTCGTGTCTGACATTCGAGCTACATGATACTGAATTTCATCCGTCGACTGATTCTGCACCAGTTTATCGACAAAGGTCTCAAATCCGCCGTACTCCGCGGGAATCCCCTTTGATCCGACAATAAATACGTGCTGCTTTTCCATGCGATCCACCTCTTTCCTTTACTTTGCTCCGGACCCCGTAAAAATCATTCCGACTGTCTTCAGGATGATTCTTATGTCCTCAAGAATGCTCCAGTTATCAATGTATTCCATGTCCAGATTGACGACCGTCTCAAAATCCGTGATGTCACTTCGGCCGCTTACCTGCCACATTCCGGTAAGACCGGGCCTGAAGGACATACGGGCGCGGTGATGCAGCTCATAGTGCTCCCACTCATCCACTGTCGGAGACCGCTGCCGATAATACGAGGATCATTTTCCATCTTGAACATGTTGCCCTTTATTTCATTTTTCTCCATCAGCTGCTTCTTCCGCTCTTCCGCATCTTTATACATGGAGCGGAACTTGAACATCAGGAATTTCTTGCCATTCTGACCGATACGGACCTGACTGAAGAAGATAGGACCCGGATCTGCAAAAAAGATCATGGGACCTACAATGATCGTGATCAGGGCAGTGAAGACAAGGCCGATGATTGCACCCACGATGTCCATGGCCCGCTTTACTATGAGGCCCCAAATACTGGCTCTTCGAATATTCTCGGTGACTACCATGGTCCCGCAGAACTTCTCAACGAAGAGTTCTGCCTGCCGCTCGATCTTCAGATTGATATAGGAGTGCGTCGTAATGCCCATGGCCGAAAGCTCAGCCATCGTCTTTTCCGACAGTCCGTCGTCCGGTCTCGTGAAAATGAAAACATCATCGACCCATCGATCCTGAATATCCTCTGCCAGCGAATCCTTGCGCGCGAGGACCCGTATGCCTTCATACTGCTTTCCGAAGTACTCGTCCGTATCTGTCAGGACCATACCGACAATCGAATATCGGTCCTCCCCATAGAGCCGGATCTTTCTCATCACCGCATCAAAGGAAGCCGTATCCGTCACGATCAGGAGCAGTTTATTGAACATACGGCTCTTGAATACATGCCTGATCAGGAACTTCCAGATCTCATGGGCTGCAAATACAGCGACAAAGCCGAATATTGCAAAGAACTGGATCAGGCGGCGAGCCTGGAAAAAATCACTTCTCGCGACATAGTAAAAGAAGACCAGCAGGATGACAAGAACAGCGACTTCCTCAAGACAGACAAAAAACTCTTTTAAGGTATCCCTTCCCTGCAGATTATTGTGGACCTTCAGCATGATCGACTCGCTGAAGATAAAGAGCAGGATAATAATGGATAAGCCTGCCACATCCCTGGAAGGGGGAAAGAACGGCACTTTATTATATACTGAATACGAAAACCCGAATATCAGCGAAAGTATCAGTGAGTCTAAAAGGATAAATTCCAGGTACCTGAACCACCCCTGTCTCTGCATTCTATACATTTCTTACTTCACCCCTTCTGATCAAAACCGAATACTGAACTCTTCTGTCTCCTGTATGTTTGATGAGACATAATTTTATTTATTTTACCATAAAGAAGAATTGTACGCTCATAAAAATCCAAAAGATTTATTCTTCATCGCGCAATACTCGTGACTTAAGTCGTGAGATACGTGCGCAATGCAAGATCCTTCACGACTTCTCCGGCAATGATCAGTCCCGCCACGGACGGTACGAACGCAGTACTTCCGGGCACCGACCGCCTTGCAGCGCTTATGTGGTCGGCGTCCGGACGGTCTTCCGCCTCGTCCCTGTAGAGTCTTATTCTTTCCTCAGGGATCTGAATCGGCTCCTCTTCCGAGTATACGACCTTCAGTTTCCCGACACCGCGCTTTCTGAGTTCCCTGCGCATTACCTTCGCGAGCGGGCATACTTTCGTCTCATAAATATCCGCCACCCGGAAAAGACTGCCATCCAGCTTATTGCCCGCACCCATGGAACTTATGACCGGAATCCCCAGTTCCTGCGCACGAAGAACGATCTCGATCTTTGCGGTCACGGTATCGACGGCGTCGATGACATAATCATAGTCTGCAAACGGAAACTCCCCCGCATTTTCAGGGAGGACGAAGGCCTTATATGTGCGGATCCGGACATCCGGATCGATCTCCAGCATCCGCTCCTTCATGACATCGACCTTATATCGTCCCACTGTCTTTCTCGTAGCGATGATCTGCCGGTTAAGGTTCGTGAGGCACACCGTGTCATTGTCGATCAGGTCAAATGCCCCGACGCCGCTGCGGATCAGGGCTTCGCAGACATAGCCTCCGACGCCTCCTATGCCGAAAACGGCAACACGTGACCGGCGAAGCCGGTCCATTCCGCACTCCCCTATAAGAAGTCCGGTCCTGGAAAACTGGGTAAGCATAGCAGTCGCTCCTTCTTTTGATTATTTTTTGTATCCAATTACCACGATTTCATGGATATTCTTTCTGCAGAGTTGTAAAATACAATTATACAGCATTTAACCGGAGGAACTATCACCTTGGCGAAAGAAAAAAAAGTAAAAAAGAAAAAAATCACCCGGGCGATTCTCCTGAGACTCGTGATTTTCGCTGTCATTTTGATTGCTTTCAATATCTATATGGGTGCCACTCAGATCGGGATCGGCGGACACGTAGCGGATACGATCAGCAGCCAGATGAAAACGACCGCCGACTTCTTCTACGACTATGTCGATTACGATACTCTTGACGACCCCGATGCCGCCTGGGTCGATATTGCGGGAACTTATCTCACTCCCAGCCTTTTCCCGCGAATCGAGACAGCAGAATATGCGGGAGTCTATACCCTTCTCTGCGGCGAAGGAGATACTCTCCGATACGGCACCGGTGTCTGGGCGGCCGACACCGCGGATCTGGAGGACGCACGTAAGGCCGGGCTCCTGAGCAATGACCCCGAGGTAAATGAGGAGCTGTATCATCAGCTGCTGGATAATAAAACGAATACTTATATCGAACTCGATCCGGAAACCGCAGATGACAGTCCCCGTCTTCCCGGTATAGTTGTCGTTCCGATCTCCGATGAGAACAGCAATATCGCAGGGTTCCTCTGTCTCGAGATCAGATACGGCGGAAGAATGTTCGTTACCGCTGTCTATATAGTCTACGGTGCCATCGCGCTCATGATTGAGCTAGTCTTCACGGTTCCCTTCTTCCTGATCCTATATTTCATGATAGGCCGGAGAGTCGTAAAGCCGCTCAACGCTGTGGAAAAGTCGGCACTGAATTTTGTAGACAAGACACGTGAAGATTCTGATCCCGAAAAGTGGATCTTTGACCGTCCGAAACTCAGAGTCCACGACGAGATCGATTCTCTCGGCGAATCGATCGAGGTGATGGCCCGCGATATGCAGACTTACATGAAATCGACGCTCGCTAAGACCAGGGAAAACGAACGGATCAGCACAGAGCTCTATCTCGCGTCCCGTATTCAGCAGTCAATGCTCACGACGGATTTTCCGGCTTACCCGGACCGAAAAGATTTCGATATTTATGCCTCCATGGTACCTGCAAAGGAAGTCGCCGGCGATTTCTACGATTTCTTCCTGATAGACGATGATCATCTCGCTCTTGTCATGGCGGATGTCTCGGGAAAAGGTGTTCCGGCTTCCATGTACATGATGGTCGCAAAGACGCTTCTCCACAATGTACTTCTGCTGGGGCACACGCCCAAGGAGTGTCTGGAGACTGTGAACGACCAGATCGACGAGCATAATGACGAAAATATGTTCATCACTGTCTGGCTCGGCATCCTCGAGCTGTCGACCGGCCTCGTCACGGCGGCAAATGCCGGCCATGAATACCCGATCATTCGGAAGGCGGACGGGCAGTTCGAGATCCTTAAGGATAAGCATGGCATCGTGCTCGGAGCGATTCCGCACAAGAAGTACGATCAGTATGAATTCTATCTGGAAAGAGGTGGAACGCTCTTCCTCTACACCGACGGTGCCCCGGAGGCGACCAACGCCGAAGAAAAACTCTTCGGGATGGACAGGGTTCTTGAAACACTCAATAAAGATCCTGATGCAGACCCGGAAAAGCTCCTCAAAAATGTCGAGAACGCAATCAACGTCTTCGTCGGGGAGGCGCCTCAGTTCGACGACCTGACGATGATGGCCGTCAGGCTCGAGAAATAACCGCAGGAGGTAAAACGGCAGATATTCAGGAACGCCGAGGCGTTCCTGATGCGTCAAAAATCAGATCCAGTTGTAATCTCCTCCGGTGATCGCGAGGGACAGGAGCCTGTCGTAGAGTTCGACCTCCTCCCCCTCCACCACGCGGATGAGCTCCGCATCCTCACGGATCTCCGGCATCGGATCATCCGGACCGAGCTCCATGTCAGGCTCTTCCCCGCAGTACGGGCATACGATCTTCGGCGCGAGTCTCAGGTCAAGGAACCGGCTGTTGCAGCACGCACATTCAAAATATCCTGCTCTCTTGGTGTCATCAGGTACAAAATACATAGTTCTGCTTCCTCTCTGATGCGTTTACGCATCTGTATCAAAGATCACTTCTCAAGCCCCGCATTCGCGGGGCTTTTATTCTTCATCGCGCAGTACTCGTGATTTTAATCATGATGTACGCGCGCAAAGTGATGCCCGCCTTTCTTTTCATTCCGTCCGAAATAGTTTTACTCTGCGCATTCATCTCATGGTTGAAATCACGGGAATTCTGCGTCGGAGATTAAAAAGACCTGCCTTCTATATTCATGTCCGCAGTAAACTCCGCCTCGATCGGATCCTCCGCATTTTCCGGAAAAGATACATCCCGGAAAGTCACATCCGTAAGATAATACGCAGGTTCCTCAAATCCGCGGAGAACGACCGGCTGACACGGCTCAAAGAGCTCCGTCTTTTCATTTTTTGCGAGACCTGTGATCTTAATATTCCGAAAATGAAAACCGGAAAGCACCGGCGGGTGCTCCGCCCCCTCCCCGTCATCATTGTATCCGACGCTGTGGACCTGGATCCTCGGTGCAGCGCAGTCCGTGAAGAAGATATCTTTCACGTACCCGCCGCGTTTGGCTGTCGCCTTCACTTCCAGTCCATAGTAAGAGCCGGAGAGATCGCAGTCCCAGAACTTCACGTCCCGGACACCGCCCGACATCTCGCTTCCGATCGCAAAACCGTGCCCGTAATGGATCTTACAGTCAAAAACACGGATATGTTCGGTAGGGATCGCAATCACATTTCCCTCCGGATTCTTGCCGGATTTGACGGCAACAGCGTCATCCCCCGTAAAGAACTGCGAGCCGAAAAGGATGCAGCTCGACGAAGAATCAGGATCCCAGCCGTCGCCGTTCCAGATGTGCTTTGAGATCAGCGTGACAGCGTCCGTCACGATATCACTGGAATAAATCATGTGGATATTCCAGGCAGGCCCGTCACGAAGGACAAGATCGCTGATGCGGACATGCTCAGCGCAGGAAATGTTGATGAGCCTTCCCCGCACACGGCCCGGGACTGTGTCTTCCTTCTCGATCCCGTATGTGTCCTCCGGTCTCGCGAATCCGGATTCGAAAAGAAGCGCTTTCTCCCTCGCGATCGTATTCTCCATGAGCGCCCTGCCGCCGCCGCAGACCATACCGCCGCCGGTGATCCGGACATTTCTCGCCGTGATCCCGCGCTCCCGGTCGAGCTCGCCGATATTGAGCAGGGAGGCATAGCACATCCCCTCAATTCCCTCGAAGCGGCTCATAATACGCGGCTCATAGTCAGACGGATCCGCCGTTCCCAGGAGGACTCCGCCCTCAGAGATGTACAGTTCCATATCACTGTGCAGATTCAGCGCACCGGTCCTGAAAACTCCGC